>JBEKOV010000139.1:0-8554 GCA_049521415.1 Chthoniobacteraceae bacterium
TGCGGTGAACTCCCGCCTATGTAAAGGCCGATCTTCGCCAGCCGATCACTCTCCTCATCCTTCCGCCCCCTCTGGCTATCCATCAGATTCTTCAGCGCGTCAAACTTCCCCGTCCCTTGCGCCGGCGTAACCCCGGGCGAGGCCGCCCCCGTCACAGGCTTGTACTTCCCGATAATCGCATTGATCTGCGCCTTGATCTCCGGCGCCACATCCTTCATCGCCCTCATTGCCTCTTTTAATTGCGCAAGCCCCGTCGCATTATTTTTCCCCGCTCCCTGTCTCTTCTGCGCTTCGATGTCATCCATGATCCCTCCCTGCCCGGCCATGAAATTATACCGATCCGCCACCGTCGGGTTATTCACCATCCCAGCCGACGAATCAAAATCCGCCGACGCCTGCGCATATAGCTTCTGTAACTTCTTGAGCTTCTCATCCAGCGCCGGCCCGCTCTCCTCTGTCAGGTCCAGCCTGGTCCTCTGTTTATTGATCGATATCATCTCCTCCATCGCGCTCGTGTTCTGCGCGCGCGCCGCGTCCCGTTGCGGATCGATCTTTCCCCCGCTCAACGTCGCCACCGCCTGCTGCGCCGTCGCCATCAGCGCCGTCATCGCCGGCTTGAACGCCTCGAGCACAATCACGTCCAGCCCATCAAACGTGCCCTTTACCAGGTTCCAAACCCCGCTCCAAAAATTCTGATCGCTTAAAAGTGACAGCCCGCTCGCAACCCCTCCCTGCAAACTCAGGCTCACCAGCTTCCCAAACGCCCCTCCCTTAAACACATTGTACAACGTCGCCACCGCCGTCCCCACCTGCTCCCCCAGCTTCGATAGATCAATCGAGTTAATCTTGGTCAGCACCTCATCCAGCATCGGCCCCACCTTCTCATCCATGCCCGCGAAAAACTTCTGGCTCACCAGTTGCAGATTCTCAAACCCGTTGCTCACCTTGCCGAACAAATCCGCGTTCCGCTGCATGACGTCCCCCATGTTCCCCACCGCCTTCGCCGCCTCCTTGATCGCATCCGGATTCCCCAGCAGCGCCTCCATCTCCGCCCCACCCCTCCCAAAGATCGCCGTGATCGCCGCCGTCTTGCTCGCCTGATCCCCCAGATTCGAGATCGCCTTCGAGATCGCCTTAAACTGCTCAATCGCCCCCATCCCCTTCAACTGCGTCATGCTCAACCCAAGCTGCTCAAAAATCTTCTTCGTCGGCTGCCCCACCTCATTCACCCCGCCCAGTGCCCGCTGCATCATCACCAGGCTCGTAGTCACACTCCCCGCATCCAACCCCGCCTCCTTGTACGCCTGCCGCAACACCACCAGGCTCTTGATACTCTCACCCGTCACCCGCGCCTGCGCCCCCAATTCATGCCCCAGGTCAAACATCCCCCGCATTCCCTCCGCAAACCCCTCCGCACTCTTGAACGCCGCGAACCCCGCCCCAAGCGCCGCCAGCGGCGCCCCCAGCGTGGACATCGTCTCCCGCAGTTTCGACAGCCCCGCCCGCGCCGACGCCAGGGGATTCTCAAACCCGGTCGTCTTCAGGCTCGCCGTAGCAACCAATCTTCCAAGATCAGGCATGGGCTCTATTATGCACGCCGGACTGATTTGGCATAACACCCCTGCAACTCCTGCAACCCGTCGTATGCAGGCTCGCCGCCTCCACCAATTTTTCCAAGTCAGGCATCGCCGCCGATTATTACCCACTTTCAAAATCGCGCCACCGACCACCCCAACCATACAACGGGCGCGGCGGCAAAACCGCCTTCCCTTTCGTCCAATCAACGCCTATACTTTGCTGCCATGAGTCCGGATGAAGCCACTGAAGTGTTGATGAAGCTTAGCAGGGGTGAGTTGACGGCAGCGGATGCGCAGGCGGAGTTGGCGGCAGGTGGTGTTCATCCGGTTGATGCGGAGGAAATGGTGATTATTACGCTGGGCGGCTCAGATATTGTCGGATGAAGTGGGGCCACTCTTCTTGCGCTTCGGGGCCTCGAAAATGAGGCGAAGATCGCCGGGCTTGGAAGTGAACTTATCCTTCCACCGTCTTTTGCTGATCGGGGGTAATTTTCGGTCGCTACTCATGTCTCGAATGCAATAGATTCCGAACCTCATTTTTGAGCGATAAAAAAGCTCCTTCCAACCGCAGGGACTGTCCGGTGCAAAGGGCGACGAGCCCCATTCCTATTTGCGCGCCGATCTGACTGCTCTGATCGATCGATTTCAGGTAACTTTCCTCCAGTAGGTCAAGCAACGCTATGATCCCTGCGATTTCGTTCTCCAATTTAAGAATGTTTGCCCATGCATCGGGGCGTTCATCCGCCGGCTGGGGTGGCGCTGGGCGCAGAGGGGCTTGCGTGGGGGCGGCTTTTGAGGTACTGCGGCGGGGGTTCCGATTCGGTTTATTCATGGTATGGATTTTCTGTTTCGGGCCCTTCGCCGTCCTCATGCTAGTAACATGGGGGCGGCCTTTTTTTGCTCTTTCGCATCGGCCCGGCTCGCGAAAGGGCGTCGCGCCGATCGTCAGCCGGTAGGCTGATTCTCGCTGCTTAAAATTGCTTCGAGCTGGCGTAATGCGAGACCGCGGGGGCGACGTTTCCCCTGCTCCCAGCTTTGAATCGCACGAACGGAGACACCCCATTTATCCGCCGCCTGCCCTTGTGTTAATGCAAGGCGCTCGCGCGTGGCCTTGAGTCTCTTGGCGATCTGCATAGGGGACAAGTCGCACACTGTGTTATCAAAGTCAACTCCCTTATTCCAGAGGCACCTCTTTTCAAGTTCTGTGAGCACGTCGCGAACCAGCCTCAAATGCGCCATCTTCAAGGGGCCAATTGCCTTGCGCATGGCTGCAACCTGTTCAACCGCGAGCGTTTCGAGGCGCGCCCGGGACATTTGTTGGAGGGCCTCTAATGGCCCTCGTTTCAGCGTTTCCTCGATGAGTTTTTCCGCCGGATTTTCTGCCCGCCATTTCTCCATCGCCTGCCTTAATGGGCCGGCAAACGCCCCGTAAAAATCGAGCCCTTTCGCCGCGGCTAGCTCAGCGGCGGAACTCGGCAAATCGAGCATATTCACGAAGGGGCGCTGCTCTCCCTTCCCGGTCGCGAGCCATAGCTGATTCAGACCCAGGCGCGCGCAAATTTGATTGCCAGCCTCGAATGAGAGCGGGCTTGAGCCATACTCATAATTCACAAGCGATGATTTCGTCAGACCGGATTCCCGGGCCAGCTCGGCAAGCTTGAACCCGTCACTCATCCGGGCGGCGCGCAGCCTCCTGGCAACCGCAAGTTGACCTTGGGAGAGCTTGCTCCGTGCAAAAAGGGCCGGGTCTGCCACCGCTTGAGAATATCAGATCACCCGTAGTCCGGTCCCTAGGAAATCTGCACTTGCATAAAGTACATAGATCGTGTTTAATCCGGCTTCGAGATGCCGATTTTCAACCCTGATCACCAGAGACGAGCGCAGATTCGTACCCTCCTCGCGGTAAGGTCCTGGTGCTATCGTGATCTGGCCGAAAAGGCGGGCATCACCGCCGATCTGTGCCGGCACGTTTGTACCGGATTAGTCAATAGGCGGGCGAGGGTCCGCATTGAGGATGCCCTAGGTCTTGCGATCTGGGCAACGCTTCCCGAGTTTAAGCTGCGGCAGGACACGGCCGCCTTTTACGGCTTTGAAATCGAGCTTCTAACCGTTCCGCAGCTCTCCGAGAAAATCCGCGGGCTGGGGATCAAGCCGGAATGGAACGGGCGGCGGGAGAGCCTCGTTGCCATTCTCAAAAATCATTTTCAATCCGCCGGCGCCGCCGGCACGCCAGCTAATTCGAATAATGATCCATGAGTAAAAACATACCAGACCCAGCCCCGCTCGAAAAGGCGGTGGCCCAAATCAAACAGACCCAAGCCGACATCGAAGACGCGAAGCGCCAGCAAGTGTCCATTGGGAAGGAAGTGGAGGACTTCCTTAAAACGGTTGACCCGCGCGACACGAAGGCGATCCAGGCCGCGGCGGGCAAGAAAACACACCTGGAGATATTGCCGCATTTCATTGAACGGAAGGAGGAAGAACTGCCCGGGTTACATGAAAAACTGTGCGAGGAGGCGGCACGCTTCGCTCGGGCGCTTGCCGAAGCCGGATGCGAGGAAAATATTCTTCTATCCGATGAAGTCGAACGGCGCATGAAACCGTTCGCGCCGGACGGAGACAATGGATCCGGAACACCAATTCGATACGCGCGGGCGCTGGCGTCGCACTGCATACTCATCACCTCGATTCCGCCCCGGATACTTATAGACACCACTTTCTACGCGCATGTTGATTCGCTGAAAACCTCACTCGATAAGGTCAGTCTCATCCTTGAGGTTTACCGGCAATGGAGGGCAAACGACTGCCGTTTTGGCTCTGCAGAGATGCACAAGGCCGTCTCTGGAAAGTGAACAGTGATGCGCGCCGCCTTCGAAACCCCTTGGGATGGGACAACCGTAGAGGGCCGCGCGGCTGAGGGAATCGGCGCGCGGTTAACGGGCGCCGGGCGCAGTTCAGCCAAGCCTCGCCGTTCGGGACGCCCTCACTGTTTCACGCCCGGAGAGGTCCGGTTGAATCTATTTATGGAGGAACTCCGGCGCGCACTGAAGCCGATTTGCCCCGAAATGATCTTTCCAGCTATGTCTCGAAGGTTCGCGTGGGATTGTGACCAAAGCTGGCAGACCAGGCGGGCAGCGCTGCTGGCCCATGCGTGCCTCTGGCTCTCGCAATTAACCGGCTACCTATCCGTGACGCGATCCATCTCCGTGATTAAAGGGATTTACTGCGAGCCGTTCCCACTCGGAATCGGAGCGGGCGGGAAGGCGATCCGTTTTCGGTGTAGCGCCATGACCCTTTGGCGTGCGCTTCGGGTATGGAGGATTGAGCAGCATCCGAAAATCTTTTTGATCGATTATTCCCACAACGGGCGCCCGCGAAACGGGGCACGCGATCAATCCCAGCCAGGAGGTTGGTTCTATGAAGAAAATCAATTACGGTGAAATGACGCAGCCCCAATTTTTCGAGGGCTTATCTGAGGCGCTGAAAACCGGCAACCCAGAAGAGGTGGAGGCGTTTTTGAAAAAGGCGAATGACCTGGGCTTTGATCCGGGGACCGGGATAGATCGGATCAACTACGAGGAAGACCTGCACAGAATCCTGGAGGGGCTCCCCTGGGAGATTGTACACAAGATTATAACTTATTTCGGCGCCGGCGCCGGGCGGGAGCTGGGGGAGGGGAACAGCAATGACGTAGAGGCCCTCTGTGTGGTGCTGGGTGCCGCGGGCATGGACCCCGCCGAGGATGAATTGCGGCGGCGGATGGGTGTCTCAAGAGTGGCTTGGAAGAAGCACGCCACACCGGGAGCTATCTCCGGCTTGGAAGCGCTATGCGCGCGGCGTGATGCCAGGAGGATTCAGCGCTTCCATGAGGTGGCGGACGCGGGGAAGATTTCCCCGGAGCAGGCTGAGGTGAACCGCCGCATGGGCATCAGCGAAGAACAGTTCCGCCGGCATAACGGGCAGTAACTTTTTCTGTGCGCGCCGATCCAATCCCACCGATCCATTGCAAGCCCCGGAAACTCTTCACCGCTGCGCAAATCGCGGCGGTGCTGGGATGCACGCGGCAGCGGGTATTGCAGTTGATGACCGGCGCGCAGGTCTCCGGCCATGTAACCGTGCGCGGGCAAAAGGCCAAGGGCTGGGCCGTGGCGGACCTGCCGCCGGGCGTGCGCGAGCAACTTGCGACGCTGGCGACAAGGCACGGCGCGCGCAGCATTGAGCATTTACTGGAATCCCATTGCGGTCCGTGGATGCCGCCCATCCCCCTGGGGGAAATTGATCCGGTGCAATTCGACGTGGCGCGGGCGCTGTGTGAACACCTAGCGCCGATCTTGAGCCAGATCGGAGACCGCGCGCCGGTTTCTGAAATAGCGCGGCGGGCGATAGCATCCCTTGGGCCGGAGAGTGGATTCAATGAGCGCGGGGTGCGCGGTTCCATTGAGCGGGCGATTGAGCGGGACCGCGGGCGGGAGGAGTGGACCCGGCCTGAATTATTCCTCGAGGAAACGCTGCGCCAGCGTGAGGCCGGTTGCGGGGTGGGCCGCCATTCTCTTTTCGATGATCTCTTGCCGAAAACGCTGAATGATCTATGGCCCGTGGCGTGCGCGATGTTGAAGCGCGAGACGGCCGCCGGCGCCGATCCGCGCGCGACAAAGCGGGCGATCCTCGCGGCGCTGCGCATGTCGCCGCTAACTGCTGGAATGTCAGCGGGCGCCGTCCGCATGCAATTCGAGCGGAAATTTGAGCGCCTCTTGGGGGAAGGTGCCATTAAGGACAAGCGGGGCTGTAACCAGGGGAGGCCGGCGAAGTTTAAGTTGAGCGATACGGAGGCGGATGCGTTGCGGAACCTGGTGCTTGAGAAGGAGAGTTTGCCACTGGCAATTGAGGATTTTGTGAGGTGCCCGGAATGCAGCGCGGACACGCGGGCCATGATCTTGGCGGAGCTGGACCGGGCCGCGCAGCGGCGCCGGCCGCCGCAATGGCCGCGATCCCTGCGCCGGGCGGCGCACATCGGGGAGGATATTGAGGCGGAGTTTCGTGGACGGAAGCATGCGCAGGCTTACGAAGTCATTGAACGGCGCGGAATGTGGTACGCGGACGAGGCCGGAGCGGCGCACGCGATGGAGCCCAATACGTTGTGGGAATCGGATGATATGTCCCTCAACGAACCATTTCGGTATGTGGACCCGGGATTTGCGTTTAGTGACGGGACGGCTGGCGAGCGGCCGGCAATTCAGATCGGGCGGCAGACCCTCTGCACGCTGGATGTATTTTCGGGGGCATGGCTGGGAGTGAGTCCGGTGGGGCGGGAGCGCGATGCGTACCGGATCGAGGATATTGCGGATCACATGGCGGATACGGTGGCGGCACACGGGCTGCCGCTAATTTGGCGGCTGGAGCGTGGGCCGTGGGAGAATAGTTTCGTGGATGGGGTGCGGCTTGATGATGGGACAAAATGGGGTGGATTGGACGGGATTATCCGGATCGTGCATGGGTTCAAGAGCCGGACGAAAGGGCTCATTGAATCGAGTTTTGATTTACTCCAAAGCCTGACGGCGCATCGATCGACAACAATTGGGCGGAAGCGCGGTGAATTTGAGCGGGCGACGAAGTTATTTTTGAAAGCGGGAAAGGGCGATGAGGGCGCGGCGGCGCGGTTTTGGGATATAAGCCAAGCGGCGGACGGGATGTGTGAGGCCATGGAGCGGTTCAACAATAGACCAAAGCAGCGGCGCGCGTTTGGCAGAGATATGGTGGTGCCGGCGGACCTATATTCGAATGCGGCGGCGAGACGATGCCCGGCGGATGAGGAGTGGCGGTTTTGCCCCATTAAACGCGCGGCCACGGTGCGAGCGGGAGTCATTGAGACGACGGTGCCGCATTACCCGGTGAGTTTCCGGTTTCGGGTGAATGGGGATGGGGTGTATCTCGAGCATGGGTACGCGGTGTTGATTGCGTTTCATCCGGGGCATCCATATCGGGGCTGCCATGTGTTCAATGCGGAGCGCGGGGTGAGGAATCGGGATGGGCTGAGGTTTGGGGAATTTATTCTGAACGCGACGATGACAGAGGATGCGCCGCAATTGAATTTGAACCCGGACAATCGGGAGCACCTGGCGCGGAAAAATGCGAATGCGGCGGTGCGGAGTGAGTTTCGGGCGATACGGAGAGCGGGGAACGGCGCGGCGCCGGTGGGACAATCCGCGAGCCGGGCGCGCGATGGGTACGGTAACAGCGCCGAGATGGATAATTTTTCAAGGAGAAACGAGCCCGCCAAGGAGAGCCCGGGCATCAAGGCCATACAGAAGGCCTATACAGAGCGCGCCCAGCAGAGAATGGCTGACGATTTAGCGGCGAGGGAGGATGAGCTGATTAGGGGTGGTGAATTTTTAACATGAGCAGCACCCGCCGAGCCGCAAGGGGCGCGCCGCTGCGCCAAGAGAGATTTGTTTCTAGCGCCGCGTCGCGGAGGGGACTGCTGGGGAACCTGGTGGCGCGCAGATGCGAAAGCCTGCGCCCACAAAAGGAGCGCGAGATTATCTACTTTCTCCACGAGCTTTCCCTGCGCGACGGCTTTGGGGTCCACCGTTCATGTAACCTCTTCCCGGCATGGCCATGGCCATCAACTGTTGGCGACGATGAGACTGCGCTTCAGCGTGTGGCGCGGGAGCTAACGGAGTTTTTTCCCGAGCAAGTTGTCGGATGCCCGGCGCGCGCACGCCGGCGGATTTTTTCGATTCTCCCCCGCCTTTGTTTGGATCCGTCATTCCCTCCCGCCGGCGCTGCAATTGATGGCTTCCGCGATCTGCTTGGCGCGCTGTGCGCATACAGGGCGAAATTTGAGAGCGCCATCGCACCGCTGGTGGCATCAACGCAAGTCAAGGGGACTATTTTTGAGGCGCTGAATTTTGCTCTTGAGCAGCGCGACATCGTGCTGCTGGAGGGGGAATACCGGAGCGGCAAAAGCTTTTGTTCGC
>JBEKOV010000140.1:0-8348 GCA_049521415.1 Chthoniobacteraceae bacterium
TGCGTAGCCGTCAAATCGAGGCAAAAGCACTCCAGGACTTTTTTGACCCGGTACTCGGACAATTTGCTCCACTTGAACATGTTGCGCTTGGTTTACCATAAATCTTCTGGTCTAGAGCCTACCAGTTTCCGTTCTATTATGGCCCGGCGATGATCTATATCCCCTTCTATCTATACCGGGTCGCGCATGGTCTCTTCAGCATCGAGCAGGCATATTGCATTGTCCTCCTTCTACACTTTGTCGTCGGGCTCTATCTCCTCCTCTATTGCGTGTGGCTGCTGGTCCCGCCCGCGCGTCAGGTCGTCGTATTCTGGGTCTTCGCCCTTATCTTCTTTAATCCCATGCTGGGTCTTCAATATACGCCCTTTCGATATGTCCTTCCCGTCGCGGCGTTTCTCTTCTGTCATGACATGGTATCAAAACTTTCGCCTGACCGGTTCCACAGCCATCTTCTGGTCTCGCTTTGCGCGTTTCTTGGACCATTCTTGGCCTTCGAATTTTCCCCCGAGATGGGCATGGCGGTGACCCTGGCCCTTTCAATCTATTTCATCGCCCTTCTGCGCACCCCGCGGCGCGCATACGCATACGCGGCCATGATGTCGCTGGCCGGAGCTCTGCTGGCGCTTCTGCCGTGGGGCGCCGCCTATCTCGGAATCCTCTTTAACTTTAGTGGCGGCTTCAACATCCCTCTCTTTCCTGGTCCCGGGATTTTGCTTTTTCTTGCCGCCGCCTTTATTCTACTTCCCCGTCTCGCTCTCTTCGGAGTTACATCGGGGCCATTGATTGGACCTGCGAGCCTGGGCTATTGTGTGCTCTCGGGCTTGTTGATCGCACCCGCTCTCGGCCGGTGCGACACTGTGCACCTGTATTTTAACGGCTTCGCCATCCTTCTTCTTGCCGCCGTCGTTCTCGCCCGGTTGCCCGATCAGCGCTGGTTCAAGCCCGCCCTCTGGGTCTTATTTTCGATTTATATAATCTCCAATTGGTCGATCGTCTTTCATTACAATTACGCATTTAAGAAAGCCTATGTCTCCCGCGCATGGATGCATTCCCATCCCGGTCTCACTGCCCCGCCTGCTTCCAACGATTTCTTCTTTTCCAAGCCCCTTCCTCCAACGGTGGGTCTCGACCCTCTCCTGGCCTACGGGAAGATGGGCGCTCCCATGGGCTGCACATTCGATATCGAGCGCTTTTTGATGCTCCATGGCCGGTACCAGCCGGCATATTTCTTCGGAAATCGCCTTGATGAGATATTCGGCCCCGCTCAAGCCGCCCGCGCCGTTCAGGACGTTGATTCCTACCAGACCATCCTGGTTGCAAAGTCCTGCCTCGATCCCTCCTACCTCCGTCCCGTCCCTCCGGACGCCGAACAATTGAGGCGCGATGTCCACTACATCATCAGCACGGAATTGTTTCCGGCAAAAATCGCACCCCGCCATTTGGTATACAACCCCGCCCAGCTCATAGCCGCACGCATCGTCCGGGACTTTTCCGTCATCGGAGAATTTCAGCAGTACGCAATCATGGCAAAGCGTCAGCGAGTACAATGACCACCGCTTCGGCGTTCGTTTCGCGGGTGCGCTCTTAAACGGCTCTAAGGACCGGTAACCCGCAACTCCATATATTGCCCCGGAGTATTGCCGCCCATGGGAGCGGCAGCCTGAACGGTGACGGTCTGCGTGACGCCGTCGGGGTTATTGGTCACGGATGGAGTTGTCGTAAATCCGGCGCCGGAATTCCATGTGAGAAGGTCCGTGGAAATTTCTGGCGTGTAAGTAATGTCCGTCGCTGTGATCACCTGCGTGTATGTGAGCGTTAGGTAATTGCCGCTCCCCGTCGTGGCGATCGACGCCACGGGCAGCCTGCGGACGCAATTGGTCCATGGATTGAGATTGAGCGCGTACTTCATCAGGTTCGGGATGCCGTCGCCGGCTGGCGTTGCCGTGTCCCCGCTGATTGCCGGATTGGCAAGTTGAGAAGCCGAAAACATCTCCCCCTGCCACGCCTGATAAGGTGTCTGCACAGGAACCTGGGTACCGGAGCCGGAAAGCACGATCGAGGGTCCATCCGCATCAAGATCGTTCAGATCGACCTCACGGATCGTCCCGATGCTGCCGCCGGTCTGCTTAACGATTGCGGCGCCGTTATTTGTCGTCACATCGATCAGCGTCAGATCGTCAAGACTCCCCGCGTCCATGGAAAGGAGGATTCCGCCCGTCTCCGAGCCGCTCGGCTTGCTCCATTGGAGCGGCCCGATGATGAAGTTCTGCACCGAAGCACCGTCAACCATGATACGCCCGATGGTTTCCGACATGGCGGCAAAGCTGTCGTCCTGCCATGACCCGTTCACTTCCAGAGATCCTACCTTGGCGCCCCCCCCGAGGTAGAGCCAGGGACCGTACCAACTATCGAAGCCTGGATAGGTGCAGTAATTCAGCACCGTCATTTCCTCGAGCTTCAGATCATCCACTTTGTCCGCGACGCCAATCATGTCCTGGTAGGGATAACCTGCGCCGTTCCACAAACCGGCGAATGCCAGGTCCACACCGCTGATCGTAATGCAGCCGAAGTTCCCCGGGAAGCCGGAGCGTCCGGCGGTGTCGATGAGAATGCCGTATTGCCTCACGGTGCCGGTCACGTTCCGGATCACGATGTCATTGGCCGGGGCCACCAACGAAATCAGCCGGATCGCCGAATTGGCCTCGGCTGAAAAGATATTGTTAACGCGGACGTGCCGGCTGCTCGCGCTGCCCGTGTCGATAAGCGCGCCGGCAGGCTCGGCCCCGCCCGTGTAATCCTCGTCCCCATTGATAGCGATTTCATCGTCAAGACCGTTGCCCCAGATGTCGTTGATGGACACGTCATTGTAGGGAGCGTCCAGATGTACCGTGTCATTGTTACTATTAGGAAAATGCCAGTACCCAATCAAATCATCCGCGTGGACACAATTGCACGAGGTAAAATCGAAGCCGTAGCACCTGGAGTCGATCGTCTGCACGTCGCACACCGCGACGTTGTTTACTCCATTAAAGTCCACGGCGCACACGAAGTTCCCATTCGAGTCGTCGTGGGATTGGTTGAACTGTCCCTGTGGATATTGGCCGTTTCCATTAAGGGTCAGATTTTCAACTCTAATATTTTCGTCGCTCCCCTGGATGTAACTCCTGTGCATGTTTGTGAGGAGCGGAGTGTCTGAAGAGTTGCTCAGGAAAAGCCCGCACGTTCCCTCATTCAATCCCACGATCCTCTCATTACTGCTCAGCGCCAGAGAGCCGGAAATCAGCGAGCAGGTCGGCAGCACGAGGGTGCCCCCTCCTTCCGCCGCCAGGCTGTTCAGGGCCGTTTGCAGCGTTGCGCGGTCGTCGGTACCTCCGCCCGCCCAAAGGTTGGAGTTGAGATTGATCCCGGGCAAAGTATTCGCGTAGATCACCGGCAGCCCGTTTGCGGTCGCGGCGATCCAATCGGTCGTGACGCTCCTGTTCGGGGAACCTGCCACGCCCACCGTGCCGTTGATCCAGGTCGGCTCCTGGCAGTTGGCCGTTGAAATGGCGCAGGCCCAGATAGCCAGACACAGAAGAGAACCAGAATGGGATTTCCCATTTGGCTTCATGTTAATGCTGAGTCGGGGTGGCTTTCACAGAATGGCAGTCCTGCTCGCTCAGCTTGCGCGATTCCCGCTTGAGCTTTGATCGCCATATTCTCTCCGGGCAACGCGTTTGCAAGCCCATTCTAGCCCAATGAGCGGCCCATCTCCCTCGCGGCTGCGATATGTTGCGAAGAATACCACCCCCGAAACGCCTCCCACCCTTACAAATCTGCAATGCGGCGCAGGCAGCGTCCCTGTTGACAGACCTCGCTCCGCTGTTAGTATCGCGCCGATTTTGAATAAGACCCAGTAGCATGAGATTTCCACTGCCTCTAACGGCCAAAATTGCAGCCTACATCCTCAAGCACAAGATTCGCGGCACCAGCAAGTTCGCGACCGTCCTCCAGCTTGAGCCCCTGCACACCTGCAATCTCACCTGCACCGGCTGCGGCCGCATCCGCGAGTATTCCACCTCCCTCAAGGACCTCCTTCCCCTCGAGGATTGCCTCTCCGCCGCCCGGGAGTGCGACGCCCCCATGGTCTCCATTTGCGGCGGCGAGCCCCTCATCTACCCCCAGATCGAGGCCCTCGTCCAGGGCATCCTCGCCCAGAGCCGCATCGTCTACATCTGCACCAACGCCATGTTCATGCGCAAAAAAATGCGCGAATACCTCGCCGTCGAGCGCCTCCGCCGCCCCGCCGCCGTCGATGAGCAGATCCAGATCCTTCTCTCCGAGGAGCTTATCACCCAAAAAGACGCCGACGATATCCGCAAAGGCCCCAAAGACTCCACCAAACCCGTCATCAGCCCCTCAAAGTGGATGTACTGGAACGTCCACCTCGACGGCCTCGAACGCACCCACGATCTCATCGTCGAGCGCGAAGGCGTCTTCAAGGAGTGCATCCTCGCCATGCGCATGGCCAAAATCCTCGGCTACCAGGTCGCCACCAACACCACGATCTACAAAGAGACCGACATGGAGGAGATCGAGCAGATGTTCGCTTATCTCTCCAATCTCGGCGTCGACGGCCACACCATCTCCCCCGGCTACGAATACGACGCCGCCAAAAAAGACATGGTCTCCCGCCTCAATCTCCAGCCCGAGGACTTCTTCCTCACCCGCAAGATGACCGTCCAGAAATTCAGCCGCATGATGGACTGGGCCCGCCGCTTCACCTTCTTCGGCACCCCCATTTATTTCGAATTCCTCGCTGGCAAACGCGACCTCACATGCTCCGCATGGGCCATCCCCACCCGCAACGTCCGCGGCTGGAAAGGCCCATGCTACCTCATGACCGATGGCCACTACGCCAGCTACAAAGAACTCCTCGATCAGGTCAAATGGGACAACTACGGCGTCGTCAATGGCGTCGCAAAAGACGTCCGTTGCGAGAACTGCATGATGCACTGCGGCTACGAGCCCACCGCCAGCCTCGGCCTCCAGGCAAAACCCGGCGACACCTGGAAAAACATCGCCTTCAATTTCGGCCCGCGGCCCAAGCCCATCCCCGACGGGCGCGACGTCCAGGTCTACAACGGCGTTTCCGCCGGCCGCGGCCACATCACCGGCGCCAAGGCCCAGGAAACCGAACCCCTCGCCGTCAAATAACCATGGCGCGGACGGTCCGTAAAGACGCCGCCGAGGAGGAGGAGGGGATCCGCGGTGGTCGGCGGGCGGGCGAGCATGCGCCTTCATTCCCTATCGGGGTAAGCGCCCCCGCCAGCGTTGTGGCCCTGAGCCCGTCGAAGCCGCAGGCCCTGAGCTTGTCGAAGGGGGGGGCCGCCCGGCTTTACGCCCCGTGGTCCGATCCGCCCCTTCCCATCTCCCCTTTCGAATTTCGAATTTCGTCCCGCAACCGCGGGATCGAATTTTCTCCTTCCTCATGATCACCACCGCGGGCTCACGCACCGCCGATCCCATCCCGCTGGCCATTCACCGTGCCCAGCAGAACCTCCTCCGTCTCCAGCATCAGGACGGCCACTGGTGCGGCGAGCTCATGGTCGATTCCACCCTCTGCTCCGACTACATCCTCTACATGCACTGGAGCGGCAAGCTCGACCCCGTCCTCCAGGAGAAATGCGTCGCCCACATCCGCCGCCGCCAGCTCGGCGACGGCGGCTGGAATATCTACGAAGGCGGCCCCAGCGAGATCAACGCCACCGTCAAGGCATACTTCGCCCTCAAACTCGCCGGCCATTCCCCCGATGCCCCATGGATGCGCGAGGCCCGCGCCGCCGCCCTCCGCCTCGGCGGCATCCCCCGCACCAACACCTACGCCAAGCTCTACCTCGCCTTGCTTGGCCAGTTCCCCTGGAAATATCTCCCCGCCATCCCCGTCGAGCTCATCCTCCTGCCCGATTGGTTCTTCTTCAACATCTACAAGATGTCCTCATGGAGCCGCGCCATGCTCATGCCGCTCGCCATCATCAATCATCTCAAGCCCACCCGCCAGCTCCCCGCCGAGAAGCATCTCCACGAGCTCTTCCCCGCCGGCCTCGAGCACACCGACCTCTCCCTCCCGCGCAACGAGAAATTCCTTTCCCTCCGCAATTTCTTCATCTCCGCCACCGAAATCTTCCACATCTTCGAGTCCCCCGGCATGGCATGGCTCCGCGACAACGCCCTCGAGCGCGCCAAGGCATGGATGATCGAGCGCATGGGCGAAGGCTGCGACGGCCTCGCCGCCGTCTTCCCGGCCATGCTCAACTCCATCATCGCACTCCGCGCCCTCGGCTACCCCGACGACGATCCCCTCCTCACAAAAGCCGTCAAAGACTTCGAAGGCCTCTTCGTCGATGACCCCGAGGACTTCCGCATCCAGCCATGCCTCTCCCCCGTCTGGGACACCGCCATCAACATCGTCACCCTCGCCGAGTCCGGCCTCGATCCCATGAGCGAGCCCCTCCAGCGCGCCGCAAACTGGATGTACTCAAAAGAAGTCCGCGTCCGCGCCGATTGGGCCAGGCGCAACCCCCATCCCATCGCCAGCGGCTGGGCCTTCGAGTTCAACAACGTCTACTACCCCGACACCGACGACACCGCCATGGTCCTCATCGGCCTCCGCATGATCGGCTCCCGCGATGACAAGGCCGCCTCCCGTTACCGCCAGATGTTCCAGCGCGCCCTCGACTGGCTCCTCTCCTTCCAGTGCCGCGACGGCGGCTGGGCCGCCTTCGACCGCGACGTCACCCAGCGCTGGCTCGAGGACGTCCCCTTTGCCGACCACAACGCCATCCTCGATCCCACCTGCAGCGACCTCACAGGCCGCACCCTCGAGCTCCTCGGCTACCTCGGCTGCGATCTCCATTGCCGCCGCGTCCAGCGCGCCATTCAATTCCTCAAAGACACCCAGGAGGAAGACGGCTCATGGTACGGGCGCTGGGGCGTCAACTACATCTACGGCACATGGCAGGTCCTCCGCGGCCTCCGCGCCATCGGCGTCGATATGAAACAGGATTGGCTCATCCGCGCCCGCGAGTGGCTCGAAAGCTGCCAGAACGAAGACGGCGGCTGGGGCGAGACCTGCGCCAGCTACGACGACCCCATCCTCAAAGGCAAAGGCCCCAGCACCCCCTCCCAGACCGCATGGGCCGTCATGGGCCTCTGCGCCGCCGGCGCCGTCCATACAAAGCCCATCCTCCGCGGCATCGATTTCCTCCTCCGCACCCAGAATCGCGACGGCTCATGGACCGAGCCCCAGACCACCGGCACCGGCTTCCCCATGGTCTTCTACCTCAAATACGACATGTATCGGAACAACTTCCCCCTCCTCGCCCTCGCCACCTTCGACAACTACCGCACCGGCACCTTCCACCGCCCCACTCACTTCAAGATGTAAGTGCGGAGCAATTAGCAACTCCCTCCTTCCTCCTTCATCATCTTCGCTTCCGCATCCGCAGACATCCCGTGCGTCAGGTTCAGCCCCAATTCATTCACCAGGAATTCATCCACCGGCATCCATCGGTCCTTGCACCGCACCTGCTTCGTCCACGCGCAGATCGTCAGCAGCTTCGAGCGCAGATCCACAATCTCAGAGTGCGACCGCTGCACCTCCTCCAGCAGCCGCTCCCTTTCCGCTAGCGTCTGGCGCAGCCCGTCCTCCGCCGCCTTCCGCGCCGTGATGTCCTCCATCTGCACAATGTATAACACCGGTACTCCACCGTCCCCGGGCACACTCGAGGCCGTGCACAATACCCACACCACCTCGCCCCTCCTTGTCATGTAACGCTTCTCCGTCCGGCAATTCGAGATTTCCCCCGTCGTCATCTGCTTCAGCAGCGTCACGCCCACCTCCAGATCGTCCGCGTGCGTGATTTCCTGGAACGTCAGCTTCGTCAATTCCTCCGCCGGATACCCCACCAGTTCGCACAGCGACCGGTTCACCTTCAGGAATTGCCCCTTCAACCCAACAAGCGCCATCCCGATCGCCGCGTGATTGAACGCATTCTCGAAGAGATCGTTTTCCGAAAATAGAATTTCGCCGGTCGGGTCACTCATTCTGGTGAATCATTGCCAAAAAAATCCCGCTATACGCCTTTGGAGCGGTATCGCATATCATCGAATCGAGTCCCCATGCAATGAATTATATCACTATTTAATTTGTCCTATTTTGTCCTATCCTTGATTCCTTGGACCTCCCCTAGGGCCTGTTAAGGTAAAAGCTCGACATTCTGGAATGATTTGAGATGATCAGGGATGCAAATCAACTCGGAGCAATACAATCGCATCGCTCATTGCTTTCCCAAGCACCGGGGCACCTT
>JBEKOV010000141.1:0-7813 GCA_049521415.1 Chthoniobacteraceae bacterium
CGGCGAAGTTGCCGCCGATGACGATATGATCGCGGTATTTGTCGAGCGCGGTCTTGAGTTGCGCATCGCCGTCCCGTGGGGCCGGAAAGAGAATATCGAAGGCGATGACCCGAGCGCCCGCGCCCATGAGGCGATCCATGAGCATCGCATAAACGTCGCGAGGCCACGGCCAGCCGGCGGCCATTTTTTGAAGGGCCGGCGAGGCGGCGAGGTCCTGTGGGAAGAGTCGTTCGCTGACGTTCATGGTCTCGTCATCGAGAGCGACATAGACGAGGCTGGGGTCGACGATGGAGCGGGCGGTGGCGTCGCGCATCACAATATCGCGCGCCTGGCCCTCGGCGATGCGGAAGGGCACAAAGCCGGAGCCGTGCATGACGAGCACGGCGGCGGTGCAGATCGCACAGAGGATGGCGACACCGCGCAAATGGGGCTCCTGCCAGCGTGACACGCGCATGGTATAGCATGGGGCGCGGGCGGGGCGCAGCGGTTTTTACCGGAGGCTGCCGGGTGGCGAGCGGGGGGCAGGTTGTGCTTGACTCCGCGGGTATGGAGGCAATGATCCCGTTGTGCCGCTCACGCTCTCCCAGCGCATAGGTCTTGGGTTTGCCCTCTACACGCTAGCGGGGCCGTGGGCGTATGGGGTGATGCCGTTTACCTCGGCGACGGTGACGCGGATAGAGAATCACGTGCTGCTGGGGACTGGAAGCGGGGGAAGCGGCGGCGGCGAACGTCCGGCGGCGCTGCACGACGTGATCGACGCGCAGACGTATCTCTTTACGCAGGATGAATCGCGGGCGGAACTGGAGTTCGCGGATCACTCGATCGTGCGGATCGGGCAGAACACGGTATTCTCATTCGATGCGGCGTCGCGGACGCTGTCTCTGGAGAAAGGGGCGATGCTGTTTTATGTGCCGCCGGGATCGGGCGGAGGGAATATCAAGACGCCGAGCCTGACGGCGGCGATTACCGGGACCGTGGGGAAGGTAACGGAGAATCTGATCGCGGTGCTGAGCGGGGAACTGAAGACGAAGTGGGGCGTCGTACACGCGGGAGAGGCGATTGCGTACCTGAACGGGAATATCCGGATTTTCAAGTTCGACCCGACGCAGGCGATGGCGGGCCGGCTGATCGCGTGGGGGGGGCCGCTGCCGGAGTTGCCGCAAGTGGGCGGCGAAAATAATTCGATTTACCAGATGCCGAATTTGCAGGTGTACGACATCACGAGCATCGGGCAGGTGAACGGGCGGTTTAATTCGCCATTTATCAAGCCGCCCGGCCCTCCGGGCGCACCGAAGCCGAAGAACCCGAACGGCGGGCATCCTCCGTATCCATGAGGCAGACGGCGCGCATTGCAACGGCGGTGCTGCTGATGGCGGCGGGAACGCAGGCGCGGGCAGATACCAACCCGACGGAGGCCAATGCAGCCAATGCAGCCAATGCGGCGATCCAGGTGGCGGGCAACAAAGGCGCGACATTCCAGCCGCTGCCGCAGAATGTGCAGGAGGATGTCGGCAATATCCGGCCGGCGGATCAGGCGAGTGTGCTCTCCTACTTTCACAGTGAGGTGGACCTGAACGGACAGTACACGTCGAATGCG
Source organism: Chthoniobacteraceae bacterium (assembly GCA_049521415.1). Classification (GTDB taxonomy): domain Bacteria; phylum Verrucomicrobiota; class Verrucomicrobiia; order Chthoniobacterales; family Chthoniobacteraceae; genus DATAXI01. The sequence goes on from JBEKOV010000141.1 coordinate 1,598, forward strand.
CCGCTCTACCATAGCCATGACAAGGCGGACTTCCTGATCGCGCCGGCGCTGCAAGGAGGGTTTACGGCGCCGCTGAATAAGTATCTGACGCTGGACCTGGAGGCGCGGATCGAGGACTTCACTTATGTGAGTTTTCAGAAGCTGGGGTTCTGGGGATTTAGCGGCAATGCGGACCTGGAGTACCGTTATGAGCCATCGTGGCCTTGTGTGTATGTGGGGATGTCGCCTTACTATTACTTCTCATACGCGAATGGGAACCGGCTGACGGCGGCGATCGGGCCGGTGGCGGGGGTGAATCAATCGTACTCGATCAATCGCGGGAAGACGCTGTTTTTTGCCAGTTATGAATTTGGAGATTATTTTTCATCGCCGACGATCGACACGCGGCAATCGCATACGGTGACGCTCTCGCTGACACAGCAATTGAGGCGGGACCTGTACGCGCAGGTTTACTATCAATTCGAGTATTCGGATTACAATGTCTACGGGCGCGATGAGACGCGGGATGTGATGGGGCTGAGCCTGATCCACCAATTCAATCCGCGGACGTTTCTGTCGGTGTTTGTGAATTACGTGGATAATGCGTCGAATAATACGCTTGCGAAGTATACGACGGTGAATTCGGGGTTGAGTTTGGTTTGGCAATACTGAGGAAAATTCGAAATTCGAAAGGTTGGGCGCGCGGGCGCGCGCGAATAGGGATTCGGATGCGATTTGTTTTCGGCAGTTGAATTGACATTCGGACTATTTGAATTTCGTATTTCGAATTTTTCACCACATGCGCGCGGTCGTCATAACGGAATTTGGAGGGCCTGAGGTCCTCGCGATACAGGATGAGCCGGAGCCGGCGCCGCCGGGCGGGGACCAGGTGCTGGTGCGCGTTTACGCGGCGGGATTGAACCGGGCGGATATCCTGCAACGGCGCGGGCTGTATCCGCCGCCACCAGGAGCGCCGCGGGACATCCCGGGATTGGAATTTGCGGGCGAGGTGCAGGCTGTGGGTCCGGCTGCGCCGCGGTGGAAGCCGGGGGACCGCGTGATGGGGCTGACGGGAGGCGGCGCGCAGGCGGAGTATGTGCTGGCGCCGGAAGGGGTGCTGGCGGCGGCGCCGGATTCGCTCGATTGGGTGGAGGCGGCGGCGCTGCCGGAGGTGTTCATCACGGCGCACGATGCGCTTTTTACGCAACTGGACTTGCAACTAGGGGAGACGGTGCTGATCCACGCGGCGGCCTCGGGAGTGGGGACGGCAGCGGTGCAACTGGCGCATGCGGCTGGGTGCCTGGTGTTCGGGACGTCGCGCACGGAGGAGAAGCTGAAGAAGGTGCGGGCGCTGGGGCTGGATGAGGTGATCGTGGCGCCGAAGGAGAACCCGGGGGCGTTCGCGGAGCGGATCCTGGAGGCAACGGGCGGACTGGGGGTGAATGTGATCATGGACCTGGTGGGGGCGCCGTACTTCGCGGCGAACCTGGAGGCGCTGGCGCCGCTGGGGCGGATGATTTGCGTGGGAGTGACGGCGGGGGCGGAGACGAATGTGAATATCGGCAAGATCCTTCACAAGCGGCTGCGGATCTTTGGGACGATGCTGCGGGGGCGATCCGCGCCGGAGAAGGCGGCGGCGGTGAGGCGATTCTCCGAGCATGTGCTGCCGCTGATCCGGTGCGGGGTGCTGAAGCCGGTGATCGACAGCCGGTATAAGGCGGAGGAGGTGGCAGAGGCGCACCGGCGGCTGGAGGGGAATGAGATGTTCGGGAAAGTGGTGCTGACGTTTTAAGGCCGTGCGACCGTTGATTCACGCGGGGCGTTTGACGGGCTCCTGGGCGGGGATGGGTTGTCCGGCGGGGGCGCCCCAGGAGCGCCAGCCTTCGGTGAGTTCGAGCCAGCCCCAGCGGGCGAAACCTTTGAGGAGCTGGGCGAGGTCCCCGCGACTCAAGGTGAAGCCGGGGATGAGGCAGCGGCGGGAGCGATTGGCCCTGCCAAGCATGCCGGTCTCGCGACGATGGCGGGCGATGCAGGCGAAACGGCGGTTGTAGAGGCTCATTAGAAAATGGAACGGGCGGGAAATGGGCTGCGAAAATGGCGGTGTGGAGAAGGCCTCGGCGCCATGGCGGAATGGCTGGGAGACGACGCCGAAGTAGTAGAGGCCGAGATCGAGGAGGAAGGCGATGCTCATCAAATCGAACTCGCCGATGTATTCGTATTTGTCCTTGTAGAGGGCTTGGAACCAGCAGCGGTAGCTTTGGGTGAAATCGCGATTGTGTCGCGCGACGAGATCGGCGATGGGCTCGCCGGCGCGCTGGGCGGCGATCAAATCGACGGCCCTGGCGGCGGTGAAGGCGATCCAATCCATGCCGGGGCTGTAAAAGGGGTCCATGAATGCGGCGGCGTCGCCGACGAGGGCGAAGCCATCGCCGGCGAAGGTGGTGCTGAAGTAGGGGAGGTTTTTGCGCCAATGGACGTCGGCGTCGTCGTAGGTGGCGTCGGCGAGCATCTCGCGCGCGACGGGATGCTGCATGAGGAATTGCTTGAGGCGGTCGCCGAGTCTCCCCTCGCCTGCCGGCCACTCGAGGAGGCGCTGATCGAAGACGACGCCGACGCTGGTATCGCCGCCCTTGAGTGGAATCCACCAGCTCCACCAGCCGTCGCCGATGATGTGATTGGTGGCGGTGCCGCGGGTGCCGTAAACGGCGGCGGCCCACTCTGGGAATCTCCGGGTGAGATCGAGGCCGTCCCAATCCTTGACGCCCTGCCACCGGGACCAGCAGGCGGTGGTGGGGTGCTCGAGGTTTGGGCGCCACCAGCCGTTCTTGCGCGCGAGGAGGGCGGCGACGCCGGAGGCATCGATGACCCAGCGGGCGCGGATGGTTTCGGTGATGCCGCCGTGGGAAAGGGTGACGGATTGATCGGCGCCGGGGGCGAGGGCGACCTCCAAGATGGCGGCGGGGCGGAGCAATGTGGCGCCGGCGGCGCATGCGCGGCGGAGGACCTCTTCATCGAGGGTGGCGCGGTCCAATTGATAGGAGGGGAGGCGGACCTGGTAACGGGCGCCGAGTTCGCTGGATTCGGCGAGGGAGGCGACTGCCTCGTTGCTGAAGTAGAAGCGCAAGCCCTGTTTTACGAGGTGGGATTCGTTGAGGTATTGGGTGAGGCCGAGGACGCGGCCGAGGAAATAGGCACTGACCTCGACGGTGGCCTCGCCTACGCGGCGGGAGAAGCGGTCGGATTTCTCGACGATGAGGACGCGGATGCCAGGATCGCGCCGCAAGAGGAGGATGGCTGCCGCCGCCCCGGAAAGGGCGCCGCCGATGATGACGACGTCGTAAGACGCGTATGGCGCGTATGGAGCTGGAGGCGCGGCGGCCGGATTGTCTGGGCCCCGGGGATGCATGGTGAGAATGATTGGGCGCGGGAGGGGAAAAGGCAAGGAGGCAGAAGAAATTGCTGATTGCTAAAGTGAGATTGCTAATTGAAGAGAATGGGGCAATGGAACGTCTTGGGATTATGCAGATTGCGCATTCCATGGGGCTGGCAATCGTTCGCGTATCGGCGCCGGCCGCGATGGAATTGAGGTTTCGACTTGCGTTCGTGTGGGCTGATTGGACGATTGCGTGATACTCAGACCCAATACCGCAGAGTCGCTTGAAGCGCTTGGATATCGGATCATTCCCAATGCTATCCCGGCGGGGACGCTGGAGGAATTGACTCAATCTGTCGAATCGCTCACGGAGGGCGACGCAGGGAAGTGCGTGGCGGGGGCAAGGCAATTGGCGGCGCGTGTTCCCACGGTGGCGCGGGTTGCGAGTTCACAGAGCACCGCCAAGATTTTAAGGAGCCTGGGTAGTCCCGGCGCGTTTCTCGTGCGCAGCATTTTTTTCGACAAGCAGCCGGGCGCGAACTGGAAAGCAGCCTGGCATCAGGACCTCACGATCGCCGTTCTCGAGAGGAGGGAGACGCCTGGTTTCGGTCCGTGGTCGCAGAAGGCCGGCATGTCCCACGTGCAGCCGCCGGCGGCGGTTATCGAGGGGATGATCACGTTGCGATTGCACCTGGATGACTGCGACGCGGACAATGGGGCGCTGAGGGTGCTGCCCGGTTCGCATCGGGGCGGTATTTTGAGCGCGGAGCAAATCCAATGCTGGCGGAAGAAGGAGCCAGAAGCTATCTGCGCTGTCGCGAAGGGAGGTATTCTCGCGATGCGCCCGCTTCTTCTGCATGCGTCTTCGCCGGCACTGCGCCCGAGACACCGGCGAGTGATCCATCTGGAATTTGCGATGGATGAGCTTCCCGGCGGCCTTGAATGGCTGCGAAATTGATGCGATGGCGCGCGGCAGGGGTGGTTTTTCCATTCATTTCTCGCTATTTGGCGAATCCGTGGGAGAATGGCTAATGACCAACTCTTTTGGCGGTACCATTTCACGTCGCGGTCCGGATCGGGTTACCGAGGAGTTGGCGGTGGTGCTCCATGGGCAGAGCGCGTACGAATTTCGGCCTTTGTTCGACATCGTACACGCGAATCTGCGGGCGCGGAACTCGGCGAGCGGCGGTGAGGAGATGCTGCGGCTGAGGACTTATGAAAAGCTGCAAACCCTTGTCAGCCAGGGGATGGTGAAGAAAACAATCACGAAGGCTGGCAAGAAATACCAGGGGCTGGCGTCGCTCGCGACGATGCTGCCGGCCGTGCTGGGAGAGCCGACGGTGACGCCGTGAAAAAGGAGGTTTTCGTTTGCGATAACTGCGGACGGAAGCAGCGGCTGGACATCACGAAGCGGCATTGGTGCGACGTGTGCGCCGGCAGGAAGGAAACCGAAATGCGCCCCGTACGGGTGAAGGCGGCGGCGAATATGAACTGACCGATCACCCCTCAAATCCCGAAATATGGCGAAACCCAATTATTCGTTCGAAAAACGGCGCAAGGAACTGGAGCGGAAGAACAAGAAGGAAGCGAAAAAGCTGCGGAAGGCCGCGGAGGCGCAGGAGGGCGGCGGGGAGGAATCTGAAAAGGCTGAGGGGGAGACGGCTGCTGAAAATACGTAAGGCTGGCAGAGGCCTGAAACATTCGTTGACCCCGCCCTTTCCCCTGTTAGGTTCGTGGTCCCCCCAATTTTGACTGACGGGCTGTGGCTCAGCTTGGTAGAGCGCTTCGTTCGGGACGAAGAGGCCGCGGGTTCGAATCCCGCCAGCCCGACCATCAATTTCTCTTTTGATCAGGTCCATGCCGTCGTTTAGCCGCCGTCAGGCTGCGGCCAGGGTACGGACGTGGGCGATCTCGCGACGGGCGATGGGCCGGACTTGATTTGCCAGCAATGTCGAGACGGCAACGGTTTGGCCATCGAGTGTCATGAACTCGACCTCGTACCCCTCGCCGCCCTTGTGGATGTGCACGACGGTGCCGATGTCGCCGGCTGCCAATCCCTCGGCAGGCAGATCGACGGTCAAAACAATGCAGTCGTGTTCGTTTATCATGCTGATTGCTCGATAGGGTATGCCGTAATCAGACGCGGGGCAAGGTCGCCATGATCCATTTGCCAGACGGTGCGGATGGTTGGGTTTCGGCCATCCGGCGTAACGATTCTTCCATCCACGTTGTAGCGGGGGCCGAAAATGGTTTGTGTTACGCTGCCAACGGGATGACCGGAGCCGTGGTCGCGCAATCTTTCCGCGAACAATTCGCAATCTTCCACGGTGAATCCAAACCGCGTGAAGAAACTTGCCTTGCTGCTGCCGTAGGGATGGCTGGCGTTGAGCAGGTAGCCGACGATCTTTTCCTTTTCCACTCTGGCGTTTTCGCCGTTGGGCAAATTCATCTGGAAGAGGTAGCTACTGGGAGAGGGTGAAGCGGACGGGGACCTGGACGCGGGTGGGGATGGGGAGGCCGGCGGCTTCGGCGGGGGCGAAACGCCAGCGGCGGACGGCTTCCAATGCGGCGCGGTCGAGCAATGAGTAGCCGCTGCCGCGGGATAATTCGACGTCGTCGGGGCGGCCGTCGATGCCGACTTCGACGTCGAGGATGACTATGCCTTGCTGGCGCATTTCGCGGGCTTGGTCGGGGTATTCGGGACGCGGGTTGCTGAGGTAGCTGGCTTGGGTGCTGAGGGGGCCGTTCGGAGCGCCGCGGCTGCTGGCGACGGAGATTTCGCTGGCGGCGCCGGGGGCGGTGTGGGGGGTGCGCCTGTGCTGGATGTGGCGGGGGGCGGGCTTGGGTTGCGGGGTGCCGAGGGG
>JBEKOV010000142.1:0-7749 GCA_049521415.1 Chthoniobacteraceae bacterium
CACCGAGCGACAACTTCACTAGATCTCCGCGCACCAACTCCGCCGCCGGTACGGTCTTCCATGCCCCGTCCCGCCGAACTGAAGCATTCAGGGCGAGACGCGATTTCAAGGCAGCCAAGGTCGCCTGCGCGCGACCCTCCTGGAAATAGGCCAATGCCGCGTTGAAGAGTAGCAGGCCCGCAATGACAGAAGCCTCAAGATACTTGTGTGACGCCACTTGGAGCACGATGGCAGCTTCGAGCAGCCACGGGACGGGCGCCCAAAACTTGGCCAAAGCATTTCGAAGCGGATGAGCGGACGTATCCGGCATCGCATTCGGGCCGTCCTTTTGAAGACGACTGGATGCCTCAGCGCTGGTGAGTCCGCCCGGCGCGGCTTCTTGAAGGGAAGCTGCGCTCATCTCCTGAACCTTTGCTCCGGCTGTCAAACTGCCACGGGCTCGAGGGTTATCGCAGATTTAGCCTTCGGCGTACCAGGACCCGACGCAACCGTTGGCCCGGCATCCCTGACCTCATCCGGCGCGTCGCCGGCATTTTCCCTGAAATTGCTCTCGAACATCCCGGCCAACTCACGCGCCTTCTTATCGTAGGCAGCCGGATCCTTCCATGTCTTCCGCGGTGCGAGAATCTCCGGCGGCACGCCCGGACAGGAAACCGGTACGCCAATGCCGAAAATAGGATCTGGATTCAATGGAACATTCTTTATCGCGCCGGACAGCACAGCTTTAACCATCGCCCGCGTGGCCGACAGCTTGATGCGTTGGCCGGTTCCATAAGGGCCACCGCTCCAGCCAGTATTGACCAGCCAGACGGCCACATTGTGTTTTGCAATTCTCTCACCAAGCAGTTGCGCGTAAGTCAGGGGCGGCAGCGCCATGAACGGTGCGCCGAAACATGCGCTAAATGTCGCCTCCGGTTCCGTTACGCCCGCTTCCGTGCCGGCCACCTTCGCGGTGTATCCGGAAAGAAAATAATACATCGCCTGCTGAGGCGTGAGCCGCGCAAGCGGTGGCAGCACGCCAAAGGCGTCGCAGGTCAGCATGATGATATTCCTGGGATGGCCGCCTTTGCCCGAGAGCGCCATGTTCGGGATTTGCGTGATCGGGTACGCGCCGCGTGTGTTTTCCGTGAGCGAGGCATCATCCAGATTCACATGGCGCGTGCGGGCATCGATCGCGACATTTTCCAGCACGGTGCCGAACTGCCGGGTGGTCGCATAAATCTCCGGTTCACCCTCCGGCGACAGCCGGATGAGTTTTGCATAGCAGCCGCCTTCAAAATTGAAGACGCCGTCATCGCTCCAGCCATGTTCGTCATCGCCGATCAAGGTGCGGTCAGGATCCGCCGAGAGCGTCGTTTTGCCGGTGCCTGAGAGGCCGAAGAACACCGCAACATCATTCTCATCCGTTCCATAGTTGGCCGAGGAATGCATGGCCATCACGTTGCGCTGAGGCAGCAGGTAATTCATTACCGTAAAGATGGATTTCTTGATCTCCCCTGCGTAAGCGGTGCCGCCGATGAGAATGATTCTCTGCCCGAAATCCAGCAGGATGAAGGCCTCCGACCGCGTCCCGTCCACTTCCGGCTCCGCATGAAAACTCGGCGCATGAATGACGGTAAACTCCGGTTTGTGCGCGGCAAGCTTTTCGGAATCGAGCTCGCGGATGAACATATTGCGCGCGAACAATGCAGGCCACGCATGCTCGGAGATGATGCGGATCGGCACCCGGTAGCGGTCGTCGGCGCCTGCGTAACAGTTCTGGATGAATAGGTCCCTCCCCTGGAGGTAGGCGCAGAGGCGCTCTTTGACGCCGGCGAACTTCTCCGGTTCAATCGGCCGATTCACCTTGCCCCAGCCGATTTTGTCCTGGCTCGAGGGCTCGCGCACGAAGAACTTATCCTTTGGCAAACGCCCCGTGTATTGCCCGGTGCGCACGACGAGCGGCCCGAGATGGCTAAGCATGCCCTCGTGGCGGCGGATGGCCTCCTCGTAGAGCGCGGGCGCAGGCAAGTCCCAATATATGTTGCCGAGGTTTTCGAGACCGAGATGCGCGAGGCTCTCGATTTTGTGTAGCGGTGCAGTGTTCATGTATTTGTAGAGTGATTTCGCCACGCGCTTTCATAATGCCCGTGGTTGCTTTCCCGCCCGCCAGTGCGCTTCAATCTCTTCGAGGGTTTTCCCCTTGGTTTCAGGCACCAGGAAGAACGCGAAGAGCCATGCCCCGATGGTAACGACGCCGTATAACCAGAAGGTGAAAGCCTTGCCCAGGACTTGCGTAAGCGTCAAAAACGACAAGGCCACGATCAAGTTCGCGCTCCAATTGGCGACCGTTCCGACGCTCATGGCGCGACCCCGGATACGAAGCGGGTAAATCTCCGAAAGGATAAGCCAGAAGACCGGTCCCAGTCCGACGGCAAATGATCCGACATAAACCATGAGGCTGGCCACGGCGATCCACCCAAGGCTGCCGGACAATTGCGGAAGCGAAAACGCGAGGCCCAACACTGTCAGGCCCAGGGCCATTCCCGCCAGGCTGGCCAGTAAGAGCGGTCGCCGCCCGACCCGATCGATCAGTTGCATGGCGACCAGCGTGAATACGACATTCACGACTCCAACTCCGACGCTGGCCAGAATCGCCACCGACGCGGAAGATAAGCCGGCGAATTTGAAGATGGTCGGGGCGTAATAAATGACCGTATTGATGCCCGTGATTTGCTGCGCAATGGCAAGGCCAACGCCGACGATCATTGCAGGTCGCAAGAATGGGCTCAGTAGTTCAGACCAGTTTCCCTTCTGCTGCCCTACGCTTTGCTGAATCTGGTTGAGTTCACCCTCCACCTGTTCCGGAGCGCGAATCCGTTTCAGCACCGCTCGGGCTTGATCCGTGCGTCCCCGACCCGCAAGCCATCGCGGGCTATTGGGAATGAACAAGAGTTCGACACCAAATGCGACCGCGGGAATCACCGCCATCGCAAACATCCAGCGCCACGCTTGTGACCCGGCAAAGGCGTAGTCAATGCAATAGGAGATTACGATGCCGCTGGTTAGGGCGACTTGATTGATCGAAACGAGCTTTCCACGGATGGCAACCGGAGCGATCTCTGAAATGTAAAGCGGTGCGACAAACGAAGCGATGCCGATAGCGGCGCCTGCAATGACCCGCGCGGCAATGAGCGATGCCGTGCCCGGCGCCAGCGCGGCCCCGATCGCTCCCAGACCGAAAACAATCGCGGTGACAATCAATAATCTGCGGCGTCCCAAGCGGTCGGCCAGGACTCCTCCGGCCACCGCGCCAATTAGCGATCCCAGCAAGACTGAGCTGACGACGATTTCCTCCATCCCGGCGGAAAGCGAGAATTCCTTTTTGATAAACAGGATGGCCCCGGAGATGACACCAATGTCATAGCCGAAGAGCATGCCGCCCAGCGCCGAGATGGCCGTGGCGAGATAGACAAAATGCTTCGCATCCGTCTCGGTGTTGGCTCTATCGTGCATCTGTCTTACTCCCTTGAGCAGAGGCGAGTTCATTACCTCGACCGGAATCAATTTGAACGATGAAGTCCTTGCCTTCCCAGCGATCAGCCTCCGGCCAGTGGAAAGTGAATTTGATATGTTTTCCTTCCGGAATCCCCTTGGTCGGGAGATCGGCGATGTGAATTCCCAGGCCGGAATCGTGTGCCGTTACGTCATGGACTGTATTCCAATCATCGGCACTCCAGTGAATGATTGCAGGCGCCAGTGTCTCGATGCGCAGGAGTTTGCCGGCAGGCATCGAACGAAGCTTGTGATTAAACCGCCACACCATGCGCGGGGATATGGTCTTCGCGGTCAGGTAGCGTTGCACGGTTTGCGGCGGCAGGTCGAAGAGGTGGCCGTCGTGAAGTGAGCGCCGGAGTTTGAGGTACTCTGCGTGCGCCCAGACGAGCGGCATGGCCGAACCGGAAGGCCGGCCAGTATGCAATTCATGTTCCGGTATGTCCGGCGAGTCCCACACTTGCTCGGAAATCAGCCCTCCTTCGTTGGCGAAGGATTCCATCGCGCCCAAGAGCCGTTTTGCGCTATCTACGCGACCCGCTGCCAGTTCGTAGTGGGCGCGCTCGCCAGTCAGCAGCGGCCACCCACGGCCAATTCCCGTTCCGTCGAAGGGCGTACCATCTTCGTGCTCGCCGTAGCCATCATCATTGTAGCGATGCCACGTTACCCCGGAGGGCGTCTCCACCTTTAGCAAGGCGTCGATGACTTTTGCCGTGTCTCGAACGCGAGGATCGTCGGCGGCGCGCACGCCGAAACGCACTAATGCAAGGGCGTCGGGACTTATCAAATGGCTGGCGAAGCGGTTGTCCTCGGTGGCGGCAACGTTCTTTACGCGCACGTTCTCCTGGAAACGCGACCCGTTCGCCCCCATCTCCGCCGGGGCAATCCGTACATAGTACCCTTCGACGCTGAATTTCCGGCACCAGTCCGTGCCGGATGCGTACATCCAGCGGTCAATGGATGTGCTCCAGACATCGGCTATCTCTCGGAGATAAGTTCCAATGGATGCTTCGTTATTCGAATCGGCCAGATCCGCCGCCACCAGGAGTGCGGCGATTTCCGCCCCGATCGTGAATGGCGTATAGCCCGGATCCTCCTCCCAGCGATCTTGCGGACTTACCGGGCCGTTGCGGGCAAGGTAGCTCGCGGCGCGGCGAACCATGGGCCAAAACCGAGCCACGTCGGCATCGCTCAATGCTTTTTCCCGATGGGCCAAGTCCACAAGGATTATAGGCAACGCTGTCTCGTCCATCTGGATGCCGTTCCAATACGGTGAGCCGTCCAGCCACATGTTCTGCGCCCAGTGGCCATCCGGCTGCTGGGTTGCCTGCAAATAGGAGAGCACGCGGCGGAGGTCCTCATGCGCGCCGGCTGCGAGCAGGCCCCCTGCCGTCTCCACCATGTCGCGGGACCAGACGAGATGGTAACCGCCCAGATCGTCGTCACCCTTGCTGAATCCCCATGGGATCGCGAGGCTGGCGATGAGAGCGCCAGGCGCAGACTTGGACTCGTGAGTGCGCAGGACAGCGAGGCTGATTTGGGAAAGATCGCCCGGACCGTCTCCGTTATTATTTGGCATTGGATGCGTCTTCGTCCATTCCTGCCAGCCGGCAATATAGTCGTGCTTTGCCTTGTCGAAACCGTCGCGAAGGCTGGAGGTGGCATTCCGAGCGGCTTCTTCCGGGTTTTTGCCAAAGCCGAGCGCCAGCACGAACTCTCCCTGCGTCTTGGAAAGATCGATCCCGGCAGTCAGGGCCACATTGCCGTCCTGAGCCCGAGTGTATTCCCAAGTCATCCTTTTGTGCGCCTTCAGGTCCTGCCAGCCGTCAGACGAACCCACGTAGCCGGCAGACCTCTTCGCCCACGGAGCGGAGCATGCCAGCGCCAGCGCATCGCCATTGTGCTGGGCAAACAGCACCGGCGTGCCTTCAAAATCATCCACCCAGGCCGTATTGCCGCAGCCCTGGTTTCCCAAGTGTGGGGCGAGCAGGACATGGAGCTGGTAATCGGACAGAGCGCCTCGCTGAGCGATAAATCGGACGTGCTGTAACACCGTGTCTCGCTGAGGATCGGTCACAATCTGCTTTTCGATACGGTAGCGTCCGTCATGGCAGGTGTTCACCAGTTGGAATGCCGGCACCCCGTCGGCCAGCCAGTGAACTTCCTGCCCGGTATCGCGTTTCTCCTCCGAGAAAAACTCCGCACCGTCCGTGACGATCAACCCCATGTCACGAACGCAGGCCTTGTCAATGCTTGGGTAGAATATCTCGTTGAAGATTCCGTGGCTCAGCGTGAACCAGACCCGGCTCCTGTTGTTGAGCGCGGTGCCCACACCTGTTTTGGCGCTGGAGGTCCAGCGCGGCTTAGTGCCGGGAGCGCCAGGCGCGTAATGAATTGATGTTAGCATAGTATCTCCAAAATCTTTCATTATCGTTCATGGGTGCGAACGACGACCGCGCTTGGGTTTCGCTTTCTCTTGAGTCACCAACACCACGGGCGGTGGCCAGCGATGTTCCTGCTGCGCAAGCAGTCCCTGCACGGACTCCGGTCCCCAACTGCCGGCGGCGTAGTTGGGAAAATCACTGGGCTGAGTCCTGTCCCACGCTTCGAGCACGGGCATCAGTAACTGCCAGGCCGCTTCGACCTGATCGTTACGCATGAAGAGCGTGGCGTCATTCTTCATCACGTCCCACAGCAAAGTTTCATAGGCATCGGGCGAAGGAGCGTCGAAGCTCTCTCGATAGCGGAACCGCATGTCCACCGGCCGCAGTTGCATCTCCGGCCCAGGGTATTTTGCCTGAAAACCCAGGACGATGCCTTCGTCGGGCTGGATCGACATGACCAACCTGGACGGCTGCCATGCGAGCGAAGCCTCGGGCGGAAAGGACCGGTGCGGCACCGCGCGAAACTGGATGGAAATTTCCGAAGCCTGCCGGGGCAGCCGCTTACCCGTTCGCAGATAAAACGGCACGTCCTGCCAACGCCAGTTATCGATATACAACTTCAACGCCACAAACGTCTCCGTCTGGGAATCGGGCGCAACGCCCTCTTCCTCGCGATAGCCGGGCACTTTTTTGATGTCGACGACGCCAGGACCATACTGTCCGCGCACGGCACATTGAGGGACCGCGTCGCTGTGAATCGGGCGAGCGGCGTGGAGGACATCCACCTTCTTGTTGCGGATCTCGTCGGCTTGAAAGGAGACCATCGGCTCCATCGCGACAAGACAGAGCAATTGCATAAGATGGTTCTGCACCATATCGCGGAGCGCACCGGCGTGATCGTAGTAACCGCCGCGGTGCTCGACGCCGACCGCTTCGGCAACGGTGATGGTTACATAGTCGATGTAGCGACGGTTCCAGATCGGCTCGAAGAGTGGATTGGCAAAACGGAACGCCAGGATGTTCTGCACCGTCTCCTTGCCGAGATAGTGATCAATCCGGAAGATTTGGCATTCATCGAAACTGGCGGCAAGGATCGCGTTGAGGGAACGGGCTGATTCCAGATCGTAGCCAATCGGCTTCTCGATGACGATCCGAGCCCATTCCCGATCGCGTGCCAATCCGGCTTTGCCGAGGTATTTTGGGATTTTGCCGAACATGCTCGGCGGTGTGGCCATGTAAAAGATGCGGTGGACTTTAATGCCCCATTCGTTTTCCATTTTGGCGCATTGGGCGCCCAAGGCCGTATACGTCGCCAGCTTTTCGAAGTCCCCCTGCTGGTAGTGGATGTGCTTCGCGAATTGATTCCACACCGCGACGTCTGCTTTTCCAAAGCGCGAGAATTGGTTGACGCCATTATGCAACCGGTGGCGCAGCTTTTCGTCGCTCATGGCAATGCGATCCACTGCGATGATCGCAAAGTGGCTGGGCGGGCTGCGATCCTGTGAAAGATCGAACAAGGCGGGAATGAGCTTCCGCCAAGTCAGATCCCCGGCTCCGCCAAAAATGACGAAGACGGTAGGTTCGAGCTGATCCTTCGTCTTCATGACGACTGCTTTTCCCATCCCATCACGCCCGGTCCGATCATGTCGATTGCGTACTGTTGCTGTGGTGGCCTGTTAATCATTGTTTTGCGTTAAGAGATGTTCACGGACAGATTTCAATTCCAGCAGTCGTTTCTCGGTGGTTTTGGGATATGTCATTTTCAGCTTACCAAGTGCATCGAGGACAATCTGGGAAATAATCACCCTGGCGTTCTCCTTGTCATCGGCGG
>JBEKOV010000143.1:0-7668 GCA_049521415.1 Chthoniobacteraceae bacterium
CTTGTCAGATCCGCCCGGCGAAAACCCGTGCGCCTTGCTCCACTCATCCCCCACGCGCAGTTGCAGCCAATCGTTCCGGAACAGGATGATATTCTTCGTCCGCTCCCGCCCCCTGCAGTCCTTCCCCTCGACCTGCACCCAGTACACATCCGGGTCGTAGCGGAACCCGAACTCCTCGGTGTACACGTCCATCATCCCCGAGCGGGCGCATTTTTTCACGATCACCCCTTCGCGAATGCACGTGCATGCGCTCAAGGCAAGGCAGGCTGTGATGAGCAGGATTGGGAGAGGCCTCATCGAATCTAATCGTCTCCGGCACGGTTGACGCTGTCAAGGAAGAGCATGGCGCAGGCCACGCATCATTTGATTTATCGGTTTCCGATGGGATTGTACCGGGTGACTTCCCGGTTCTTCCTCCGGCTCGCGCTCCTTCTCGCGGCAGCCTGCCCCCTCGCCCACGCCCGGGCGGGCGATTGGGACGTCGTCACCGTCGGCGGACGCCAGTACGTCACCGTCGCCAGCCTCGCCCGCTTCTACGACTTTCCCCAGGCCGTCCCGCCCGTCAGCCGGCTCCCCACCGCCAGCCCGGACGCCCCGCTCGCGAAGCAACTCCTCCTTGATAACGGCAAGCACCAGATACTCTTCACCCTCAATAGCCGCATCGCCGTCATCGATGGCGTCAATCAATGGCTCGGCTTCCCCGTCATTGCCGATGGGGACACGCTCGTTCTCTCCCGCCTCGACCTCTCAAAGACCATCGAGCCCAGCCTCCGCCCGCAATTCATCGCCGGCCTCGGCCCTGTCGATACCGTCGTCCTCGATCCCGGCCACGGCGGCTATGACAAAGGCGCCGTCTGCATCTTCGGCAATGAAAAAGACTTCGCCCTCGATGTTTGCTTCCGCGCCCGGAAACTCCTCCAGGCCGCCGGCATTCGCGTCCTCATGACCCGCTCGGACGATACCTTCATCCCTCTCGATCAACGGCCCATGGTCGCGAACGACACACCCCACAGCATCTTCGTCGCCGTCCATTTCAACGACTCCGCCGAAAACCCATACGCCAGCGGCTTCGAGATTTACTCCATCGCCCCGCAGGGCGAACCCTCGACCCAGGACAATACCCTCGCCCTCCACGACCTCCACGCGGAGCCCGGCAACGTGACCGATATCCCGAGCCTCGCCCTCTCCGAGAGCATCTACCACGCGATGCTCGGCAACATCCCGCAAGTCGATCGCGGCATCAAACGCGCCCGCTTCGCCGTCCTCCGCTTCGCGCAAGTCCCAGCCGTCCTCATCGAAGGCGGCTTCGTCTCCAGCGACACCGAGGCCCGCCAGATCGCCACGCCCGCCTACCGCCAGGAGCTGGCCGCCGCCATCGTCACCGGCATCGAGGGTTTCAAGACATTGGCAGAGCATAATATTCCGCCGAAGCTGCTGGCGGATTACCGGCGCGCGACGGCGCTTGGGTCGCCGGGCGCGCCGATTGTGCAAACCAATTCGCCGACGGTAATCCTGAATACGCCGGCAATTTTAAATCTGCCGGCAGCTGCCGATCCCGCCACGACACCTTCAGCATCACCTGCCCAGATGCAGTAATGGATTAAAATCGGCAATCGCGCGATGCGGGCGTCATGCTACAGCTACGGCACGGCCACCTCATATTGACCGATGGCCGATTCTGCTCCGGCCGTCGCACTCTCAAGCACAAATCCGATCTCACCGTAGCTGTTCGGCGGCGCTGAGCCGACGTGGATCACTGCCTTGATCAGCTTCGTGCCCCCGCTTGGGATGTCGGGGATACTGTAGCCCGTCCCCGGGGTTTCGAATCCGCCAGTGTGGACATCAAAAACAGAGGTGGTGATGTTAGTATTCCCATCATAGACCGTTGCGCTAAACCAAGGGTGCTTACTCGTGCCGCCCGGAAGCGGGTTTGGCAGTTGGCCAGTCAATGTGAAGTTATCGGTATTTGGCCCGTCGTTTTTCAGGATGAAAAACTCCGTCCTCGAGGCGTCACGCCCAATCCTCACATACTGCTGAGTTGTTAGTCCGGATGCGCCCTCGGTTGAATTTTCGAAGGGGCCCTGCGGAAAAATAATTGTGGGCGTCGCAGAGCCATCGCCGGTGGCAGCCGAAGGGACCACCGTAAGTCCGGCGCCACTCGCAATGGTAAAAGTACCCGTGAAAAGAATTCTCTGGTTGTCCTGACCGCGGGCGGAAAATGAAAACCTCGAGGCGCTCGCGTGAACAAATCCCTTTTTGTCTATGGTGAGTTTGACAAAGGCCTTGATAGTAACATTGCCCGTGGTGCTCGATGTCAGCGGCACGCCGTTGAGGAAATTCAGCAGATCCTTGTCACAAATCGTGTGGGGCAGCTTGCCCGTGATATTTATTAGCGGCTGACTCGCGATCCCCATCTGCAGCAGGGTGGCGGCAAGCGTATTGGTTGCCGTGATATAGACAAACGTGCCCGTCGGAGTGCCGCTTCCGGTAAAGCCAATATCGTAGAGGAGCGCTGGCGGAACTGCATCGATGCTGACGCCACCAATCGAACCCCCTTGTTTGATCACCTGCCCGCTCAAGTCCACCGTAGCGCCCCGCGCCGAAATTCCGAGAAATGAAATCGCCACAAAAACGGCAAGGATGAACCATCCCCCGCAGCCGGCCCGTCGTAGAAAATGTCTCAGGCTTTGCATGTGCCATTTTAGCTACGCTTTTTCCCTGCGGGCAATCCCATTCTGAGAGGTGAACTCTTCCCCCTTTGCTTCCTTCTGTTCGACCTCCGCCTCCACCATTGACTTCCCCCCGTTTCCCCCTATTCTCACCCATTCGTACATGCGGGGGCGCCGGTCCGGCTGAGACTGGGTTTTAAAACCCGGGACCCCTTGAACCTGATGCGGGCAATGCCGCCGAAGGGAGCAAGGTGAAGCCACGCCCGACCCACCCCGCGCGTGGTTTTTCTATTTTTATGACCAAAGCACAGGACGCCTCCGAAGTCACCGGCTCATTGCCCAACACTCTGCCCAACAGCCGCCGCGTTTACGCGCAAGGGCGAATCCACCCCGGCCTTCGCGTCCCCATGCGCGAGATCGCTCTCGCCCCATCCCGCGATACCGCCGGCGCCACCCAGCCCAACGATCCCGTCCGCGTCTACGACACCAGCGGCCCATGGGGCGACCCGGATATCCACGGCGACGTCAAGGCCGGCCTCCCACCCCTGCGTCTCGACTGGATCCTCCAGCGCGGCGACGTGCGCGAATACGAAGGCCGCCTCGTCGCTCCCGCCGATAACGGTTATCTCTCCGAGGTCCACGCCCGCAATTCCGCCGGCGCCAATGGTGCCAACGGCGGCAGCCTCAAACAATTTCCCGTCACCTCCCGCCGCAAGCCGCTCCGCGCCAGCGCCGATCATCCCGTCACCCAGCTCTGGTACGCCCGCCAGGGAATCGTCACCCCGGAGATGGAATTCATCGCCATCCGCGAAAACCAGGGCCTCGAGCGCCTCCGCTCCCGCATCTCGGAGTGTCAGCCGCGCGATTCCATCCATCACCAGCACTCCGGCGCCGTCGGGCATCCCGACCAGCCGGGCGTCTTCCGCGATTTTCCCCAGCACATCCCCGATCTCATCACGCCCGAGTTCGTCCGCGACGAGGTCGCCCGCGGGCGCGCCATCATCCCCGCGAATATCAATCACCCCGAGGCCGAGCCGATGATCATCGGCCGCAATTTCCTCGTAAAGATCAACGCGAACATCGGCAACTCCGCCGTCGCCTCCAGCATCGAGGAGGAGGTCGAGAAAATGCGCTGGGCCACCAAATGGGGCGCCGATACCGTGATGGACCTTTCCACCGGCAGGAACATCCACGTCACCCGCGAGTGGATCCTCCGCAATTCCCCCGTCCCCATCGGCACCGTCCCGATTTACCAGGCCCTCGAGAAAGTCAACGGCCGCGCAGAGGAGCTGACGTGGGACATCTTCCAGGACACCCTGATCGAGCAGGCCGAGCAGGGCGTCGATTACTTCACCATCCACGCCGGCGTCCTCCTCCGCTTCATCCCCCTCACCGCGCGCCGCGCCACCGGCATCGTCTCCCGCGGCGGCAGCATCCTCGCCAAGTGGTGCCTCGCTCATCACCAGGAAAATTTCCTCTACACCCATTGGGACGATATCTGCGAGATCATGGCCGCATACGATGTCAGCTTCTCCATCGGCGATGGCCTGCGCCCCGGCAGCATCGCGGACGCCAATGACGAGGCCCAATTCGCCGAGCTCCAAACCCAGGGCGAATTGACCACACGCGCGTGGGCCCACGGCGTCCAGGTCATGAACGAAGGTCCCGGCCACGTCCCCATGCACATGATCCATGAGAACATGCGCCGCCAGCTCGAGTGGTGCCATCAGGCCCCTTTCTACACCCTCGGCCCGCTCACCACCGACATCGCTCCCGGCTACGATCACATCACCAGCGCCATTGGCGCCGCCATGATCGGCTGGTACGGCACCGCCATGCTTTGCTACGTCACCCCGAAGGAGCACCTCGGCCTTCCCAACAAGAAGGACGTGAAGGACGGCGTTATTGCCTACAAGATCGCCGCACACGCCGCCGATCTCGCCAAGGGCCACCCCGGCGCCCAATACCGCGACAATGCCCTCAGCAAGGCCCGCTTCGAGTTCCGCTGGGAAGACCAGTTCAACCTCAGCC
This sequence comes from Chthoniobacteraceae bacterium, assembly GCA_049521415.1. Classification (GTDB taxonomy): domain Bacteria; phylum Verrucomicrobiota; class Verrucomicrobiia; order Chthoniobacterales; family Chthoniobacteraceae; genus DATAXI01. The sequence goes on from JBEKOV010000143.1 coordinate 4,701, forward strand.
TCGATCCCGAGACCGCCCGCGAATTCCACGACGAGACCCTCCCCCAGGAGGGCGCCAAGTCTGCCCATTTCTGCTCCATGTGCGGCCCGCATTTCTGCTCCATGCGAATCACCGAGGATGTGCGAAAGTATGCCGCCGAGCAGGGCATCGGCGAACAGGAAGCGCTCGAGGCGGGGATGCGGGAAAAGGCGCGCGAGTTCGTCGCGAACGGCTCGGAAGTTTATACCACGATACCGTAACTTCGTTCGTAATGGACTTGGAATCAGATAAATCGAAACTTGATAATTCTCTCATGTCCCGCCGGGACATGATCAAGCTCTCAGGTGCCGGCCTCCTCGGCCTTGGCCTCGCCGCACGCCCCCTCGCCGCTTCCGCCGCACAGCGCCCCGGCTTCAAATTCGTCCACATCTGCGACATCCATTGCCGCGACGAGCGCTGCCACGCCTGGTTCCGCAAGATCGTCGATTCCATGTCCGATCACGACCCGGCTTTCGTCATGATCAATGGCGACCTCTCGGAGAACGGCTTGCCCGAGCAGATCAGCCCCGTGCTCGATATCTTCGGCAGCCTCGGCGTCCCCGTTCACTGCACCGTCGGCAATCACGATTACAACCCCACGACCGGACGCGCCGCGTACGAGAAGCTGGTCCCGGATTCCATCAACTACCACTTCCAGCATCGCGGCTGGCAATGCGTCGCGCTCGATTCCACCGAGAACCGCCTCGTCGTTTTCACCAACGTGCAACCGCCGACGCTCGCCTGGCTGGACGCGACCATGCCCACCCTCGACCGCGACAAGCCGACCGTCCTCTTCACCCACTTCCCCATGGGCGACGGCGTCCTCTGCCAGCCATTCAACGCCGATGTATTGATGAAGCGCTTCGACGGCTACAACCTCAAGGCATCCTTCAGCGGCCACTGGCACGGCTACGCCGAGCGCACCTTCGAGCACGCCGCCGTCACCAATAGCCGCTGCGGCTCCTGGTGGCGCAACAACATGGACAGCTCCCCGGACAAGGGCTACTTCCTCTGCGAGACCACCCCGGACGGCAACATCAGCCACAAATTCATCGTCATCTCCTGAGAAGGACTCGAAAGCCGGTCGCCTCAAGAAATCCGCGCGCCGCGCGCACCCAATCTTTCGAATTTCGAATTTTTCCCAATTCCCGACAATCCCCATCGACTTTTAGACTTTTCCCTTGCTTTCGCCCCTCTCCTGGTCCTCCTTACCTCCCCTTCCATGATCGAAATCCATCCCAATTTTGCCGCCGTCAAGCAAGGCCTGATCCCCCTCACCCCGCAGGAGAAGCTCAAGCAGCAAAAGGACGCCCTCGACGTCATCCACGACATTTACCGCTACGCCGAGTCCGGTTTCGCCTCCATCGCGGACGATGATTTCGAGCGCTTCAAGTGGTACGGCGTCTATCGTCAGAAGCCCAAGGACTCCGGCTTCTTCATGCTCCGCACGAAGGTCCCCGGCGGCCAGCTCAATGCCGCCCAGGCCCGCGTCATCTCCGAGCTGACCGACCGCTTCGCCCACGGCTTCTCGGACATCACCACCCGCCAGACCATCCAGATGCACTGGCTGCGCATCGAGGATATCCCGGAAATCTTCGCCGCCCTCGAGTCCGTCGGCATCACCACCAGCGGCGCTTGCGGCGACGATACCCGCAACGTCGTCAGTTGCCCCGTCGCCGGCATCGATCCCGAGGAGATCATCGACTCCACCCCGCAGATGATCGAGGTCAGCCGCCATCTCACCAATAACCCCGATTTCTCGAACCTCCCGCGCAAATACAAGATTTCCCTCGCCGGCTGCTGCATCCGTTGCGCCCAGCCGGATATCAATTGCACCGGCGTCTTCGGCCTCCGTCGTGGCGGCGAAGCCGGCTACGGCGTCATGGTCGGCGGCGGCCTCTCCTCCGCTCCGCACCTTGCGCAGAATCTCCCCTGGTTCATCAAGCCGGAGCAGGTCTGGCCCGTCGTCAAGGCCATCAGCGAGGTCTTCCGCGACGACGGCTACCGCCTCAAGCGCAACCGCGCCCGGTTCAAGTTCCTCGTCGCGGATTGGGGCGTCGAGCGCATCGCCCACGAAGTCCAGGCCCGCCTCGATTTCACCCCCGAGCCCCACACCGATTTCCCCGAGCTCGTCGATCAGGAGACCGATCACCTCGGCATTTACGCCCAGAAACAGCCCGGCCTCTACTGGGTCGGCGTCAATTTCCCCGGCGGACGCATCCGCGGCGGCAAACTCGCCGTCATCGCCGACCTCGCCGCGAAGTACAGCGCCCCCGGCCTCGATTCCATCCGGCTGACCAACAAGCAAAACCTCCTCCTGGTCAACATCCCCGAGGCCAACCTCCCCGCCCTCAAGGCCGACCTCGCCGCCCACGAGCTTATCTACGAGTCATCCAACTTCCGCAAAGGCTGCGTCTCCTGCACCGGCATCGAATTCTGCAACCTCGCCGTCGCCGAGACAAAGAACCGCATGATCACCCTCGTCGATCAACTCGAGGCCACCAGCGGCTGGTACAAGGACAAAATCCGCATCCACTTCTCCGGCTGCCCGTCCAGTTGCGGCCAGCATCAGATTGCCGATATCGGCTTCCGCGGCGCCCGCACCAAAGTCAACGGCGAGATGGTCGACGCCTACGACGCCTTCATCGGCGGACGCCTCGGCAAGAACCGCCGTTTCAACGAATTGCTCAAAGGCAAGATCATCGCCTCCGAAGTCCATTTCTTCATCGACAAGCTCCTGAAAATCTACGACGCCAAAAAGCAACCCGGCGAAACCTTCGCCGATTTCTGCGACCGCGTCCCGAAGGCCGAGATATTGGCCAGCTTGAGTTAGGGCCTGTTAAGGTAAAAGCTCGACATTCTGGAATGATTTGAGATGATCAGGGATGCAAATCAACTCGGAGCAATACAATCGCATCGCTCATTGCTTTCCCAAGCACCGGGGCACCTT
>JBEKOV010000144.1:0-7597 GCA_049521415.1 Chthoniobacteraceae bacterium
CTCCGTCCTTGAGCAAATAACCATAGTTTTTCGGGCGTAGCGTATCTGCGTCTTTTCCCGTGTCTCTACCCACGTAATCCTTGTTGGCCGGAGAAAAAGCGCCCTCGGTAATCTCCTCCAAAGTCGGCGCCTTTAGTGAACGAACATTCAGCCGCCGATCCCACACATTATTCTTGTTAAGGCTGATGGTAACGCGATCCGGTGTCCCCCAAATCGTCGTCCGCATCTTCAAATTATTCACAGTCATCGAGGGCCCGCCAAAGTACTCGACGGTATCGGGCATCGGATTGGTGGGATGCAAAGTGCTTTCCAACATCACCGATTGCGCCGCCACCCGCAACGGAACCTCGCGCTGCCAGGGAAGAGCCGGCGATTGGCCCGCGGCCGCGGGCGGCGAGACCTCCGGTGCCGGGGATTGTGCGGCCAGCCGGGAGAAGAACTCAGGAACCGCCAGACCGGCGCCAACAGTGATGGAAGCCTTAATGAATTTTCGCCGTTTCATTTGCGATCTTGATGGATTTGATCCGTGCTAATCTTCAGTCTGGAGCCGGTTTTGTTTACTCGGATGGAACGGCGGCTCACTCCGAATAATAAAGTAACCGCCCGCACTGCTCGCAATTAAGGATTTCCTTCCCGCCCTTGACTCGCACCGCCGTCTGCGTCGTCAGCTTCATGTGGCAGCCCATGCACGTCTCATGTTCCAGCGCCACCACCGCCAGGCCGCCCTTGTTCGCGAATAACTTATTGTATTGGTACAACAAATCCTCGTCGATTCCCTCGCTCAGCTTTGCCCGCTCCGCATCCAGTTCCGCGACCTGCGCCTCGATGGCCGCGACCTTGCCTTTGATCTCCGCGATCTGCCACTCCGTGTGCGCCTTCGTCGCCGCGTGCTGTTTATCCGCGTCGCCCACCGTCCCCTTCATCTTCTCCGCCTCTTCCATCAATTCAATTTCCCGATCCTCGATTTTCTCAATCTCCCCCTCGAACCGCTTGATCTCATTGCTCAACGCCTGGTACTCCTCGTTCTTGCGCGTCTGAAATTGCTGCGTCTTGAATTTCGCGATCGAATCGCGCTTTGCCTGCGCCTCCATCTCCAGCTTCTTCTTCTCCAGCTCGATGTCTCGCGCCCGCTGTTTCGCCGCTTCGAGCTTCGACGAGCCCTGCGCCAGCGCCGCGTCCAGGCTGGCCCGCTCGCCCGGTAGATTTTTCAATTCGAGGCGCAGTATGCGAATTTTTTGGTCGCGGTCCTGGAGGATGAGGAGGCGTTCGATATCTTGTAGCATTGAGAGGCTGGTGCTTGGGTAAAGGGACGCTGGTTACTTCAGTATATCTCCACAGGCGAGCGTTTTCCATCTTCGGGGCTGCGTTGCGCGGCCCGTTCCGGTCCCAGCGTATCGAGCCGAAGCTGGAAAACCTCCGCGTCCCGGAGGCGGAATTCCTCCTCGGAAAACGCCTCCGGGGGCGCCATCCGCTCCTTGAATTCGGCCACGGAAGCGAGCGCCCGATCCAACTCTGGCGCCGGCAATTTATCGATAAACCCATGCGCCTCGCGCAGCGAATCGACCCGGTGGCAGATCATCGCCAGATCATTCCCCGCCGTGATCGCGAGCCGGATCGTCTCCTCGAGCCCGTAGTGATTGAGGATCGCCCCCATATCCAGGTCATCCGTCATGATCAGCCCGCGAAATCCCATCTCCTCCCGCAAGAGCCCCGTGATGATCCGGTGCGAGAGCGAAGCCGGCAGCCCCTCCGGCTCGAGCTGCGGATATTGCGCGTGTGCCACCATCATGCTGTCCACCACCTCCGGCTCGGTGCGCGGATTCTTTCCCGCCGGGACGAAATGCCGAAACACCGCCAGCTCATGCTCCTCGAGGTCCGCCCGGCTCAAGGGAATCACCGGCAATTCATGGTGCGCATCCAGCGGCGCGCGCGAGTACCCGGGGAAATGCTTCCCGCAACTCGCCACGCCCCCCGCGCGCAACGCCGCGTTGAACGCCCCCGCATTGCGAATCGTCTGCGCGACGTTCTTCCCATAACAGCGTCCACGCAGCGAATTATCCGCTTCGTCATCGAAGGAAATATCCAGCACCGGGCACAAATCGAGATTGAACCCGAATATCCGCAGCAGCCCCGCGGTCAGCGTCCCATGCCGTTCGATCAGCTCCACGCTGTCCCGGTCGCGCAATTGCTGCGCATTCGGCGGCTCATTCCCGATCAATCGCAGCCGCGAAACCCGCCCCCCCTCCTGGTCGATCGTAATGATCGGCTCGACCCCGCTCAGCCCGCGCAAATCATCCACCAGTTTCCGCAACTGCGGGGCCGATTTGATATTGCGCCCAAAAAGAATGAACCCGCCCGGCTGAATCTCGCGGTAGAGCGCGGCGGAGTGCGCGTCGAGTTCAGGTCCGGGCACTCCCGTCAGCAACAGTTGACCGGTCTCGGGGCGCGCCATAGAATCGCAAAGCTAGCGTCACATGCTCGACCGCCGAAAGAAGAATCTCGTGCTTTGCATCCTCGTGGTGCTCTGGTCGGCGCGGGCCGGCGCTCAGGTCTTGCTCGGCATCGACGTGCTCCAGCGCGAGCATTTCGCGCCCCTGCTGGGCAAGCGCGTCGGCCTCATCACCAACCAGACCGGCGTCAATTCCGACGGGGTCAAAACACGCTACATCCTCGCCCGCGCCCCCGGCGTGGATCTGGTCGCCCTCTTCACCCCCGAGCACGGCCTCGACGGCGCCGAGCCCGCCGGCCATTACGTCTCCTCCCGTCGCGACCGGCTCACGGGCCGCATGGCATGGTCGCTCTACGGCCCGACGCGCAAGCCCACCCCCGAAATGCTCGATGGCATCGATACCCTCGTCTACGACATGCAGGACATCGGCTGCCGCAGCTACACCTACATCTCCACCCTCATCAATTGCATGGACGCCGCGGGCGAGAAAGGCATCGACGTCGTGGTCCTCGACCGCCCCAACCCGCTCGGCGGCATCCGCATCGAGGGACCGGGAATGGAAGACCGCTGGCGCTCATTCGTCGGCCCGCTGCCCGTGCCGTACGTCCACGGCATGACCGCCGGGGAACTCGCCCGGATGGCCGATGCCTGCGGCTGGGTCCAGCCCCGCTGCCACCTCACCGTCATCCAGATGCGCGGTTGGAGCCGCCAGATGTCATGGGAGGACACCGGCCTCCGCTGGGTCCAGCCTTCGCCCAATATCCCTTACCAGACCTCGCCCTTGTATTACGTCGCCACCGGCATGATCGGCGAATTGGCCGGCATGGAGACCGGCGTCGGTTCCTCCGAGCCATTCGAGGTCGCCGCCGCCAATCACGCCAGCTACTCGCGCGTCATGGCGGAAATGGAGCGCCTGCGCCCCGATGGCGTCAGCTTCGAGCCTTACGTCGAGGGAGGCTTCGGGGGCGTCCGCCTCCACATCCAGCCCCACTCGGAGGCAAACCTCACAGGCCTCGGCATTTACCTGCTCGCCGGCCTCAACGCCGGCCGCGACCCGAATCTTTTCGACATATCCGATGGGGACAAGCTCCAGATGTTCTTCAAATGCTACGGCAGCGGCTCCATCCGCGATTATTTCGACCGCGGCGTATCGCCCGGGCGGATCGTCGCCAGTTGGGCGGGCGGCGTCTCCAGATTCGAGTGGGAGCGGCGCCCCTACCTCCTTTATTGATATCCCATGAGAATCGGCATCATGGGCGGCACGTTCGACCCCATCCATAACGGTCACCTCATCCTTGGCCGCGACGCCCGCGAGTCGCTCGATCTCCACTGCCTCGTCTTCGTCCCGAATTGCAGCTCCCCGCACAAGCAGTTGGAAAAAGCCGCGCCCGCGGAATTGCGCGCCGCCATGGTCCGCGCCGCCATCGAGGGCGAGCACGGCTTCGAGATGGACGACGTCGAGATCCTGCGCGGCGGCGCCTCCTACACCATCGATACCATCCTGCACCTCCGCGCCATGAATCCCGACGCCGAACTCTTCTACCTCATCGGCGAGGATAATCTGCGGGAGCTTCACACCTGGCGGCGCGTCGATGAGCTTCACCACCTCGTCCAGCTCATCGTCATGGCCCGCGGCGCCGATGGCCCGCCCCACCCCTACATCACCCTTCACCAGCGCCACATCGATATTTCCTCCACGGAAATCCGCAGCCGCATTGCCAAGGGCCAGTCCATCAGGTATCTGGTCCCGGAGAAAGTGCGCGACATCATCCTGAATCACCAGCTTTACCGGGAGGACCATTCATCCTGACAGGCGCAAAATTGGCCGCGCGCTGCGCGGAGCTGGCCGCCGATAAAAAGGCGGAGGACATCATTGCGATCGATTTGCGCGGCATATCGAGCTTTACCGATTTCTTCGTGATTTGCAGCGGCACCTCCGAGCCGCACCTCAAGGCAATCGCCGGCGAGATCGAGGCGCGCCTCAAACACGACAACCACGTGACGCCCCACGCCGTCGATGGCTACCCCATGAGCCACTGGATCGTCATCGATTACGGCGACGTCGTCGTCCACATCTTCCACGCCGGGAAGCGCGGCTTTTACTCCCTCGAAGACCTCTGGAGCGACGCCCCGCGCCTCAAGCTGCCGGAGTAGAGCCGCTTAAGCAATTCTGCGGCCACGCATTAGGCACGCTCCGTTGTGAACCCGAAGGGTTCAAAGAGCGGTAGCCGGGGGTTGAATCCTGAGCTTGTCGAAGGATGATACCCCCGGTATCCCGCCAAAATGCGATACGACCCCGAAGGTGGTCGCAGAGCCTCTCCAATCGGAATCCAGCGGCTACACATTTATTTAAACCGCTCCAATTCCTCCGGCCCGTCCGGTCCATTCCATACACGCATTTCATCCTCGGCATTGCATTTTCATTGCCACAATCCCGGAATGGCACGACCTTACGGCGGATGGAACTGCTGGCCGATGCCACCGTCGTCTGCCCGTACTGCGGGGAGACTTACAGCACGATGGTTGACACTTCTCAAAAGAGTCATGGCACCATTGAGGATTGTCCCGTCTGCTGCCGCCCCATCCTGTTGACCGTGCAATGCGAACCCGGCGAGGTCTTTTCCATCGAGGCCCAGCCCGGCTGAAACCATGTTTGCCCAGAAAGACGCCATCGTAAAACTGCTCCAGGACGACGACCCGCGAACGGTCGATCTCGTCAAGGATCAGCTTGCCCAGCAGGGCAGCGCCGCGCTCCCCTCGCTCCAGGACCTCCTCACCATGTATGACGAGCGCGTCACCGAGCACGTCAAGGACGTCATGGGCCGCATCGATTCCGAGGAAGCCGGCCAGGAACTCGGCCGCATGTGCCGGAACTTCGGCGAAAATGGCGACCTTGAGGCCTTTTGCTGGCTCCTCGCAAGGGCCCTCATCCCCGGCACGGAAGTCGACGAATGGCGCGCGCTCCTCGATCAATGGGCCAGCCGGGTCGAACATTACCGCGCCTCCGAGGACACTGCGGAGGACCGCGTACGCCTGCTTGCCCATTTTCTCGGCGGCCAGCTCGGTTTCCGCGGCAACACCGAGGATTATTACAATCCGGACAACACGCTCCTCCCGCGCGTGATGACCACGCGCCTCGGCATCCCCATCACCCTGACGGTCCTTTACATGTTCATCGGCGAGCGCTGCGGCCTGCCCGTCGAGGGCATCAATTTCCCCGGCCATTTCCTCGCCAGGCACGACGGCGTCCTGTTCGATCCCTTCGAGCGCGGGCGCATCATCGGCATCACGGAGTGCAAACAAATCCTCGCCCGCCAGAAGCTTGAGCTTCAGCCCGACCATCTCGAGACCGCCGCCTCGCTCGCCATCGCCCGCCGCATCCTCGCGAACCTCCTCTACGTCTACCAGAGCGACGAGGAGGCGGAAGCCGCCGGCCGCGTCACCGCGTGGCTCCACGCCCTGGATCGTTAGTCTGCTAAAAGCGCCGCTGCGCCGCTGTCGCGAATGATCGTCGAAGTCATCAACACCGGGTCCGAGTTGTTGCTCGGCAACGTCGCCAACACGCATCTCAATTACCTCGGCCAGGAGCTTTTCCAACTCGGCCTGCGCATCGCCCGCCAGGTCACGGTTCCCGATGGCGAAGCCATCCGCGAAGCGCTATCGGAATCCCTCACCCGCGCCGGCGTCATCCTCGTCACCGGCGGCCTTGGCCCGACGACCGACGACATCACCCGCGAAATCACCGCCGACCTGCTCGCCCTGCCCCTGATCGAGGACGCCGCGGTGTGGGAGGCCATTCAGGCGCGTTTCTCCCGCCGCGGCCTCGAAATGACCCCGCGCAATCGCCGCCAAGCCCAGGTCCCAAAAGGCGCGACCGTCCTGGAAAATCCCCTCGGCACCGCCCCCGGCCTCTACATCCGTGACGCATCGCGGGGCGCCACGCGCCACATTTTCCTCCTCCCTGGCCCGCCGCGCGAACTGAAACCGATGTTCGAGACCCTCGTCGCGCCAATACTGAAGCGCCTTCTCCCCGGCGGCGCCAAAATCCATAGCCGCCGCTGGCTCGTCGTCGGCCTTGGCGAATCCAAAGTCGAGTCCCTCGTAGGCGCGCAGTTGCTCGCCATTCCCGGCCTCGAACTCGGCTACTGCGCCCGTCCCGGCGCCGTTGAAGTCCGCGGCATTGGCCCCCCGGAAGCCCTCGCCGCCGCCGAAGCCGTCATGACCGCCGCTCTCTCCACCCAGATCGCCGGCGAAGCAGGCGAGCCCCTCGAAGCCGTAGTCGTCCATCGCCTCATCGCCCTCGGCAAAAAGCTGGCCACCGCCGAGTCCTGCACCGGCGGCTCCATCGCCAACAAAATCACAAACATCCCCGGCGCATCAGAGGTCTTCGTCGAGGGCTTCGTCACCTACTCGAATGAAGCCAAAACCCGCGACCTCGGCGTCCCTGCCGCCCTCATCGCTGAGCACGGCGCAGTCAGCGCGCCAGTCGCCAGCGCCATGGCCGAGGGCGCCATGCGCGCCGCCAACGCCGACTTCGCCCTCTCCACCACTGGCATCGCCGGCCCCGGCGGTGGCACCCCGGAGAAACCGGTCGGCACCGTATTCATCGCCCTAGCCATCCGTGGCGCCGAGACCCGTTCCGAGAAGCACACCTATCCCACCGACCGCGCCACCTTCAAAGAACTGACCTCCCAAACCGCCCTCGATATGCTCCGCCGAGCCCTCGGATAGCCCCCGGTCCTTTTTCTGCCCTTTTCGTCCCTTAGGTCCTTTCTCCACAGGACCGGCCAAGCCCCGAAGGGGCGTCTCACAATGCCGCTACAACACAATACAAATACCTCGGAACTCGCTCTGAGGATTTTTACGTAACTCCGTAGCCACGCACTCGGCCCGCAACGCCATGAACCCGAAGGGTTCAAAGAGCAGTAGCCGGGGGTTGAATGGAGCGCCAGCGAAATGATACCCCCGGTATCCCGCCAAAATGCGATACGACCCCGAAGGTGGTCGCAGAGCCCATCCAACGTAATCCTGGGCCTAAAAATTACACCCTCCGGGCACCTTTTAAGCCCCCTCGGGGTGCGTGCGGGCGGAACGCGACCGCCCCCCGCCCCCCCCGCCCCCCCCTCCCCCCGCACCCCCCGCCGCCCC
>JBEKOV010000145.1:0-7593 GCA_049521415.1 Chthoniobacteraceae bacterium
CCAAACTGGCGCTGTCCGAAGTGCAGCCTTGGGATTTGCAGCAAATTTACGGATGCCACTTCGAGGAGGTCATGCGCGAGGGGCTGCCCAAGAGCCGGGTGCCATTTTAATCCAGGGGAAATCGAACCATGTTCGCCACTACACGCATCGGAAATCTGCAAGAGGCATTGGCCCTTCTGAACTGCCGGCGTCTTCCGGGGCGTCTGAACACGACGGAAGCGGCTGTTATCCTCGGATTCCAAGAGCACGACATTCCCCCGCTAATCGCGGGAAAGCTGCTGTCGCCGCTGGGGAAACCAGCGCCAAACGCTCCAAAATACTTCGCGGCGGTTGACATCCTGAAGGCTGCGGAGGACCGCGATTGGCTCTCGCAGGCAACGCGGATGCTGTCCCGGTACTGGAGCGAAAAGAACGGTCGGGCGAAGCGTGCTACCGTAGCAGAGCTGGCTGCGTAGGGTAAGAAGGTGCGGCCATGATTGCGGGTGGTTAGTCAACGGAAGACTGACGCGCATTTCTCACAGCAATGACTTGCTGCACCGCAGTTTGAGCGGAGGAGACGGGCGGAATTTCCAATACCGTCACGCATTGAGTTCCGGCATCGAATGGATCGTCCCATGCGTAGCATCGGCTTGTCTTGGGATGTCCTTGGATGTCGAAAATCTCCACCTGCACACTCCATGCCGCGCTGTTTTCGACGGGTTCGGTGACTGGCTGCGAGGCGATGTAGCTGGCGGTGCAAGTGTGCAATACCTCGACGAGCCGTCTCAGCGTTTCAGTTCTCTCACTCATATTGAATTCTATCTCTACGGTCGTAACCGCTGTCACGCGGAATTGGCCAAGGTTGCGTGGAGCGGCATCTGTACAATCTTTTTCTGGTGTATCGCTTCGTATTCGTCCAAGGCGGGGCAGATTACCGTTGCGCCTCTGGCATAAGCTTCATGGACGGCCCGGCTTCCATGTCCAAGCGCTTCCTGGGCGAACCGCTGCGGATAGCCGCACGCCTTGGCGCGTTGCGCCCAACTGTGCCGGTAGCTGTGCAAGCTGATCCCCTGAATTCCAGCCACGCGGCAACGGCGCCGAAACTCGGCAGAGCGATGGTTAGCGGATTGCCGCTTGATCGTGGGAAATAGGTCCCCGGTTCTCGGAAGGGCCTCCAACAGTTCGCGAAGCCGCTTGCCGATAGTGAGTCGGGCGGGCTCGCTGGTCGGCCCCAATTTCTTGCGGCGGTAAACGAGGACTCCGTTTTGCCAGTCGATATGTTTGACGCTGAGATTCGCGGCGTCGGTCTGCGCGGCTCCGGTTTCGTAGAGCAGTTCGTAATACGCCCGGCGTTCCGGGTTGCGCTCGCACCCGATGATTTTCGCGTGCTCCTCGGGCGTGATGCCGCGCTTGCTCTGGCTTCGGACTTTCGGCCATACGGCGTTTGCCAGGACCGGCCACGCCAGCCAACCGAGATTGAGAGCGAGGTTGTGAAGCCGTCGCATATAGTGGCCGACGCAATTCCCATTGGCGTGCAGGATCGTGAGCACGTCCTCGCCTGTCGTCTCGACAAGTGGTTTGTTCCGGATCGCTTCGTAGGCTTTGCTGCGAAGGGCACGGGCACAACGCTCTTGGGTGGTCGGAATCCCATGAGTTGCCATTTCATCCATCACGACCTGCCAGGTCCGTTTGATCATGTTCGGATCGTGGGCCGAAAGATAGGCGCGGCCCATCGCAAGCGTAAGGGTGGGCTGCCGCTTTGCTTCGTTCATGGCATGGAGGAGGGTTTCCGCCTCGCGCCTGTCTCTCGTCTTGAGGCTGCCTTGCTTGGCGGTTCCGTTCTCCTGCCAATAGAATCCGCCGTTGCTGCGGCGATACAGTCGGTATTTAAGCTGCACTGTCATTCTCCGGTTAAGGAGATAGCACGTGCCAAGGTGGTCGCGTTACCGAGTAGCCGGGGAGTTTTGGCAGAGTTGGCGCGAATTCTGGCGCGTTTTTCTCTCTGCTGGCAAATCCGCTGGCAAATGGGGTTCGCGATGCCCTACCGATTGGAGTAACTCACTCACATTAAGCAAGTTATGGATTGGCTCCAGCGGTAGGATTTGGCCAGGGGGGCGCAAAGCCCCAAGAGGGGGAACGCAGGGGGATCGGTTCGTGTTGAGAGGGGGTCGCGCCATGCGGCTTTGCGCCGGGGGGGGATGAAATACCACTGGACTAATACAATGTATTAGTGGTATGGGTATCTCCCGAACCGATACAACAGGGGGTTTTCGCAGTTCCGGAAGGCCCAAAACTGCATGCCAGCCGCCACAACAGAGAGTTTTTCGAGTTCGCGATTCCGCATCGTTGAATGGGTGAAGCGCATTCGCCAGGCGCTGGCGGCGCATTGGGAGGAGCACTGGGAGGCGTCGTCGCCCCAGCTACTAAGAAGCCCGTGGGAGCGGTATTGGGGCGGGACGTATAGCCCGGAACTGAAGCGATGGCTGCTGAAGCCGGTGTTCGAGCAACTCGAGAAGGAGGGGAAAATCGGGGATGTGATTGTCGATGCAGGGAGCGGGGCGGCGCCTGTGACGGCATTGCTGGAACGGAAGCCGGCACGGAAGCGGATCCTGGTGGATATCGCGGCGGATAACAACGCCTCGGCGAATGAACAGAGGATCCAACTGGACCTGGAAAAGGTGGCGGAGCCGGATGCGCTGAGCATGCGCAAGGCGCTCTCGCGGGTGCGGCGGTTCCTGGAGGCGAGTCCGGATGCGAAGGCGATCCCGCCGGGGGCGGATATGATCGTTTTTTCGGACGTGCTGAATTATGTGGATTTTCAGAAGGTGCTGGGAGGGTTCACGAATTACCTGAAGGCGGGGGGCAGGGCGGTGATCGTGAATATGCCGATGCGGGGGAACCCGTGCCTGTTTTCGGAGAATGGGCTGACGGATAACCGGCAGTTGTGCCGATACCTGGAGAAGCATGGATTTGAGATCGAAATGAAGTCGTTCCCGAAGCGGACGGCGGGGTCGACGGAGGAATCGGAGGAATTGATTGTGCTGGTGGCGAGGAAGTGCGGGCGGAGCGGGTGATGCCGGCGGAGGAGGACTGAGGGCGGCGGATTCGGAATGCGAAAGTGTGCGATTGCGGAGCGGACCGAATTTTGCTAATTTACATCGCTTTACGATATATCAGGCCGGAGACGCTTTACCCACATTCATGAGCCAGCATTTGAAACGCACCGCCATCCCGACACCCAACCGTTCCGCCGGTTCCAAATGAAGACGCCGGCGGAACGATTCCAACAAATCCATGGCAAGGCGCGTCCGATCCTGGGGACGTGTCTCTACGGGCTGGTGGCGAGCTTATCGGCCGTGGGTTTTGAACGGGCGATCAACTGGATTTATGTGCGGTGTTATACGGGGCCGGCGTCGGTGGGGTTCGTTCATTTTGCGTGGATCAGCCTTCTGGCGATCGTGTCGTCGTCGCTGCTGGCGGGATGGCTGCTGAATTCGTTCTGCCCGGAAGCGGCGGGGAGCGGGATCCCGCAGGTGAAGCTGGCGTATTGGAAGGAGTTTGGGTACGCGCCGCGGAGGATAGCGTGGATCAAGTTCCTGGCGGGAGTGGTGAGCATCGGCGGCGGGCAGAGCCTGGGGCGGGAGGGTCCGACGGTGCAGATCGGGGCGAATCTATCATCGAACCTTGCGGGGCTGCTGGGTGTAGCGAAGCAGAACCGGCGGGCGGCGAGCGCGGCGGGAGCGGCGGCGGGGCTGGCGGCCGCGTTCAATGCGCCGCTGGCGTCGGTTGCGTTTGTGCTGGAGGAGATTATCGGCGACCTGAACAGCAACTCGCTTGGGACGATCCTGCTGGCGGCGGTGATCGGGGCGCTGGTGGTACACGCGTGCATCAGCCCGCAGCCGGCGTTTCAATTGCCGATCATCAATGAACCGACGTGGCACGCGTATCTGCTGATGCCGATCTCGGCGGCGTTCTCGGCGGTGGTGGGGGCGGGTTACCAACGGGCGACGCTCGATTTGCGGGCGCTGGCGCGGAAGCGGCCGATGATTCCGACGTGGCTGCATCCGCTGGCGGGCGGGCTGATCACGTGGGTGATCGGGATTATCGTATTCAAATGGAGTGGGCGGCTGGGAGTGTTCGCGCTGGGGTATGACGATCTGTCCGACGCGCTGCTGAATGGAATGGCGTGGCGGCTGGCGGCGGTCCTGTTGATCGGGAAATTTGTTTCGACGGTGGCCTGTTACGGGCTGGGCGGATGTGGCGGGATTTTTTCGCCGAATCTTTTTTTCGGCGGAATGTGCGGGGTCATCGTGGCGCAAGCGGGCCGGCATTTCCTGGGGCTGAGTCCGGCGGATACGATCCTGCTGGTGGTGGGAGGGATGAGCGCGTGCCTGGGTGCGGCGGTGCAGGCGCCGGTGACGGCGATCCTGATTATTTTTGAAATGACGCACCAATTCGCGCTGGTGCCGGGGCTGATGCTGGCGGGGCTGGTGAGCCAATTCATCGCGCGGGCGATCAACCCGGTGAATTTCTACGAGGAAGCGCTGGAGCAGGATGGGCATAAGATGGAGCACCTGATACCGCCGCGGGACCTGCGGAGCTGGCACAGTCTGCCGATCTCGGCGGTTGCGACTTTCAAGCCGGTGGGGATTACCGATCTGTCCGAAGCGGCGCTCAAGGAAGTGCTGGCGGCGCATCCGTACCGGTTCTTCCCGGTAGTGATCAACGACGCGCTGCAAGGCATGGCGGCGCGGAGGGAGATCGATGCCGCGCTGGCAGCGCATCGTCCACCGAAGCTGGAGAGCGCGACGACGTGCCGGTCGAGCGATACGATCCGCGAGTGTCAGACGAAGTTGATTGATTCGCCGACGGAGACGTTAATCCTCAGCGATGGGCCGGGAGGGAAGGTGCTGGGGATAGTGACGCTGCATGATATATTGCGGGCGCAGGTTTTGATGAGTGACAGGGAAGGGTGAAGAGATTGCTAATTACTTGCGGTATTGTTCGTCGCTGACTTTTTCCAGCCAGTCCACGAGCTTGCCGCCGAGTTGTTCCTGAATGGCGATGTGCGTCATGGCTGTGGCGGGCGCGGCGCCAATGCTTTTCGCCTGGCGGGAACCAGATGACATCGCCGGGATAAATCTCCTCGACGGGACCGCCCTCGCGCTGGACCCAGCCGCAACCGGACGTGACGATGAGGGTCTGACCAAGCGGATGGGTGTGCCAGGCGGTGCGAGCGCCGGGCTCGAACGTGACGGTTGCGGCGGCGGCGCGAGCCGGGGCGCCTGGCTGGAACAAGGGATCGATGCGGACCGTGCCGGTGAACCAATCGGCGGGGCCTTTTGTGGAGGGTTGCGAGCCGATTCTTTTGATTTCCATATTGGGCTTCTAAATCCGGCGCAGGGATTCTTCGATCACGGCGATGTGGGCCTGGACGCGGCGGTCGAGGCCGTATTCGGAAGGGGTCTCGATGGTGAGAACGCGCGGGCAGCCGCGCAGGTGAAAATAAACGGCCTCCGGCAGGCCGATTTGCTCGAAGAGTTTCATATCGAGCGAACGGCGGACGAGGCCGCCGGCGGCTTCGCGTCCTTCGATCATTGGACGCAGGTCGGCGGGGACATGGGGAGCGGCGGCGGCGAGGAGCGCTTCGCCCCAATAGGGACGGGTGTTTTCGAATTCGTAAATATAAATGCCCTGCGCGTCGTAATCCTCGTGCAACATGAGGCCGAGCGAGAAGCCGGTGTTCGCGACGGCGCGCTTGATCGCGGCGAGGGCGGGGACGTCGTCTTTTTGGAAGAGGCGGTTCAGATCGCGGCCTTGCGAGTCGGTGCGGATGTTATTCGTCAGGCCCCACGGATTGATGCAGGGGACGAGGAAGAAGGGGCGGCGGCGGAGAAGGCGCGTATTTTTTTCGGCCCAGGCGATGAGGGCCTCGGTGCCGGCGGGCTCGTCGCCGTGGATGCCGGCGGAGATGTAGATGACGCCCTGGCGCGGGAGGCGCCTGGAGCGGACGCAATAGACGTCCGGCTGCGCGGCGAGGCGCCGCATGAGGAGGCCGGCGCGCCGCGCGACGGCGCGCCAGCGCCGGATGAGGCGCTTGTAATCGTGCGCGCGGTGGGTCGAGAGAAAATCGCTCCTCATCACAGCGCGGCCAGGAGGCGCGAATGGATGTTATCGAAACCGCTGTGTAGGAACGCAAAGATCGCCTTTAATCTGTTCATTTACAGTGGATTAGAATGAAATTTTGCATTGAGTGACAATGACGAAAAAGAGCCATTTTGAGCGGTTTGGCAGGGAATTTTGGCAAGTTGAGAGTGACAGTTTTTTTCTCCATTTGCTGCTGTTTTGTAGCAGGGGTATTGGCATGGCGGAGCCTACCACGGTGGAAACAACAAGAGCAGCCCCATTTTTTATGGTATGATGCTGGGCATCACAGTGTTTGTAACCAGTCTGTTCTGGTGACGAGTTCACCCATGATCATGTGCGAGAGGCTCGAATTTGGCATTCAAGACGTGGTTGAATCCGTGAATGGACTCAGAACATTTCACATCAAAGGCTCTCCTTCTGTGGAGCCTGATTCCAAAGGAGGCGCGTGAACGGATATTGAAGGCCGTATTCTGCACCCGTTGCAGAACATCCGTCGAAATCGTCAGCTACAAGGTAACTGAGCGTAGCGGTGATGTCATCCTCACTGGTAGTTGCAAGGTGTGTGGTCATGAGGTGGTGAGGGTGGTTGAAATGTCTGAGCAGCCAACGAACAATTAGGACAAAGTACGACGAATTGACGAAAAGGGCTGGACGAAAAGTAGGAGAGGTGGTGGAATCTGTCCAAAACCATGAGCACCACAACCACAATCAATTTCCTGCCTTGGCGCGGTGAGAATTACGATATTGGCCGAAGTGGGAAGAGGATTCTGATCTTGGGTGAATCGCACTACAACTGGGATTCCAATTACCGTATCGAAGACGATCCAGAGGTGACCAAGAGAATTATTAAAGAGCAAATAGATGAAACATTCACAGCAAAGTTCTGGACGAACATCGCAATAATGTTCCTGGGCAAGAAGCCCACGCCGGAAGAAAAGCGTGACTTCTGGCATTCAGTGGCTTTTTACAATTATGTCCAATATTCTGCGGGTGAAAAACCAAGGATTGCTCCAGGAGCGGACAAGTTTGAGAACAGCGAGCCTGCATTTTACGAAGTTCTTGATACTCTCAAGCCACAACTCTTGGTCGTTCTCGGTTATAGACTTTGGGAGCACGTCCCTGGAACGGGTTGGGAGTCAGGTCCAGCAATTGAGTCGAAGGAAAATGTCGGAACTGGGTGCTACAAATACTCTGAAGGCTCCTGTTTCGTTGTAGGAGTGAAGCATCCTTCATCGGGGTTCAATGGTCTCAAATGGAACCCGGTTATCACGGAAGCCATAAAGACAGCCTGAAAGTCGATTTTGACGAGAAAGTGCGATAATATCGCAAGTCCAATAAGAAGGGATAGAGCATTTTCTATTTAATCTGAAGCATATTGGGCATGATGAAGGAAGTGGAGGCATTCGGAGGCTGAGAAGCAGTTGAGGGCGTGGGCGATTGCCTTGACGAGGTCATCGAAGGTTCTGG
>JBEKOV010000146.1:0-7777 GCA_049521415.1 Chthoniobacteraceae bacterium
TCCGCAGTCGTGTGCCCCTTTTCTCTCGCCGCTATGATCCGCTCCCGCAGATCAAGACTGTAGGTTCGCATCCACCTACCATACCACTCTTTGCCTCAGATTAAATAGAAAATGCTCTAGATGTGCTTTCGATTCAATTTGTCGCGCCAGCGACAATTTGGGGTTCTCAGGGGACAGTAGTCCCCTGAGTGGGGTTGCGGGGCGAAGCCCCGCCGAGGAGGAGGCGGGGACCCGTGGAGGTTGGCGGGTGGGCGAGCCTTCAAAAAAAGAGCACGGCGGCCCCAAATTCCCCATCAATCCGGTTCCTATAGATCAGATCCGCGCATCATCGCAAAATAGCCGCCGTGCTCCCATCGAAACAGCGTAGCGCCTTTCGATGCCCCTATTCTCCGACAGATTAAACAGAAACCGCATCTAAGCCGTAACGATGCAGTTGGAAAGACGGCGAGAACTGACCACAGAGAACGCAGAGAGCACAAAGAGACACCGCGACCATCATGGAAACGTGAAAACGGATTTCACCAAATGGTGATTGCCGGTCACTCTTTCGCCCCGTTCGGCGGCGACTTCTTCTGGAGCAGCGCCAGGAACTCCCGCAGCGCCGGCGACCGTGCCCGGTCGCGCTTCATCAGCAGCCCCAGCGGCCGCCACATCTGCGGCCCGGTGATCTCCACCGCCGCCAGCGACCCGTTCTCCACCTCCGCCCGCACCGTCCCGCTCGGCACGATGGAAATCCCATTCTCGATCTCCACCGCCCGCTTCACCGTCTCCACGCTGTCAAACTCGATCGCGTGATGAACATGCACCCCCCCCTCCCGCAGCGCCCGGTCGATCACCTTCCGCGTCGGCTGATCCGGCTCGAACGAGATAAACCGCTCCCCCTCCAAATCCGCCAGCGTCACCGATGCCCGCGCCGCCAGCGGATGATTCGGATGGCAGATCATCACCAGCCGGTCATTCAGAAACGGCAGGATCAGCAGCCCCTTCTTCTTCATCGGGTAGCACACCAGCCCGATATCCACATCCCCCTCCATCACCGCCCCATAAATCTCCCACGATCGCCGGTACTCCACACGCACCTCCACCCCCGGCTGCGCCGCGCGGAACCCCTTGATATAAGGCGGCAGCTCATGAAGCCCGATCGAATAAATCGTCCCCACCCGCAGTTCCCCCTCCACGTGATTCGTCAGCGATTTCAGCCGCCCGTCCAGGTGCTCGTACACATCCACGATCTCCCGGCTTGCCCCGAGAAACGCCTCCCCCTCCGCCGTCAGCGCAAACGCCCGCCGCCCCCTCTCGATCAAGCTCACCTGGAACCGCTGCTCCAGCGCCCGGATTTGCTGCGATACCGCGCTCTGCGTGATCCCGTTGGTCGCCGCCGCCCGCGAAAAACTCCCGCTCTCCGCCAGATCGCGGAAAATTTTGAAAGTCTCGATCTGCATCAGGAATATCTCGAACTCTCGCCTTCTTTGAAAACATTCGGCATTCTGTGCATCTCAACTCTCCTTATAAGCATACCTAATGCCCGGTGCAATCCGCTTCCGCCTTTCTAATGAACCCCGGCATTTCTGATCGCCTCGCCCAAGTCCGCTCCCGCATGGCCGACGCCGCCCGGCGCGCCGGCCGCAAGCCCGAGGATACCCAACTCGTCGCCGTCTCCAAGGCCCATCCGCCCGAGGCCCTCCACGAGGCCCTCGACGCCGGCCAGACCCTCTTCGGCGAGAACCGCGTTCAGGAGGCTCGCGCCAAGATGCCCCTCGTCTCATCGCGCGCCCGCTGGCACTTCATCGGCCATTTGCAAAAAAACAAAATCCGCCAGGCCCTCCCCGTTTTCGAAATCCTCCACAGCGTCGATTCGCTCGAGCTCGCCCGCGACATCCAGCGCATCGCCGATGAAGACGCCCAGCGCCCCCGCGTATTGCTCGAGGTCAACGTGGCAGGCGAGGGGACCAAATTCGGCTTCAAGCCCGCCGCCCTCGAAACCGAACTGGAAACTCTCATCACCGAAACCCCCCGCCTCGAAATCCTCGGCCTCATGGCCATCCCTCCAATCTCCCCAAAGCCCGAGGACTCCCGCCGCTACTTCGTCGCCTTGCGCACCCTGCGCGACCGATTACAGGATAAACTCCGCGTCGGCCTCCCCGAGCTCTCCATGGGCATGAGCGGCGACTACGAAGTCGCCATCGAAGAAGGCGCCACCCTCGTCCGCGTCGGCACCGCCATCTTCGGCGAGCGCAAATCCACCACCTGGAAACCCGCCTCCACCGAACCCGACTGATCCTCGCCGCCACCCCCCCATCCTTGACCCCCCATCACCCCCGGCAGATACTTTCCACACCGCCATGCCCCTCGCCCCCGTCAATCTCCAGCCCATCGGCGACGAACTCGCCATCGCATGGAATGACGGCCACGAATCCTACATCAAACTCGAGACCCTCCGCCGCCATTGCCCCTGCGCCGGCTGCAGCGGCGAGGCCGATATCCTCGGCCGCGTCGTAAAGCCCAAAGTCACCCACACAGAGGCTAGCTTCCGCCTCCGCGGCCATCACCTCGTCGGCGGTTACGGCTGGCAGCCCACTTGGGAGGATGGTCACGCCACCGGCATCTTCAGTTTCGACTTCCTCCGTCGCCTCGCCGCCGAGACCGCCGCATCCCCATGAGCGCCCGCACCAAGATCGCCCTCCTCACATTCTTCTTCGCCATCTGCGGCACGGCGGCCGTCATCACCGCCTACCTCCAGCAGCGCGAAGACGCCAACGTCAAACCCTCCGACCTCTACGCCATCGTCGACCGCCAGCTTGGCGACTTGCGCGGCGGCGATTTCACCCGCGCCTACGAATACGCCTCCAGCGACATCCAGGAGCGTTACGACGTCGGCCAATTCGCCGCCATGGTCCAGGCCCAATACCCCGGCATGACCCGCTCCAGCCGCGCCGAGTACGGCCAGGTCAGGACCAACGGCCGCCACGCCACCGTCGAGGCATATCTCATCAGTCCCGAGGGCGACATCATGCCCTGCGTTTACATCCTCGTGCGCGAAGGCGACTCCTGGCGCATCGACGGCGCCCGCCTCATGCAACCCTGGCCCCCCGACCTCTGGTCCCAGGAAACAATGCTTTAGTAGACCCTACCCCTCCGTCTCCTCCGTCCCCCCCTCCGCCATCTTCCGCAGGATATCCGACATATCCTCCACCTCGTCCCAGACCTCACGGCTCACATACAGCGGCGACTTCTGCGCCGTCGCCAGCGCGATGCAATCGCTCGGTCGCGCATCCAGCTCGATAATCTTCCGCTGCTGCAATTCATTCTCCGCCACGATGATCAGCCGCGCGAAATACGTCGAACTCTTCAGGTCATTGATAATCACCCGCTCCACGTGCGCCCCCAGCGCCGTCATCAGGTGCCCCATCAGGTCATGCGTCAGCGGGCGCTCCTTCGGCGTATTGCTCATGAACATCCCGATCGCCGCCCCCACGCTCTCATCCACATAGATCACGAAAATCTTCTCCTCATTCCCAATAAACACCGCCCGGCCTGCGCTGGTCGGCAGCACGGCCTTGACCTGGACTTCCACGACGGACTTGCTCATTTCCGGCAAAACTTAATCCTCGGCTGAAATTCGGCAAACAGGCATTTGGCGCACCTGCTTCACGAGGGATTTTGGGCGGGGGTATCCGGCAGCGCTGCCTTCTCATCGCGGGCGCTTGGGAACAGCCGGGCAAACACGCGCTTCGGCAGGCTCTGGCCCGCTTCCTCGCCTTGGATTTCCAGCAGCGCGTCATGCTTCGCGCTTTCCCACGGCCCCGCAAATCCGGGCACCCCCACCACCATCCGCTTCTCCGCCCGCGCGTAAATCTCAAGGTCCCGTTCGATCCGCCGGTCGGGAAATTCATTCAGGCTCGCAATCTTCAGCCGCAAATTCTCATTCTCCTTCTTCAGACGCTCCAGATCGGAGCTCTTCTTCTGCACGGACTCCGCCTCGATCTCCATCCGGTCGCTCAAGTGCCGCTTGTACCGTTTGATTTCCCCCTTGTGCCACATCACCCGGTACAGCGCCAGCGCCGTAAAGACCAGCCCAAGAGCCAGCCCCCATGTGAAAGGGCTCACAACGATTTGATGAATGATCGAATGCACGGGGCGAGTTTTATTGGGCGCCTGGGTCGACTGATTTCACGGCCTTTTGTGCTCTTTGTCGTGGTTCATCTTATCCGGCACTTGGGTGGATTGATAACACGGCCGTGGCCTTGTCAGATACCCGAATCTTCCAGTGGTTGCATGTTTTTCACCCCACCACCCTCAGTTCCGGCGCCGAGTTCCCGGGATCGCACCGCACCACGTGATTCTTTTCATCCAGCACCACCACGCGCGGTTTATGTCCCGCCGCCTCCGCGGCCGGGTACGACGCAAAATTCATGATCGTCAGCCGGTCCCCGATCTTCCCCAGGTGCGCCGTCGCCCCGTTGAGCTGGATTTGCCCCGTCCCCGCCTCCCCATGGATCACATAAGTCTCGAACCGCTCCCCATTGCCCATATTTCCCACCAGGATCTTCTCATAAGGCTGGAGCCCCGCCATTTGCGCCAGGTCCTCGGAGATGGTCATGCTTCCTTCGTAATGCAGGCTCGCTCCCGTCACGGTCGCGCGGTGAATCTTCGATTTCAGGAGAATTAGGTCCATGCGATGGGCTCAAACCAAGAATGTTGCCGGGAAGCCGCAAAAAGCAAGGTAGTCCGGCATATTCCTAGGAATATGCCGGACTACCCAGCACTTTCTGATGCCCCGAATCCAATCCTAAGCAATCGCGGCCAATCATGCGAATCCCGCTTTGGTAACTCCTCTGCCCCGAAAGTGCTGCCTGGCCTCCCGGCCAGGCGGATATGAAATATCCGGGTAGCCCTCCCCCCCGCGCGGCGAGCCCCCCTCTACCCCTTTGCGGAATACGATGGCCGGTAACTCCGCCCCTTCCATTCCACCCCCGTCCCCGCCGTCAGGATCCAGCTCCGCAACCCGATCGCCAACGCCAGCAAATGCCCCATCGGATGCAGCACGCACCCCACCCACGACGTCCGCATCCTCACCGTCAGAATCACCCGGATCAGGTAAATCAGGCAAATCTCCACCACCGCCAGCCGGAATTGCGACCGGAAAAATACCAGCACAAACGGCAGGAAAAATGCCGCGAACTGCAAGCCCCCCACCAGGCACCATTCCACCACCCGATCCTCAAACGCAGCTCGCGCATTCTTCGTAAACCCGTCCCACACCTCCCGAAACGACCGGTACATCCGGCAATCGATCATCCGCGACGCATCGCAATTCACCAGCCGCATCCCCTCCCGCATCCGCCGCCCGATCTCCCGCCCCAGCGCCAGATCCTCCACAATATGATCCCGCACCGCCCGATGCCCCCCAATCCGCAAATAACTCTCCCGCCTGAATAGCACAAACTGCCCATTCGCCCCCACCATCGACCGGAGAAGCCCTCCCGGTATCCGCGCCAGCAGCCGCGGATGATCCTGCAGGAACTCCACCCCCGCAATCGGGAACCAGCACAGCGCCGGGATGTGCAGCACCGGGATCACCAGCCTCTCCCCCGGCGTCCGCGTAATCAGCCGCGGCCACGCCGACAGCAAATCCGCCCGCGTTTCGATCGCCATCGACACCGCCGCCGACACCGCCCCCGCCGAGTGAACCGTATCCGCATCCGTAAAAAGCAGCCATTCCCCCGTCGCCGCCTCGGAGAGCTGATGGCACGCCCAATTCTTCCCGATCCACCCCTCCGGCAGCGCCGCCCCCTGGATCAACCGCCGCCGCGGATCATTCCCGAACCGCTCCTTCACCAGCGCCCCCGTCCCATCCGTCGACCCATCGTCCAGCACCACCAATTCAAAATCCGGGTAATCCTGCCCCAGCAGCGAATCCACGCATTCCCCAATCGACCGCTCCTCATCCCGCGCCGGCACCAGAATCGACACCCGCCCGCGCGACACCCGCCCGCGCGACACCGCCCCCGCCGCCCGCAGCGACCGCAGAAAAATCAAATTCACCCCTAGCCCCAGCAGACTGAGGCCCAGAACACCAAGAATCAGGGCATGGAGATAGGCCACTGAGCCCCAATAGCCATAAGTCCATTGTAAGTCCAATTTTTGGTCAACCGCTCGAGCCCACAGCACGCCCCTTGATGCACCCGCCCTCCCGCGCTTATCCTCTCGGCATGCAACTGCCCGAACCCCTCTCCACGCTGGAACACTCCGCCATCCAGCGCCGGTTCGCCACATTGATCGCCCCAAAGACCCCCTCGGAACTCGAGGCCATGGCCGCCGAATCCCGCGCCCTCACCCTCCGCCACTTCGGGCGCACCATCCGCATGTTCGCCCCCCTCTATCTCTCCAACGAGTGCATCAACTCCTGCAAATACTGCGGCTTCGCCCGAGAGAACCCCATCACCCGCGTCACCCTCGAGCTCGACCAAGTCGCCCGCGAGGCGCGCCACCTCGCTATCGAAGGCTTCCGCAACATCCTCCTCGTCGCCGGCGAACACCCGAAATTCGTCTCAAACGGCTACCTCGAGCAGTGCGTCGCCCGCCTCCGCCCAGCCTTCCCCGCCATCTCCCTCGAAGTCGGCCCCATGGAAACCGCCGACTACATCCCCATCGTCCGCGCCGGCGCGGAGGGCCTCGTCGTCTACCAGGAGACCTATCACCGCCAGACCTACGCCGAGCTTCACACATTCGGCCCGAAAAAAGACTTTGACTGGCGCCTCGCCTGCCCCGTCCGCGCATACGATGCCGGCTTCCGCCGCATCGGCATCGGCGCCCTCTTCGGCCTCTGGCATTGGCGGGAAGAGGCCCGCGCCCTCGCCGCCCATCTCGAGCATTTGCAAAAACGCTGCTGGAAAGCCCAGATCACCCTCTCCCTTCCCCGCCTCCGTCCCGCCGCCGGCGAATTCACCCCGCCCCATCCCGTCAGCGACCGCGACTTCGTCCAATTGCTCTGCGCCCTCCGCATTTGTTTTCCGCAAACAGCCATCGTCCTCAGCACCCGCGAGTCCGCCCAATTCCGCGACCACATCATCCCCCTCGGCGTCACCATGATCAGCGCCGGCAGCCACACAGAGCCCGGCGGCTACACCGGCGCCGGACGCGACGCCCTCCACCAGACCGTCCGCGGTCGCCCCATCCCCCTCGACTCCTCCTCCGCTTCGGTCGCCACCGAGCAATTCGCCATCTCCGACTCCCGCCCCGCCGCCGAAATGGCCAGCGCCCTTCGCCGTCAGGGCTACGAAGCCGTCTGGAAAGATTGGGACCACGCCATCACCGGCACATGAAAATCCGCCTCAACGGCTCCGAACGCGAAACCGCCTCCGCCACCGTCGCACACCTCCTCACCGAGCTCCACCTCCCGCCCCAGACCGTCCTCATCGAGTGCAACGGCCTCCCCTTGCGCCGCGACGAGTGGGACGCCGCCCCCCTCCGCGATGGCGACGCCATCGAAGTCCTCCGCATCTCCGCCGGCGGATAGTGCAAATTTGTCGCGCCAGCGACCGCACGGGGTTCTCAGGGGACAACGTCCCCTGAGTGGGGTCGCGGGGCGAAGCCCCGGCTTCAAAAAAAGAGCACGGCGGCCCCAAATCCCTCATCA
Source organism: Chthoniobacteraceae bacterium (assembly GCA_049521415.1). Taxonomy (GTDB): domain Bacteria; phylum Verrucomicrobiota; class Verrucomicrobiia; order Chthoniobacterales; family Chthoniobacteraceae; genus DATAXI01. Next base: position 7,640 of record JBEKOV010000146.1, read on the forward strand.
ATCCGGTTCCTGCAAGTTAGAGCATTTTCTATTTAATCTGAAGCATATTGGGCATGATGAAGGAAGTGGAGGCATTCGGAGGCTGAGAAGCAGTTGAGGGCGTGGGCGATTGCCTTGACGAGGTCATCGAAGGTTCTG
>JBEKOV010000147.1:0-7358 GCA_049521415.1 Chthoniobacteraceae bacterium
CATCCTCATTATCGTAAGCAGCCAGAATCCGTTCCCGCAAATCCAAGGAGGTCGTTCGCATGCCCAAGAGACATATCAAAACCCCCTCAAAACGGCTACACTATTTATTGAAATGCTCTAATATCGCACGGAGTGGGATCAGGCTGGGTGAAAACGCGGCCGGAACAACGCGAGGCGCTGCTGCGCTCAGCCTGAAGGCTATTCCATGCGGGTGTGCCCTGAGCCACTCGCATTTTTTTGTATTGATGTGGCCAACCCTTGCGGGCAAATTCATTTCATGATGCGAATCTGTCCATTTCGAATTTCTCCTCATCCCACCATCACATCCAGCATCTCCGTCAGTAACTCGTGTACCTTCGGTATATACTTATCCCCGTCCAGAATTTCGTCCAGAGATTGCACATAGTCACCTTCCGGCAGCGACGTCGGCTCACCTTGGATGAATAACCGCACATCCTCCGGCCGCACCTCGATGTGGAATTGCAGCCCCACGACATTCTCCTTGCACACAAAAGCCTGGTTCCTGCAGGCGTCGCTGCTGGCCAGCAGCGTGGCGCCGGGCGGCAGGTCGAATGTATCCCCGTGCCAATGGAGCGCCGTGAACTCGGACGGAAAGCGCGCGACGAGCGGATGCTTGCGAACCGGCTCCGGAATGCGAATCGGATACCACCCGATTTCGTACTCGCGATTCTGAAAGACCTTGCCGCCCATCACGTCGGCGATGAGTTGCGACCCCAGGCAAATCCCGAGGACCGGCTTTCCCTGTCCAATGACCGCGGCGATCAACTCCTTCTCCGGCACCAGCCACGGATGAAGGCGATGTTCGTAGATATTCATCGCGCCTCCCATGATGACGAGAAAATCAATTGCCGCCGGATCCGGCGCCGCCTCGCCGCGATACCAATGCGTCGCCGAGAGCTTGTAGCCATGGGCCGCGGCCCAATTTGCGATTTGTCCGGGCCCCTCGGTGGCCGCGTGCTGCAGGTAGTGAACATTCACGAGGAGAGGATATCGCCGATGCGGTGAGACGGTGCAAGAATTCCCGCGCGATCGCGAAATATTCGCGCGCGATTTAGTAAGTGCCGCGCGTGACTCCCAGTTGCGACTGCGCCTTCAACGCGCGCCAAAGTCCTTCCCCGCTCTCCGCGCCCGTCAGCAGCCGCTGATACAGCTCGATCACCCGGCGCGCCTCGGCCGCGTCCTCCTCGAGCAACTCGACCCGGTATGACCGCAATCCCGCGTCCAGGAGCCCGGCGAAGAACTGCGCGCCGGTCTGCGGCACGGCATTGTAGAGCGTGTTGCGGCAGCCCACGTCCGCGCGCAAGGGATGCTCGATTCCCACGCGGTCCCGCAAATGCACGCGATGCTTCTCACACGGACGCCCGCAATCGAGAAAGCTCTTCCCATTGGACATGAACGCGGCAAACACGCAGTGCTCCATGTGAAACATCGGCATGTGCTGATGGATCGTAAGCTGGAACCACGCGGGCGGCGCGGCGCGAATAAGATCGAGCACTTGCGCGATATTAAGATCGTAGGAAATCGTGAGCCGCTCCAGGCCCTGCCCCATGAAGAACTCCGCCGCAAATGGATTGGCCACATTGAGCGAAAAATCGCCGATCAACCCAAGCCCGCTTCCCGCGAAAAAGGTAATCGCGCCGAGATTTCGAATGAGCACGCCATCCGGCTCGGCATCGGCGATCAACTTGAAAAATCCTTCCTCGCCCGCCTTCTGAATCCGCGGAGTCGCCAGGAAAATGCGCGCCTCGCCCCGCTCCCGCGCGAGACCGACGGCAACCTTGTAACGCCGGATATCCTCAAAATCGGCCAGCACACATCGGACGCCCGCCGTAAGTGCCGCCTCAAGCTGATCCAACGTCCTGCAGAGGACCGTCAACTCCGGCTCTCCACTACTCCCCATCCCGTCCATCCTGTCCAATAACTCAGGAATCGCAACATCGTTCTCCCGCCGCCGGACGCGCCGCTCCGTATCCAGCTTTGACGCCAATTCCCGCCGCATCCGGTTCAGTTCGCCGATTGGCAGGATCACCGGACCGATCAATCCTTCGCAGTCCAGGTCCGCCAGCGAGTATCCCGTTCCCGCCAGTTTGCCCAAGTGCTCGCGCAGGCGCTCAGGCGCAAGCGGCGCCGTGCGCGCCGGTTCGAGCGCCATCGCCGATTCGACTGTCGCCGCCGCTCCGCCTCCCGTCGCGTCGATGCGCATCGGCTCTCCCGCCCGGCTGGTTACGCGCATCGCGACGGCCACCTCGCGCCGCGGAGCGATCTTTCCCGCGAAGCTCTTTCGCAATTCGCCGTTCAGCTTCGGGTCATCCGTCTTCCACACCCGGTCGCCGGTTCTCAGCAGCGCGGTTTGCAATTGCCCCCGCCCAAAATGAACCCGCCGCCCATCCACCCGGTAAACGCGCCCGCCCTGCTCGTGATCCGTATCGCCGCCTTGATCGAAAACCAGGCCGTCACCCGCCTTCAGCGGCGCCTCGAGCGCGGAGAGCGTGACATGATCGATCCCCACCTCCGCCACCCGCCCCACAAACGCCCCCCGCTTCTTCCCGTACCGCGCCGGCGCCAGTTGCTGGTGATCCACCCCGTGCATCCAACCCGTAAAGAGCCCGCGCGAGAATGCCATCTCCATGTTATAACTCTTCTCCTCCGATGGCTTCCAATCCCGCCCCGCCAGCGCCGCGTCGATTGCCTTGCGATAAACTTGGCAAATCGCCGCCACGTATTCCGGCGACTTCAACCGTCCCTCGATCTTGAACGAGACCACCCCGCGCTCGATCAACGCGGGTATCTCGTGTACCGCCGCGAGGTCCTGCGGAGAGAGCAGGTAACGCCGCTCGCCCAGGTCCCGCAACGCGCCGTCCACGATCAATTGGTACGGCATCCGGCAGGCCTGAGCGCACTCGCCGCGATTCGCGCTCCGCTGCCCCAGCGACTCGCTCGTCAGGCATTGCCCGGAGTAGGCCACGCACAGCGCCCCGTGCACAAACACCTCCATCTCCGCGCCGCCGCCGCCATGGAATTTCTCCAGTTCCCGCAGCGAAAGCTCCCGTGCGAGAACGATTCGCCCGATCCCCAGTTCCTCGTGTACCATCCGCGCCCCCTCCGGCGAGGTGATCGTCATCTGCGTCGAGGCATGGATCGGCAACTCCGGCGTGATCAGCCCCGCTAGCCGCACCAGCCCGATATCCTGGACGATCAGCGCGTCCACCCCCGCCCCATTGAGCAGCCGCAGGTAGGCCGCCGCGTCCTCCAGTTCCCCCGTAAAGACCAGCGTGTTGAAAGTCACATAGGTCTTCACCCCATGCCGGTGGCAGAAATCGACCACGTCCGGTAATTCTTGCTCGGAGAAATTATGCGCCCTCAGCCGGGCATTGAACCGCGGCAGCCCGAAATAGACCGCATCCGCGCCATTGGCCACCGCCGCGCGCACGCAGTCCCAATCGCCGGCGGGCGCGAGCAGTTCAGGTTCGGAAGACATGGCCGGCAATCTAGCATCGGCGCGATTCGCGGGATAGGGTTTACCTCCCGCACACGGGGCACACCCCCTGCTTAGGTAGCTGGCACCCATGACACAAAATATGCCCCCATGGGCATGCAAATGCCCGGGCCATGCTTAAAGAAGACGTCGATTCCCTGCTTTCCTCGATGATCGAGAGCCATGAGGGCGTCTCCGATCTCTTTTTTGTCGTGGGCAAGCCCCCCCAGGTCGAAACCTACGGCAAGCTGAAGTGCTATCCGGACGATTCCCCGGTCGCCGTCCTCACCCCCAACAAGGTCGAGGAAATGTCCAATTTCCTCATGAACGGCGTCGAGCGCCTTCAGCGGGACTTCGCGAACATGGGCGCGTGCGACTGCTCCTACGGCATCGAGGGATTTGCCCGGTTCCGCGTGAACATCTTCCGGCAGAGCGGCCATCACGCCATCGTCATGCGGAAGCTCAATTCCCAAATCCCGACCATCGACAAGCTGGGCCTGCAGCCGGTCTTCCGGGAGATGATCAAGGAAAAGACCGGCATTATTTTTGTCACCGGCGCCACCGGCTCGGGCAAGACGACCACGCTGGCCGCGATGCTCAACGAATTGAACCAGCAGAACGAAATCCACATCGTTACGCTGGAGGACCCCGTCGAATTCATGCACCAGCACGCGAAGGCCACGTTCTCTCAGCGGGAGCTGGGGCGCGATTTTCCGGAATTCTCCGCCGGCCTGCGCTCGGCGCTGCGCCAGGCGCCGAAGGTCATCCTCGTGGGCGAAATCCGCGACCGCGAGACCATGGAGATCGCGCTCACCGCCGCCGAGACCGGTCACGTCGTCTATTCCACCCTTCACACCATCAACGCCGGCCAGAGCGTCAACCGCATCCTCGGCTTCTTCGGCAAGGACGAGGAGCAATTGGTGCGCGAGCGGCTCGTGGACACGTTGCGTTACATTGTCAGCCAGCGTCTCGTCCCGAAGGTCGGCGGCGGGCGCCTGATGATCAACGAGATCATGGGCAGCAACCTGCGCACGCGCGAGACGCTGCTGCTGGGCGAGAGCGAGGGCAAGACTTACGTGGAGATTATCGAGGCCAGCGCGCCCTACGGCTGGCACACATTCGACCAGGCGCTGATTGAAGCATACGCGAAGGAATTGATCACCGAAGAGACCGCCATGGTCTTCTCCAGCAGCAAGAGCAAGGTCCGCCACGGCATCGATCACGCGAAGAAGGTCAGCGGACGCGAAGGTGACGGCGAGGCCGAGGTAAAGCTCAAGCTGTCCGCTTAATGAAGCTGTTCGCTTAAGCGGAGCGTCGCAGTGGCGGGATCGATTTTCGAAATTCCTCATGGTACAACTTTGCCATGAATCGTTTGCTTCCCTTGATCGTCGCAGTCCTGGCGGCGCTGGATATCGTGACCCTGACCGCGGTCGAAAAACTGGCGCATCGGCCCGCGCCGCCTGACCTGACCCCGCGGGTGGCGCAGCTCGAGACAGAGTTGTCCCAGGCGCAGCAGGACATCGGAGAGCTAAAACAGGAAGTCCAGTTGCTCCAACGCCGCGGGCAGGCCGCCGATTGAGCCGCCGGAATTCCGCTTGCTCGCATTCTACGACAATGGCATAAGCGAACGCGCCATTTGGGCCAATAATCACTGTGGAAACACCCGACGCCTCCAAGCCCCCCTCCAGTCAGCATCATCTCCGCTATCATCTGCCCCATGTGCACCTGGCCAAGGTGTTTGGGAACGATTGGTTCGCCCTCAAGGCGGAGGCGTTTGCCCGATTCTTCGGCACGCCCGTTTTTCTGATCGGCCAGACGGTTCTCGTCGGGATCTGGATGCTCATCAACATCCTGGCCGCCACCAAGGCGCTGCACTTCGATGAGTATCCCTTCATCCTGCTCAATCTCGCCTTCAGCCTCCAGGCGGCCTATGCCGCGCCGCTCATCCTTCTGGCCCAGACGCGCCAGGCCGATCGCGACAAGGCTCACGCCGAAGCCGACGCCCAGCACCGCGAGGACCTCGCCAAGGCCAGCATGGAGCGCCAGGCCCTCGCCGCTCAACAAACCACCGCGCTCGTCGATTTGCTCGACCAGAACACGAAGCTGACGGAATTGACCAACGAATTGAGCAAGCGCATCGAGCAACTGACCGCCGAGATGCACGCCCGCCTCGTCCAGGAGCGGACCGACGCCGCCAAGCCGTCCGCGTAATCCATTGCTCATTGCAATAGGTCAAGAAACGCGAAGCAAAGAGCAAGGAAGGTGGGTCAACCGTAAGGGAGCGGGTCGATACTGTGCTCGCAGAGGAGGCAATCCTCCCATATGAGCAAAAACACATCAACCATGCTGGTGGACGTTGGAACGCTACTGGCGCTGATGGCGATCTCCCTCGGAGTCTGGTATTACCCCTGGTTCGCCGTCATCGCGCTCGCCCTGCTCCTGTTTACCGGCTGCGTACTTGCGAAATAGAACCTACCCGCCGTTCTTGATGCGCATCACCTCGATGATCTTTGTCGCAAGATCATCCGAGACGGACAGCGCTTCCTGCACCCTTCGCAGGCAATCGTTTTCCTCGGGCTTGACCTCGCCTTCGGCGAATGCGACGTCCGTTGCCAGCGCATAGACCGTCTCGCGCAACTCGGAGGGAAGTCCCTTCACCGCGGCCGCAAATGCTTCATCGCGTCCTTTGCCATCGATGGCGTCGCGCACCTTGTAAACGGCCTCATTGAAGTCATCGATGCTCTGCATACGCAGCAGTTTCATCCGGTTCGAGGCTGCGATTACCAGTTCCTCCTCGCACGGCGCGATGTCGCCATCGGCTGTGACGACCAGGAACAGGAGGGCCACCACCGATTCCTTGTCCGTGAAAGTCACCGGGCCGGCCAGTCCTTCGTTTTCCGTTTTGTGATGGAACAAACTCATCGTAGGGAAAGGGTGGGCAAGGGGCGGGAGAAACTCAAGCTTTGGACGGTAAAATTCCGGTGGCGGGGGTTTGCGGCCAGTTGCCATTGCGGGAATGGGTCTCTATAACACGCTTGAAATGCCTTCCCAGCGTACCAGTCCCCCCCCGTTTCAGGACATTGCCGGGCGCAAGCTTTTGGTTGCGAACCGGAGTGAGATCGCCATCCGTATCATGCGCGCGGCGAACGAGTTAGGACTGAGGACGGTGGCCATTTACGCGCAGGAGGACAGGTTCTGCATCCATCGTTTCAAGGCGGATGAATCGTATGTGGTGGGGACGGATAGGGGGCCGGTGGGGGCGTACCTGGATATCGAGGGGATCGTCGCCCTGGCGGTGGAAAAAGGGGTCGATATGATCCACCCGGGATACGGTTTTTTAGCGGAAAATTCCGCAATGGCGCGGGCTTGCCAGGACGCCGGAATTATTTTTGTGGGACCGCGGCGGGAATTGCTCGATTTGATGGGGGACAAGGTGGCGGCGCGGGCGCTGGCGCACAAGCTGGGTGTGCCGACGCTTCCGGGGACGGAGAATCCGGTCGAGGAGCGGGACGAGGCTCTGCGCATTGCGAAGAGCATCGGGTATCCGCTGATCATCAAGGCGGCGTTTGGAGGAGGAGGAAGAGGAATGAGGGTGGTGGAGAAGGCGGCGGACCTGGGGGCGCTGCTGGACGAGGCGCGGGGCGAAGCGGGGCGGGCGTTTGGGAATCCGGCGGTATTCCTGGAGCGGTATATTCCGCGGGCGAAACATATCGAGGTGCAGGTGCTGGGAGATAATTACGGGAACGTGATTCACCTGCACGAGCGGGATTGCTCGGTGCAGCGGCGGCACCAGAAGGTGATCGAGATCGCGCCGTCGGTGGACCTGAGTCCGACGATAGTGCGGGAGCTTTGCGATGCGGCG
>JBEKOV010000148.1:0-9411 GCA_049521415.1 Chthoniobacteraceae bacterium
AAGGTGCCCCGGTGCTTGGGAAAGCAATGAGCGATGCGATTGTATTGCTCCGAGTTGATTTGCATCCCTGATCATCTCAAATCATTCCAGAATGTCGAGCTTTTACCTTAACAGGCCCTAGATCAAATGTTGAGCGCGCTCCCGGGCTCTCGGCAGCCGGGCGGACACCGCCCTTAGGCCCAGTTCCGGGAGATCCACTGTCAGAATGTGCGCGCTCCATTTTGGCGGAAATTTTATAGGCAGGGGCTGTCACATGCGACCATTTTAAATTCCTCAAATCTCCAATATAGGTCCACGCCCGGAAAGACTTCGCCCTTTTCCGCTCCGCTTCGTCCCGCTGGGCCCCGACTTCGCTGCACTCCAAACGTCGAAGACTTTCCTTCCCAGGCCAGGCACATACCTCGAAGATTGAATCGCTCCGCAGGCTCCGACGATCCAACCTTCCCGAAAGCCGCCGCTTCCTGCCACCCACAAAAAACGCCGTGCTTCGCCCGTCACATTTTCTGCTCCCCTCCCCCGCACCGGTTTCGAGTTCGGCTGCTCGACAGCCTCAGAGGTAATGGAGAGGCAACCTCGCAGCCTCAGGGTTGGATACCGCGCGGTAATGGTCCCCGATCCGCACCACGCATACCCCATCCCGCCGTTCCTCAAATTTAAGAGACGGGTGATATGGCTCTCGCTTCCAGAGCGCATATTTCTCATGGGCAAGCTTCCGGACGCCTGCCGGCAGAGAATCAAAACACTTCCAGAGGCGCCGATGCGTCTTGCCGATCACGGAAGTTCCTCAACCCGCCCTGCCCGTAGATCAGCCCGGACTTCCTCCAGGACGCCACGCAGACGACCGTTTTCGGCGAAATCCGCGTCAATCTGGCGATCCCACGCCGCTTCCTCGCGCTTGCGAATGAACGACGCCAACTCCGTAAGCTCCGCTTCGGAAAGCTCGTCCACCGCGCTCTTAATTTCTGCCAAACTCATGGCTAGAGCTTACGCTGCCGCCTGTTCAAACGCAACGACCATTGCTCCCTTCGGAGCCGGCATGATGCCTCAGTAAGGGAATTCCATCGCCCGGGGCCGATACGCAATAGCCTGAGTCAACGCGGCTATTTCGGTACTGGGTCAGTCGGATTATAGTGGCTATATGCACAGAGAATATTCCATCCGGGGCATATTTTGGGACAATTGGCGTGACCGTCGGCCCTTGTTGTATCTAACCTGGTTTCATTATGAATTGGAGAGATTTGATCAGTTGGTTTGTGGACGCATTGTCACTGAAAAATACCGTGGAAACCGGGGTTCAAATATTAGCATTTTCCGCAATTACAGGAGCCTTTGGATTGGCGCTGAAAAAAATGTTAGTTGACGGCTGGAAACCTCAAAAATGGTGGCAGCATGTCGGCCTATGGATCGGCTCGCTGGGCGGAATATTTATAGGTCTCGCGCTTTTCCTTTCTCTACTTAGTGAATCAATGCAAAACTCTTTCCGGTCCGCAGCCATCCCGCCTCCCGAGTTGAGCATCGAGCCGCTTGGGGTGGCTCCGAGTGTAAATGACGGCCCTCCTTATACCGTTTTCTTATTGTATAACTTAAGAATATACAACGCTGGATCGCCCACTGTGATTCATGGATGGTCGCTGAAAATAACGGGGGCGGACCAAAAACAATAGGATGCTACCATTGATGATTTTCCAGACGTTTTCACCTCAGTGAACGGGCCCACAGTAAAGCGCAGCGACCATCTAATTTTCTCACTTGCGCACGATCCGATGCCTACGGGTAGTATGCGGGAAGGTTATGCGATATTTTTCCTGCAAGGAATCAGCATGGATTATCTACAGAACTGCAAATACCAAATTTCATTCTTAGACGTAACAAATCATAAGGTTTCTGGAATAATCCAAGCTCAAGCCGCATCGGCGGCTGGCACCACATCGACATCACCTTCGATAATCGAGACCGTACCGGAGCAGTAAATGCCTCAAAAGATCATTTAATGAACCGTATTTTCAACGTGCACTTCGGCAACTCTAATCCTAGACTTAAGCCATGCCAGAATCCAAGCAACCCCGCCTCAAGCGCAAGCGCGACCATACGGAAAAGGCCGCAGAGGCCGGTCTCAAGAGCGGCCAGGATGTTGCGGCCCTTATCATCGCTAAGGCAGACCCAAAGCCCCAGCGCAAGCCCTAGTCAGCAGCGGCAAGCAGAGCTTTTCGCGCCCATCTGGTCTCCGGCTCGCCCGCTTTCTTCGCGGCATCGCTTATTTTCTGCCACTCCGGTTTCGACACACGCAGGGAAAACACCTTGCGCTTTTCATCTTTCGGGAGCTTGGGACGCCCCATTTTCGCTTTTTTCTTTTGGGTCATACAAAAAGTATTTGACGAAACGTACAAAATGTCATACTTTAAGTCAAATGGAAAAGCTGACTACCGAAAAACGCGCGATGGTCCTTCATTGTTTGATCGAGGGAAATTCCATCCGGGCCACATCCCGCCTCACCGATCCCGGCGACGTTTGGACATGGACGAGCATTTGCGCTGAAACCAAGCTGATTCCGGCATGGCGCGTAGATGACCGCTCCACCTATGCTTGCATGAAGTTCTGCCAAGATTTGAGCCAGCGGTTTTCCGGTACGGTCCAAATTACCAGCGATGGCCTCCCGGCGTATGCATTCGCGGTTCGCAATGCCTTTGATGAAGTCCACTTCGCGCAACTGGTGAAAAGCTACGGCAACGACGAGAATGGAATGGATACCGTGATTCGCATCGACAAAAAGCCGGTGTGTGGCGAGCCGGATATGGACCTTGTGAGCACGTCCTACGTGGAACGGTCAAACCTCACCCTCCGCATGGGCAACCGGCGCTTTACGAGGCTCACAAACGCCTTTTCGAAGAAGATGGAGAATCACCAGCACAGCTTGGCGCTCACGTTCATGCACTACAATTTCTGCCGGAAGCATTCCACGATCAAAACGACCCCGGCTCAGGCCGCTGGCGTGGCAGACCGGCAATGGACACTGGCAAATGTGGTCGAGATGATTGACGCCTATTTCGTTGCCAAGTTGGACGCCGAATTTGAAGCGGCCTTCGCTGCCTTAGAATTACCACAATGCGACTGACCCAGTACCGCTATTTCTGTGTTCGTTTCAAATGGCCGCGGATGACGACGGCGAGGTCCATGACAAAGAGGAAGACGACTCCGTCATCGATCTGCGAGGCGATGCGCGGGATGGGGATGAATTGCTCGGCGCCCCACAGGATGAATGCCAGACTGACGGCGAGCCCGAGGAGAAACTCGGTCCGTGTGCGCGGCAGTGTGAATGAGAGCAGGGCGTATGAGGCGCCGATGCCGATGAGGGGAAGGGCGGACTTGATCCGCCAGCCGAGATCGGGACGCAAATAGTGAAGGGCATCGAGCAGGATGATCGCGCAGGCCGTAGCAAAGGCGAACAGGAGGGCGATGGCGCTGAGGATTCTCAGGAGGGCCTTGATCGGCGCGAGATGCAGGCGGCGTTTCGCCGGCTGGCCGCCGGAGTAATCGTCGAAGGGTGTTCGGGAAACATCGGCGGGCTGTGGGTCATCCGGCTGATCGTTCATCGGCGGGCAGGATGCGCGATTGGCGGGCGGCGTCCAAGTCTCGTTCGCAAATCCGCACAACACCGAAGAAGAAAGTGCTCGGGGCGGGACTTGAACCCGCATGCCTTGCGGCATACGCCCCTCAAACGTACGTGTCTGCCAGTTTCACCACCCGAGCTTTATTGGGAATGAGACTTTTACCCTTGCTGCCGGAGGGCCGCAAGCGGGATTTGTTCCTTCGCTCCCAGGGGCGTTCTAAATGAAACTGTGGCCACGTGAAATGAATCGCCCCTACAGGGCTGGCCGATTTTGGGCGGGTTACCCTGGGGCGCTGCCCCAGGCTATTATGAGAACGGCCCCTTGACCCTCCAGAAGAACGGCTACATTCGTACTTTAAAATGCCTTACGGCTCGGTGAGGTCCTGGAGGAGGCATTCCTGGAGGAAGCCGTAAAAATGGACCTGGAAGAGGCTCAGGTCGCGCACGGTCTCGATGGTGCGCGGACCGCTGCGGTTCATCTCTTTTTCCTCGAACTCGAACCGGGCGGCGAGGGCGAGGCGGGCCTGGTTGAGAACGTTGAGCCATTGGTCGAAATGGCCGATGGGAATCTCGAAGGCGTAATTGTCCTGGGTCTCGTCGAGTTGCTGGAAGGTCTCCAGGTCGTCGCGCACGGTCTGGGTAGCGCTGGTGAAGAGTTTCTTCAACTCGGGGTGGACGTAGGCGCGCCATTCCTCGCCGGACTGCGGCTCGGTGGTGGCCAGGGGGTAAAGGCGCTCGCGGGCGGCGTCGCAATCGCCCGGCTCGGCGCTGACGGGGACCTGGCGGAGGAGCTCGACGAAGAAGAGGTCGAGCCGGGCGAGGCGCAGGCCCTCGCCGGTGCGGGTTACTTCGACGGTCACTGTGATTTCTCCAATGTGGCGAGGAGGAGGTGGGACTGGAGCTGCTCGACGTAGCTCTCGGCGGGCTCGCGGACGCCGGTCCAGACGATGGAGCGGCCTTTTTGGTGGACCTCGAGCATGTGCTTCTGCGCCCGCTCCTTTGAGAAGCCGAGCACGCGCTGGAAGACCATGGTGACGTAGGTCATCAAATTGACGGGGTCGTTGTGGACGACGACGTTCCACGGGATATCGAGCGCGCTTTCGGTGCTGGTCTCTTTTTCGACGGTCGTTTGTCCGTTGCCCATGGGATTTGGTCTTTTAAGATGAATTCGGCCCAAGGGCAATTCAACCCGAAATCCGAAGTTGATCGGGGCGATCCGGCGCAATCTGCCGGCCGCGAGTGCGATTCGTCAGGCTTCGCCGTATCGATTGATACGCCTCAGCCTTCCTCATGTCATCGCGACTCAGCATCTTACGCCATCTCATCCCCTCCAACATCGGAATTCGGGTTCAAGCGCGGGGAAAAGCGCCGCCAAAATTGTCACGGCATGGCCGCTTGCAGAGGTGAATCCGAGGCGGTACAAGTGGCCGGATTGTAATGGAACCTTCCGTGCCCCCCGCCGCGCCGCCGCGGTCCGCGCGGGCATGGCTGGCGGGGCTGGTGCTGGTGGCCACGATCTTCCTGGCGTACGCGCGGGTGTGGCATGCGGGATTCATCTGGGACGATGACGATCACCTGACGCGGAACCCGTGCATCGTGGGGCCGCTGGGGTTCGGGGCGATCTGGACGAGCAGCAAGGCGGTTTATTACCCGCTGGTGCTGACGAGCTTCTGGGTTCAGCATGCGATCTGGGGGCTGAATCCCCTGCCCTATCACGTGGTGGATGTGGCGCTGCACGCGGTGTGCGCGGTGCTGCTGTGGCGGGTGCTGCGCCGGATGAATATCGCAGGGGCATGGCTGGGGGCGACGCTGTGGGCGCTGCACCCGGTGCAGGTGGAGAGCGCGGCGTGGATTACGGAGCAGAAGAACACGCAGTCCGGCGTTTTTTACCTGCTGGCGATCCTGTTCTTCCTCCGGTGGATTGAGGCGAGGAATGAGGTGATGCGCGCGGGAGGGCAGCTGAAGCCCGGTTTCCCGCGCGCGCGCAATTATGCGATGGCGCTGCTCTGCGCGATGCTGGCCATTCTCAGCAAATCTTCGACGGTGATGCTGCCGGTGGTGCTGGGATTGTGCTGGTGGTGGGTGGATGGGCGGTGGCGCTGGGGCCAGGCGGTGTGGCTGGGGCCGTTCGCGATGGTCTCCGGGCTGGCGAGCGCGTGGACGGTGTGGGAGCAGAAGTATGCGCACAATGCGCTGGGCGCGGCGTGGTCGCAGACGTGGGTGCAACGCGCGGTGATCGCGGGGAAGGATATCTGGTTTTATCTGTGGAAGCTGGCGTGGCCGCACCCGCTGACCTTTATTTATACGCGATGGGATACGGATGCGACGCGGCCGGTGGCGTGGGCGCCGTTGATTGGGGTGGGATGTGCGCTGTTTCTGCTCTGGCTCGGACGGAATGGGAAGCTGCGACCTGTGTTTTTCGCGGCGGCCTATTTCGTGGTGTCGCTCTTTCCGGTACTGAATTTTTTCAACGTGTATTTCTTCCGCTATTCATTTGTAGGGGATCATTTCCAATACCTGGCGAGCATGGGGCCGCTGGCGCTGGCAGGGGCGGGCATCGCGACGGCGTGTCGATCCGGAAGCGGGGAATCGAGGATGCTGCTTTATCGCGTTGTTTCCGCCGCGCTGCTGCTGGTGCTGGGCGGGCTGACGTGGTTGCAATGTGGCGTGTATTACAACCTGGAGACGCTCTGGCGCGCTACGCTGGCCGATAATCCGGATGCGTGGATCGCCCATTACAATCTGGCGGATGTGCTCGTGAAAGAGGGGCATCTCGGCGAAGCGGAGGAGCATTACCGCGCGCAATTGCAATTGCTACCGCGCAGCGAGGAGGGGATGGGAAATCTGGCGACTGTCCTGATGATGGAAGGACGCACGAACGATGGCATTGCGGAATTCGAGCAACTGCTGACCATCGATCCCGGCAGCGCGCTGGCGCATGCAAATCTGAGCGTTGCGATGCTGCGCGAGGGTCGCGTGAATGAGGCAATCGAGCACGCTCAGCAAGCCGTCGCGCTCTCGCGCCATACCGACGAGGAAACGGGCGAAGGGCATAATGATCCCACGATGCTGCGGGTGCTGGCGCAGGCTTATGCAAGGGCGGGGCGTTACGCCGAGGCAATCCAGGCCGCGAAAATGGCGCTGCAGCGAGCGCAGTCGGAATCCGACATGCCGCTGGCCGCGGCGCTGAGCAGGGAACTACAATTATACGAGGCGGGTGGAAAGGCGGCGCCGTGAGCCGGTTTAAAAGGTTGCCTTGAGCTTGTGGAGGGTTGCAGCACTTTGTGGGCTGCGTTCTATTGCTTGCCGGTCGAAAACCACGGAGGGTATTCTCCCTCCCTCGCGCCTGAGCGCATCTCCATCTCCACTCAAAATCAACTTCACCCCGCTATTTTGAAAACACTTTCTGGTCTCGTCCTTCTCCTGATATGTTCGTCTCTCGCCCGAGCAGACGAGAACGGGCTTCCCCCGACTTACAAGAATCCTCAAGCTTCCGTTGAAAGCCGCGTGGCGGACCTGATTCCGCGGATGTCCCTGGAGGACAAAGTCAATCAACTCCACGCCAACTACGGCATTGCCGGCAATTTCCCGAACGGCAAGATTACGCCCGAAGGCGTCAAAAAATCGGTCGGCAACGGCGTAGGCGGGATTTCCCCAATGGACAACTTGAATCTCGATCAGCAGATCGCGGCCTACAACGAGATACAGAAATACCTGGTCGAAAAGACCCCTCTCGGCATCCCCGCGATCTTTCACGGGGAGGCGTGCCATGGCGTGGCATTCACTTACGGCGAAGGCCAAACTTCCTACCCCGTTCCGATCGGGATGGCCAGTTCGTGGGACGAAGAGCTCTATCACGAGGTCTATACCGAGGTGGCGGCCGAGGCCCGCTCCCGCGGCCTGCAGCAGGTGCTGTGTCCGGTTCTGGATATTACGCGCGATCCGCGCTGGGGCCGGACTGATGAGACCATGGGTGAGGATGGCTATCTCAATGGCCGGCTCGGAACCGCGGTGGTCGAAGCGCTTCAGGGCAGCACGGATGGAACCATCGATGAGAAGCACGTGGCCGTGACGCTCAAGCATTTTGTCGGCCACGGTGAGCCGCAAGGCGGAAGCAATACGGCGCCGGCAAACTTCCCTCCGCGCATTCTCCTCGATGAACACGCGCTGCCCTTTCGGATGGTCATTTCCGCGGCCAAACCGGCGGCCGTCATGATGTCGTACAATGAAGTTGACTCGGTCCCGAATCACATCAATTCCTGGCTGATCAAGGACGTCCTCCGCAAGCAGTTTGGTTTTACGGGGCTGATCGTCTCTGACTACTACGCCATCAGCCATGTCGCCGACGATCAGCATGCCGCCCGCGATCATGGTGACGCCGGCGCCAAGGCGCTCTCTGCCGGAGTGGAAATGGAGTTTCCCTCCGGCGACTCATTCAATGCCCTGCCCGATCTGGTGAAGCAGGGAGTGGTGAAGGAGGAGGACATCGACGCGGCGGTCGCACACGTCCTGGCGTTGAAATTCCGCCTGGGCCTGTTTGAGCACTACACGCTTGATGCCGGCCAAGCCCGGGCGCTTCCGCAGTTACAATCGACCCGCGATCTGGCGCTTCGGGCGGCGCGTGAGTCCATCATCCTGCTGAAGAACAAAAATAACCTGCTGCCGCTCGCCAGGGGCCGTTACCGGACAATCGCGGTGATCGGTCCCAACGCCGACTTCTGCGAGCTTGGCGGCTACTCGGGATCGCCGCCTTACAGGATGTCGCTCATCGACGGCATCAAGGAAAAAGTGGGCAACACGTCCAGGATTGTCCACGCCCAAGGCTGCTCCATCGATCCGGACCATCCCGATGACCCGGAAGACCTCAAGCGCATTGAAGATGCCGTGGACGTTGCAAAGAACGCCGACCTGATCATCCTGGCGATTGGCGATAGACAGAGCATCTGCCAGGAGACCTGGCCCGGTCAAACTGGCGACCGCACATCGCTGGATCTTTATGGCAAACAGCAGCAATTGGCCGACGCGATGTTTGCGCTGGGGAAGCCGGTGGTTGTCTACCTGATGAACGGCCGCCCCATCTCCATGCCCGTTGTGGCGAAGAATGCCGATGCTATTCTCGAAGGCTGGTTTATGGGTCAGGAAACCGGCCATGCTGCCGCCGACATCCTGTTCGGCGAGGTGAATCCCTCGGGCAAGCTGACGATCACGATCCCTAAATCGGTCGGCAACCTCCCGTGTTACTACGATCAAAAGCCGTACGATGCGGGGGCTTGTTTCGTCAATGACGACGATAAGCCGCTTTTTCCCTTTGGCTTTGGGTTGAGCTATACCACTTTCAGCTATTCGGCCCCCAAGTTGGCCGATCCCTCGATCTCAACGACGGGGCAGACGTCAGTCAGCGTGACCATCACCAATACCGGGACGATCGCCGGCGATGAGATCGCCCAAATGTATGTGCGCCCGCAATACAGTTCCGTGACGCGGCCCATCAAGGTGCTCCGTGGCTTTGCGCGCGTGCATCTCAATCCCGGCGAAGCCAAAGCGCTCAGCTTCCCGATCACGCCCGACCGGTTGTCCTATCATGACATCCACATGAACTACGGCGTGGAGCCGACGGACCTGGACGTTATGGTCGGCCCTTCATCCGCGGAAACGCAGACCGTCGTGCTGAATATCCACGGCTCCTAGAGCATTTTCTATTTAATCTGAAGCATATTGGGCATGATGAAGGAAGTGGAGGCATTCGGAGGCTGAGAAGCAGTTGAGGGCGTGGGCGATTGCCTTGACGAGGTCATCGAAGGTTC
>JBEKOV010000149.1:0-7001 GCA_049521415.1 Chthoniobacteraceae bacterium
CGTATAACAATGCGGGGACTGTGGAGTTCCTTTTGGATTTGGACCGGGAGGAATGGTTCTTCATCGAGATGAATCCGCGAATCCAGGTTGAGCATACGGTTACCGAGGTGATTACCGGAGTCGATTTGGTGCGGTCGCAAATCCTCATTGCCAACGGGGCGGCGCTGGGCGGCCCGGAACTGGCGATTCCGCCGCAGGAGGCGATCCCGCGGAACGGGTACGCGGTGCAGGCGCGAATCACGACGGAGGATCCGGACAACAAGTTCATGCCGAGTTATGGGAAGATTCTCACTTACCGCTCGGCAGCGGGTTTTGGCATCCGGCTGGACGGGGGCATGGGCGATACGGGGGCGGTAATTACGCCGTTTTACGATTCGCTGCTGGTGAAGCTGACGGCGTTCGGGCCGTCGTTCCCGATGGCGCTGCAGCGGATGGACCGTGCGCTGCGGGAGTTCCGGATTCGCGGGGTGAAGACGAACATTCCGTTCCTTGAGAACGTGATTCGCAACGAGGCGTTTCGGACGGGGCGGGCGACGACGCGGCTGATCGATACGACGCCGCAACTGTTTGAATTCAAGGGGCGGCTGGATCGCGCGACGAAGCTTCTGGCGTTTTTGGCGGACGTCGCGGTCAACGGGAATCCGCAGGCGAAGGGGCATCAGCCGCCGGCATCGCTTACGGCGGCGCCAATCCCCGCAGCGGACCTGAAGCAGGTGCCGCCGCGCGGGACGCGGCAGCTTTTGCTGGAGATGGGGGCGGAGAAATTCGCGAAATGGGTTCTGGCGCAGAAGAAACTGCTGATCACGGACACGACGTTCCGCGACGCGCATCAATCGCTGCTGGCGACGCGGGTTCGATCCTTTGACATGCTGGCGGTGGCCGACGCGGTGGCGCGGCGGACGCCGCAACTATTCTCGCTGGAGATGTGGGGCGGGGCGACGTTCGACACGGCGATGCGATTCCTGCACGAGGACCCGTGGGGGCGGCTGCGGGCATTGCGCGAGAGGATTCCGAATATTTGCTTCCAGATGCTTTTCCGCGGGAGCAATGCGGTGGGGTATTCGAATTATCCGCCGAATGTGGTGGCGGGATTCGTCAAACACGCGGCGGCGAACGGGATCGATATTTTTCGGATATTCGATTCGCTGAATTACACACCGAACCTGAAGGTGGCTATGGAGGCGGTGCAGGATACGCACGCGATTTGCGAGGCGGCGATCTGTTACACGGGAGATATCCTCGATCCGGCGCGGTCGAAGTATTCGCTCGAATACTACATCAAGATGGCGCAGGAACTGGAGCGGATGGGGGCGCATATTCTGGCGATCAAGGACATGGCGGGGCTGTGCCGTCCGTATGCGGCGTACGAGCTGGTGAAGGCGCTGCGGAGCGAGATTGGAATCCCGATTCATTTTCACACGCACGACACGAGCGGGATCAATGCGGCATCGGTGCTGCGGGCGAGCGACGCGGGGGTGGATATCGCGGACCTGGCGCTGGCGTCGATGAGCGGCTCGACTTCGCAGCCGAATCTCAATTCGATCGTCGCGGCATTGCAGCATACGAAGCGGGACACTGGGCTGGACCTCGAAGCGCTCAATGAGTTCAGCGATTACTGGGAGCATGTGCGGACGTTTTACGAGCCGTTCGATACGGCGCCGCGGGCAGGGAGCGCGGAAGTGTATTTGCACGAAATGCCGGGGGGGCAGTTCACGAACTTGAAGGAACAGGCGGCGTCGATGGGGCTGGGACATCGGTGGCCGGAGATCGCGCGGTGCTATGCGGAGGTGAACCAACTGCTGGGGGATATCGTGAAGGTGACGCCGTCGAGCAAGGTGGTGGGGGACATGGCGCTGTTTCTTTTCACGCGCGGGATCAAGCCGGCGGACGTGGTGAACCTGCCGCCGGGGACATCGTTTCCGGCGTCGGTCATCGACATGCTGTCGGGCGGCCTTGGCAAGCCGATGGGCGGGTGGCCGAAGAAAGTCGTAGCGGCGGTGCTGGGAGGAAAGAAGCCGTCGGAGGCGAAAGCGCCGAAGATCGATTTGAAGCAGACCGCGAAGGAACTGGCGGCGAAGCTGAAGAGGGAGGCGGGCGAAGACGACCTGTACAGCCACCTGATGTACCCGGAGGTGTTTGCGGAGTATGCGCGATTCGAGCGGGAGTTCTCGGACGTGAGCGTGCTGCCGACGCCGGCATTTTTCTACGGGCTGCGTCCGGGCGAGGAGATCACGGTGAATATCGAGGCGGGGAAGACGCTGTTCATCAAGCTGGTCAACGTGGGCCTGCCGGACAAGGACGGGAAGCGGATCGTGTCGTACGAATTGAACGGCGTGCCGCGGGAGAGTACCATTGTGGACCGGTCATTGCAGACGAAGGTCAAGACGCGGGCAAAGGCCGACCCGGCGGACGCCAAACAAGTCGGGGCGCCGATCCCTGGAGTCATCACCGGGCTGCACGCGACGGTGGGTGGGAAAGTTGCGAAGGGGGACAAGCTGCTGACACTCGAGGCGATGAAGATGCAGACAACCATCTACGCGCCGGAGGGAGGGGTGGTGGCGGAAATCCTGGTGAAAGTGGGCGACTCGGTGGAGAGCGGGGATCTGCTGTTGAAATTGCGGGGGTGAGGGGAGTGAGCGGAAGCCAGAACAATGGCGGCCGATTCAGGAATTGCCGGAGAGAGGAATTGTCCTATCAAGAATTGTTGTCTGACGCTTGGTTTCCTCTAGTTTCCTTAGATGGGAGGGGCATTATCGATCGCGGCGATGTTTCGCACCGTTATCGGTGATTTTGATCGATCTCGAAACCGGACCGGATGATCACGGGAGACGCGCCTCGGTCGACTTGCTGTTGATTGTAGATCTTTTCCGCGGCGGCGAGCAGTTTGATTGGCAACGAATTCGGCCCGAGATTCCGACCGAGGATATCATGAAGAACGGTGTCGATATAAAATCGGTCGCGCCACCGATGGGGAAGAATCGCCATTACGAGACTCGTGGCATCCTCCTCTCCGGAAGATGTCTCCAGAATAATACGCCACTTTTTTCCCGCGGAAACTCCCCCATCGGCAAACATCCGCCAGGTGGGAAGCACGAGCATCCTGCCTTCCCACGGGTAGGGGCTGGCGAAGACAAGCCGCACGGGCTCGCAAAGCAACCATAAGGAAAATGCTCCGATTAGCGCGCTCTGAGCCAAGGGTCGCGAAGCCGGCTTGTATTTCTTTGCCTTCCCGCTTTTCTGACCCGATGTCTGAGGCCGGGGCGCGGCCGGAGCCGGCAGGATCATCAAGAGGGACGCGATGCCGATAAGCGGGAAGATAGTGACTCTCATAAGAATCGCATATCCCAGATGCATCGAGCCGAGAATGAGGACGGACCAGATGCGGAACCGCGGCAAAAAAAATCCGAAGGGAACCACCAATCGCTGGAATAGTGTGACGTAGCAGAGAATGAGAGAAATCCAGTAGGGAACGTAAATGCCCAGCACGAAACTGTTCATCGAGCTGTCGTAAGCGAGATTCTGAAGCGCGACGCCGGTGGTCCATGGTTCCCACCCGTAAATCAGTTTGTTAAGCCCCGCAAAAAAATAGACGGTGAACTGCACAAGGACCACCAGCCAGGCGTATGTGCTCAAGAGTACGGGATTCTCCCGCCATCGGGCCGGACTGAATCCGAGTTCTTCCTTTTCCCATTCGCCGGGACGCAGGATCAGGGCGGTAAACCCATAGGTCACGAAGACATAGTTGATCCAGATATCGGCGTTGGAGATAAATTCGCCCGCAATACAGGCGAGCGCGATCATACTCAGGCTGATCCATGCCGCGACCGCGAATTGCAGCCACCGGTAGCGCCCCCAGATAAACATCGCCGCCATGAAGGGAGCCGACAGGAGAAACACCCAGACCATCGCCCTGGTGTTGAGAAACATCGCGATGGCGCGCAAAGGGATGTCGAGGGTGGAATTGCCGGAAAAAGTAATTTCAGACAGGCTGGCAACAATAGAGAATGGCTGCTTTCGAAGGCTGTCGTATATCCAGAAAAAATCCCAGACATACCAAAGATAAGCCGCGCAAAAACCAATCTTCGCCAGCGTATAGAACCGATAGGACGTGCGATAACGGAACAGAGCCGCCTGAGTTTCGCGCGGGGGCACGGGCCGAATCTGACACTTTGAATCGTGCCGGGTCAAGGGATCTGTTTCTTACCGGCGTCGATGGTGCAGGGACTGGAATCGCCGTCTATCTCGAGTAATTGCTTCTGACGCGGCCTGGATTTACTGTCCAGACGTCCTCCAAGGCTCTATCTCAGGGGTAGTCCGGTGGTCGGAGGAAGCAGGCACCTGGCTTTGACGTCCTGGGGCAGGTTGGCCTCCTGCAACCACTTTTGCGCCGAGGAAGGGTCCGTCTGGAGCCAATGCTGGACGCAGGTTACGACATCCTGGTCGCGCATGCCTTGATCGGCCAGCGTCATCGCATCCTTGGCGCCAAGATCCGGGGCCCAGCTCGTCACGGCTTGTACGAAATCATGGACGACCATGTCGTGCGACGGTCCGTTCGGCAGGTTTTCCACGTAGTGTGCGGCCTCCTGCGGGTTTTCCGGCACCCAGAAATTCATCAACTGTGTCATGGCCTGACTCAGGGTTTGGGGATCGGCATTTAGTATCAGCCACTGGGTGGCCTGGACCGGGTCCTGTGTCACCCACCGGCGCATCACTCCCATTATCGCCTGCTGGCGCGCCGTTTCGGGGGATAACTGCAACGCATATTGACCGGCGGCAACGGGGTCCTGATCGGCCCAGCTCTCGACGATATTTTCGACCGCTCCGGAATCTGGCGGCAAACTGGCGGCCCATTTGAAAGCGGCCTCGTGATCGATGGCCCCCCATTCAATGGCCACGTTGGTCAGCAGCATTTTCTTGTAGGTGCCTTCGGGAAGCTGTTCGATGCGGGTATCGGCGTCGACGGGATCGATGTGCACCCATACAAATAAAACGCCCCGCACGACCGCGTCCTTGGCCGTCCCCTCGGGCAGGCTGTCGGCCCAGGCGAGGGCTTTTTTACCGTCGGTCTTCGCCCAGGTTCTGCCGACGAACTCCATCGCCCCGTTGCGGGACACTCCGGGCGCAAGCGCGGTCGTGGCAGCGGCGGCGGCTTCAGGGTCTTTGGTTGCAAACTGAACTGCGGCAAAGCTGAGTAGCTGGGCTTTGGAACGGCTTTCGGGAAGTTTCCCGATGTAAGCAAAGGCGTCAGCCGGGGCCAGTTCGGCCCAATGGCGGAGTGTGGTGGTCTGGAGGACAGCCCGCTCCCGCCATTGCTTGAACCCCTTCGCGGCGGCCAGCGCCTGGGGAATCTCGGACAAGGAGAGTTTCGCTCCCAAGTCGGACAATTGGGTGAGCCGGTCCTGGGTTTTTTTCTCGGCCATGATGGGCGCGAGCCTGGCGGTAATCGTGTCGGGGGCGGCCACGGGTTCTGCCGAAACCATCGGTACCGCCGCGAGCCACGAGAGGGTGATTAAAAAAAGGGGATAGATTCTCATCATAAATGAATTTGCCCGCAAGGGCTGGCTATATCAATAAACAAAATGCGGGTGTGCCCAGTGCGCGCCTGCATGAGACAGCCTTTAGGCTGAAGCCACTGCTGTCCAAAATAATTCGATTTTTGGACGGACGCATTGATGGGGAGAGCTTCTGAGGGCCGCATTTTGACGTTTTGGAGTTCCGGTTGGGGTCATGAAGGGGCGATGCTGTCCAAGAAGAAGGAAAGTTGAGCGGAGTCCTCTTGGTTCGGAGGATGGGAGTACGGATCATCGATCCAGGCCCATAAGTCGCGGTAAGCAAAGAGATTCCACCTCAACAAGGCGACAAGATTTGAGAGCGCCCATTTGAGACGGGAGCGAAACTGGAGCAGTTTCATCAACACGATGGCGATCAATGCTGTCCAAATCTGAATGCGCACGGCGTTGGCGCTCGTGCCCACGAAGGTCTTGATCTTCAGGTTTTGTTTGATGGCCTTGAAGAAGAGTTCAATTTGCCAGCGCTGCTTATAGATAGCGGCAATGGTCGTGGCGCCCAGGTCGTGCAGGTTGGCGAGCAGCACCAGTTCCTCCTGCTTGTCTTCCAGCCATACCTTGACACGCCGGTAGCTGCCCTTGATCTGCCGGTCGGCGTGGAACACGTTGAACTCTATGGTTTCATCGCTGCGGATGCTCCTGTTGGCCGGCACTTCATGCTCGGCGGTGATGAAGCAATTGGCGTTCTGTTTGAGCCGGGTGACGAAGCCCACGCCTTGTGCGATCCAACGCTCGAACATGTGATAGTCCACATAGCCGCGGTCTATGACCACGATGCTGCCTTTGGGCATGTCCAGTTGCTGCGCGACGCTAACGTCGGCCACCTTGCCCTCGGTGATGAGGGCATAGTGGGGCAGACAGCCATCATGATCGAGCATGAGGTGCAGTTTTACCGCGCCCTTGGTGGTCTGGAACCTCGCCCAGTCGAACATGGCCGCACAGAGTTCGATGACCGTGGAGTCCATCGAGTAGAGCTTGTGCTTGAAGCGCAGCTTCTTTTTGGGCGCATAAGCTTGAGCCTGAGCCAGAACCTGGTGGAACACTCCTTCGAACAACGTCCACGGACGATGGGCATTGGCGTACGCCAGGGTGGAGCGTCCCGGCGCCTGCTTCAGCCCCAAGTGCTTGAGTTTGCCCTCGCAACTGCGAAGGCCGCTCCCGATCTCCCGCAGGGACTTCGCCTGCGCCAACTGGCAGAACATCATCGCCACGAACTGATCCCAGCAAGAAAACCCCTTGGCTCCCTTTTCCGCATCGGTCTGCTTGACCAGCCGGGAGAATTCCATGCGATTTATGATAGATAGAAGCTGGCTAAAAACGCTCGCGTGCCGTAGCGTCATGGCTGGCCTCCCTGGATGGATTTGTTTTGGTCTTTCACACCCCAATTCAAGCCTGTTCAGGGTGGCCACCTCAATTTATTTTGGACAGGCGTGG
>JBEKOV010000150.1:0-6949 GCA_049521415.1 Chthoniobacteraceae bacterium
AAGGTGCCCCGGTGCTTGGGAAAGCAATGAGCGATGCGATTGTATTGCTCCGAGTTGATTTGCATCCCTGATCATCTCAAATCATTCCAGAATGTCGAGCTTTTACCTTAACAGGCCCTAGCTACTGGCGATAGGTTTCCCTTGCGAAACCCTCTCAGCCTTCGGCTTGATCGATACCGTGTTTGGCGTCCAATTCCGCCTTCACTTTTTCCCACGGGATAGCCTCGCCGGTCTTCTGATATTCCGCCAGCGCCTTGCGCGCCGCGGCCAAGTCTTCGGCATTTTCCCGCGCTTCCAATTCGGCAAGCTCTTCAACAAGCGAAATGACAAGAGCGGCTCTTTCTTCGGAAAGAGTCTGCATTTTTGCCATCGCATCCGAAACCGCTGTCACCGGACGAGATTTTGAGTTGTTCATAATGGGCGAATGTGGGTATGGAAGGACGGATATGAAGACGGTGCTGGCATTGTTAATGGTATTGGCGATTGCTGGCTGCGGGAGCGATGAGCCGGAGTATCGGCAATATGTGGGTGCGGCAGCGGTGACGCAGGGAAGCGGCGGTACGGTGGAGCGGGTGGAAGGCGTTGATTTCTGGCAGGACGGGACGCCGCCGCGGCGCTACCGGATACTGGGACAGGTGGACGAAGAATGGCGCTCCCCAGAGATGGACCGGGTGGATATGAAGCACCTGGCACCGGTGGTGAAGGAGGCGGGCGGCGATGCCGCGGTGCTGGTAACGGCGACCGATAGCGGCGAAACGAGCTATAATGTTGCGGTCATCAAGTACAAGTGACGGGATGAAGGGAGTGCTCATTGCGGTGGCGCTAATGCTGGCGGGGTGCGCTTATGAGCCGGATTTTCACCCGTACGTGGGGACGGAGGCGGAGCAGCCGGCGGGAACGGGCGGGACGATCCAGGTGATCGACGGGATGACGGTGTGGGACGATTGCGCGCCGCCGCGGCGCTATGTGATCCTGGGGACGCTGGGGAGTGAAGGCGGGAAGTGGAGTAGCGCGAACTTTGAGTTGGGGATTGTGGTGAAGGGAGCGAAGAAGATCGGGGCGGATGCGGTGATTGTGACGGATGAGCAGAATGGGATAGGGGCGTACGCGGTGGCGACGGCGATCCGATACCTGCCAGGCGGCAACGGTGGGACGCCAGGATTATTTGACGACCTGATCCCTGGGACGGCGGCATACGGCGCGGCGCAGGCGCGCGGGAGGTAAAGGGTGCGCTGTCATTGGATCAATGTTCGTGGCCTTTAAGCACAGCGACGATGGCGGTGATGGCCTAGTGAACGTTTTTGTCTCACGGGGACGCGACAGCGTCAATCATGAGGCGGCTTTTGAGCCAACCCAGCCGCAGCCTACTCCGTCCACCCCATGAGCGCGATCTCGCGCAACTGCTGGATGAGGACGGTCTCGCGCATGACGGACTCGGGCTTCCAGCGCAGGGAGCGGAGTTTTTTTCTCAGGCTAAGCGATTGCGTAGCCGAGAAACCGGGCATTGGCAGATTCTCATTCATGCGTACTTTATCGTAAGCATTACTCGTGCCATTCTGCGACCGCGTCCCCGGGCCGCGGCTGGTTTGCACTGAGGCAGGCTCGGACCCGCGCCAGGTCAGGACTTCTTGCCCTTGCCGCGGATGGCCATCATCAGCATGAAGAGGCCAAAGACGAGAAGCACCAGCCCCCACCAGAGATTCATGTTAATGCCGAGCGAGGTCGTCTGGTACATGGCCGTTCCGCCCACGAGGCCGACCCCGGTGAGGATGAGGCCAAAGATGGTGAACATGAGGCCCACGGGAAATCTGAGATCGAAGTTCATGGCGGTTTTTCCTTTGGAAGCTTTAGGCGAAGACGAGGTTGAGGATTACCGTGGCCGCGAGGACGATGACGCCGATGGTGACCGGTTGCATGTACCACGGCTCGTCGGTCTTCGTCTGTTTGGGCGTCAATGAATAGACCAGGCCGGTCAATTCCTCGTCGGTCTTATTGCGCTTTGTCAGAAGCGAGATGATCACCGTCACGAGGAAGCAGGTGCTCCACGCGACGATCGCGATCCAGAAATTCTGACCCATGGCGCTTTGAAAAAGGAACTTCGGCGCGATCCATCCTCCTCCCATGAAGCCGACCGTCGCTCCCCTTGCCAGCGAAAGGCCCTGGAAGGTGGCCGCGCCGGCCGTGCCCGACAATAGACCGAAAAACGCGCCGTGGCCGGTCGTTCGCTTCCAGAACATGCCGAGCAGGAAGGTCGCGAAGACAGGCGCGTTCACATAGCCGAATACCAACTGGAGCAGGTCCATGATGTTATTGGAACTCCGCGCCCACACAGCCGTGGCGATGCTGATCAGAATGCCGACCACCGTGGCCCATCGGCCCACCCACAGGTAATGCGAGTCGGGCTTATCCTTGACGAAGTAGCTCTGGTAAATGTCATAGGTCCAGACAGTGTTGAACGCGGTCACATTGCCGGCCATCCCGGACATGAACGATGCCATCAGCGCGGTAAACCCAATGCCCAGCAGGCCCGTCGGGAAGTACCTCGCGAGCATGACGGGGATCGTCATATTGTAGTCGGGGGTTCCATCCGCAGTGAGCGGCAGGAATTTCCCGCCGCTGGAGACATGCATCGCGATCGCGATCATCCCGGGGAGGATGACGAGCGCGGGAAAGAGCATCTTCGGCACCGCCGCAATGAGCGGCGTGCGGCGTGCGGCGGACATGGACTTTGCCGCCATGGCGCGCTGCACCACCAGGAAGTCCGTGCACCAATACCCAAACGAAAGGACGAACCCGAGTCCCATCACCATTCCAAACCAGCCAATGCCCATCGGATTCTCCGTGGCGCCTCCCAGGTAAGCCCAGGAACGCGACCAGGTATCCGCCGGGAAGTGTTGCGCGAGGGCGACGGGCTGGAGCTTGAGTTTCAGCGCCTCCCATCCGCCGACGTCCTTGAGACCCAGGAACACCAGCGGCGCGAAGCCGAGCACGATCATGAAGAACTGGAGCACTTCATTGTAAATCGCGGAGGTCAGCCCGCCGAGGAAGATATAGATGAGCACGATCACCGCCGCGACCAGCACACAGGTCCAGAAACCCCAATGGACCAGCGTCTCCAGCAGCCGCGCCAGCGCGTAGAGCGAAATGCCGGAGGAGAAAACAGTCATGATCGCGAACATGACCGCATTGAATCCGCGCGTCTTTTCATCAAAGCGCATCTTCAGGTACTCGGGCACGGAGCGGGCCTTCGAGCCGTAATAGAATGGCATCATGAAGATCGCCAGGAAGACCATGGCCGGAATGGCGCCCACCCAGTAAAAATGGCTCGTCATGATGCCGTACTTGGCGCCCGAGGCGGCCATGCCAATGACTTCCTGTGCGCCCAGGTTTGCGGAGAGGAATGCCAGGCCCGTGACCCATGCGGGAATGGAGCGTCCGGAAAGGAAGAAGTCGCCGCTGCCCTTCATGTAACGCTTGAGGGCGAACCCGATTCCAAGGACGAACACGAAGTAGATGATGAGGATGCTGTAATCGACCGCGGTAAGGTGAATGCTGGCTTGCACGGGATATAGGGAATGGTTTGGCGGGAGGCTGCCTGCTTTTCCGCGGGGGGCGCGGGGGCGGGAAACAGGACGGCCTATGCCATGATTTTAGTTATCAGAGGGGGCCTGGGAAGGGGATATTCCGATCCAGTGGGTAAGCGCCCGGGGCGCTGGCAGCAAGAATGAATTTCTAGCGCGAGCGGCAACGAGGCCTTTTGGGCAGCCGCTAATGCCGATATTTCGGGTTCAGCGCCTGTTTACGGACGGCTTCGAAGAGCCTCGGGATCGCCAGTTGGCTGGCGTGGTTCACGATGAAGACCGGGAGAATGCCGCCGCTATCGGTGTAAATCTGGTAGGTGGCTTGCGTGGCGTTCGGCCCGGCGGGCTCGAGCAGCCAGCTTCCCTCATTGATCTTTACTCGCACGACGCCGGGGCGCTCGGCGGGACCGGCGTCATTATCTGTCTGCCATGTGTCGCGGTAGATGATCGTGCCATCGGGCCGGGTGATGGCGCCGTGCTCGACGAGTACGGTGTAGTCGCGATTCGAGACCAACGGCGGGTTGAGGCGCTGGTAAACTGTCACCTTGTCTCCCTGCTGCGAGATCACCCGCGCCTCGGCCATGAATGGCATGAAAGCGAGATATTCGTCCACATCCTCGATCACCTTCTCAACGATTCCGGGTGGGGCTTCGATAATGCCGGTGCCCTTGAATTCCTTGATGTCGGACCCGACCCTCTTCCGGGACAAGAGGGTCACGCCTGACTTCTCGTCGATGCGCTGCCAGCCGGTGTCTGCACTAAGGCTCGGCTCGTCCCCTCGGGCAAGCGGAAGGACGAGTAACAAAAACGCTACGGTGTGGCGGAGGGACAAGGGAAGTTCACATCAACTTCGCGCCAAGCTCGGCAATCGCGCTTCGTTCTCCCTTGTTTAGGCTGACGTGGGCGGAGATTGGCTGGCCCTTGAGGCGGTTGCGGGTATAGACAAGCCCGTTGCTCCGGCTATCCACGTAGGGGTTGTCGATCTGGCCGGGGTCCCCGACCATGACCAGCTTTGAGCCGCGCGACATGCGCGTGACGACGGTCTTTGCTTCGAGCGGGGTCAATTGCTGCGCCTCGTCCAGTACGAAGAACCGCCTCGGGATCGAGCGGCCGCGGATGTAACAGAGCGCCTCGATTTCCACGATGCCCTGCTCGACGAGATGTTCATACGGCTTGCGCGGCGCCGTGCCATTGGCGGGAATGGGCGCATCCTGGGCCTGGTGTTTGTCGCGCTTCTTCGCGCGCTTATACCCGTGGCCTTCGCCGAATCCGGCGGGCGGCATCAGCACTTCGAGTGCGTCATAGATCGGCTGGAGCCACGGGCGCATCTTCTCCTCGAGGCTGCCCGGGAGAAAGCCGAGCGTGTCGCCCATCGCGATCACGGGCCGGCTGACGGTGAGGCCGTTGTAATGCTTTGAAAAGACCGAGTGCAGGCCCGCGCCGACTGCCAGCAGGGTTTTGCCCGTGCCCGCGGGTCCGTAGCAGGTCACAAGGGCGATTGCCGGGTCCAGCAGTGCATCGAGGAGGCATTGCTGGCCGAGGTTGACGGGGCGCAGATCGATGCCGCGCGGGATATGCAGCGCCTCGGGCAGCATGAGGCGCTTGAGGCGGCGCTCCGCGAAGAGCCGGGCCGGCATGGTCTTTCGGTCGCCGGCCTGGAGCAGCACGTATTCATTGATGACAACGCCCGTGAGGCGCGCGTCGCTAACCTCCAGCTCGCCGGAACTGGCGAATCGCTGCATCTCGTGCGGATGCACCTCGATGCAGCGCAGGTCGTAGCTCTCCACGTCGCTGGCCGCGACTTTGTCATTGAGATAATCCTCGCACCGCAGTCCGACGGCGAGGGCCTTCAGGTGCATGTTCAGGTCTTTCGTGACGAGCACCGTCGGGATTTCCTGCGCCTCCTGGATGAGGAGGACATTGGCCAGGATGCGGTGATCGACGCGCTCGGTGTCCGAAAAAATATAACGGAAGCGATTCAGCGCTTCGCTGGTCCTCTCCGCGAGGTCGAACACGGCCAGCCGCAGTGTCCCGCCGCCTCCCGTGCGCACCCCTTGCGTGATCGCCTTGCCATCCTGGTTAGAGAAAATGCGGGTGAATGCGCGATGCACGGCACGGGCGTTGGCGCCGCGCTCGGATTGCTCGTTCTTGAATTTGTCCAGTTCCGCCAGGACCTCGACGGGAATCCAGACGTGATTGTCCTCGAATCGCTGAAAGGAGTACGGGTCGTGCAGCAGGACGTTGGTATCGAGGACGAAATTCTTCACGCACGGCGGCGTGACGGCGCGAGCGCGGCGCGATGGGCGGACGAGGGGGGAACGGGCCGTCGAGCGTGGAATTTCGAGGGTGGGGCCGTGTCCGTTCCCGTTGGAATGGCCGGCATCGTTGAGTGGGTCGAACTGATTCATGGCAAGGATGGAAAAGGGTGTTCGGAGGGGGGACGTTTCGCCTCGCAGGGGCTGGAAGAGCGGCGCTTTCCTGTTGATCGAGCTATCACCGCAAATGGTGGCAATTTTTCACGCCGCCACCAGATGTAGCGGTTTCCGGGCCGAAACACAACGGAGATGTACAAGGAAATTGTAACAATTCTGCTGCCATGGCATTCTGCCTGTGCAATGCCCACCCGCTGCCCATGGAGTCTCGGCGACCCGCTGATGACCAAATATCATGACGAGGAATGGGGTGTGCCGGTGCATGACGACCTGGTTTTGTTCGAATTCCTGATCCTGGAAGGTGCGCAGGCCGGGCTGAGCTGGCTGACCATTCTCAAGCGGCGCGAGGGGTATCGCGAGGCGTTCGCCGGTTTTGACCCGCAGGTAATCGCCCGTTTCGGCCCCCGCCAGGTCCGCTTGTTGATGGTCAATCCCGCCATCATCCGCAATCGCCTGAAAATCGAGGGGACGATCAAAAACGCCAAAGCATTCCTCGCGGTCCGGGAGGAGTTCGGCGGGTTCGCGCCCTATTTATGGAGCTTTGTGAACGGCCGCCCAATAGTGAACCGCCCCCGGGCCGGTGACCAGGTCCCCGCGACGAGCCCGGAATCCGACGCGATGAGCAAGGCGCTGAAAAAGCGCGGCTTTACGTTCGTCGGCTCGACGATCTGCTACGCATTCATGCAGGCCACGGGCATGGTCAACGACCATGTGCGCGGATGCTTCCGGGCGAGCGGGCAAGACTGAGGGCTAAAATTCCGACTTGACCGGCCAGCTTGCGCGATGATAAAAATTTTACATTGAGTTTCGCCTCATTGTGGGCAGGAATACTAGGGCCTGTTAACACTAACGGAGAGCTTCGACGATAAGAGCGAAGTGGATGAAGGCAGTGAACATCACGTCCAGCTTGTCGAAGCGGGAGAAGATTCGCCGGAA
>JBEKOV010000151.1:0-6777 GCA_049521415.1 Chthoniobacteraceae bacterium
TCCAAGGTCGCCGATATCCACCTTGCTGTCGGGCGGCAGGGACGTCTCCTTTTCCAGCGACTCGAGCGAGGTGAGCAGCTCCGACACCACGGTGTCATCCGCCCGATCCTTCACCGGCTCCGTCATCTCCCATTCGTTGTCCTTCTTCTCCAATTCGATCTTCGCCTGATTATTGGTAATCGTAATCCCGTTGATGTTGTCCCGGTCCAGCACCGGCACGACGTGATTGCCCTCCTCCTCGGCCTCCTGGGTCGTCGGTTGCTTGGTCTCGTAGAATCGCAGGTAGCAGAACAGTCCGCCGGCGATCAAAAGGAGGATAATGGTGTTTCTCGCTTTCATGTCAGCCTCGAAGGGGGGTTAACGCCGCCGCCTCATCCAGACGAAGCCGCCCATCAGGAACACGCAAAACGGCATCACCGCCAGGACGAGAAATTCGATATGGAACATCTGCTGATCGCTCAGGTTCAGCGTGAATTGCTCCTCCTCCTTCGGCACGATGCCCACCAGCTCCTCCCGGTTCAATAGCCAGTTCAACCCGGCCATCACAAAGTCCACGTTAGGCTCCGCCTGCGCCAGCGCCTCGCTCGCCATGAAATCCGAGTTCCCGACCACGATCATCCGCGACGTATCCACGCTCACAGACGCATCCGGCAGCGCTCCCTTTTCCGCCGAGGCCGCGATCACCAGCGGCGCGGAAAAGTCCGTCTTCGGATCGTATGTGACGCCGGTGGTCTCCATGTCCTGGTATTTGGTCTCGCCCCAGTAACCTTCGCCGGCCGTCGCCAGCGGATCGGTGTTGACCGTAGGCACTTGTGTCAGCCCCAGCGACTGCGTCTGGCCCATGAAGACGGTATCCACCCCCTTGAGCCGCTCGGTCACCGGGCTCGTATCGGAAAAATTCGCCGCGACATCCCGGACGATGCCCGTCATTGGCCCGACGGCCATGGTCCGCAGCACGCGGTCATCTTGCGGATTGATCCCCGCTTCGCGCAGGAACGCCGTCAGGTTCGGCGCGTGGGCGTCCGGGTCCAGCGCGATAAAGATACGCCCCTGCTCGTCCCAATAATCGCGCAGCAGCTTCACCTCGCGGTCGGTCAGATCGTACTTCGCGCCGACGAGCATGATCGCCTTCGCATCATCGGGGATCGCGCCGGTGTTCATCAGCATGAGCGTCTCGGCCTTGAGGTTTTGCCGCTCCATGTACGTCTTGAGCACCGACAGGTCATCCGAGTCCAGTTCCGGCCCGCCTTTGCCGCTTACAAGGTAAACGGTGTTCTGCTTTTCCTCGGAGACTTCGAGTATCGCGCTCGTAAGCGCCTGCTCGCCCTTGAAATCCTTCAGCGTCGGCGCCTGCCCCTCCATCTCCCCGGAGTCGTCGTAATCGGCCATGTCCGTCGCCTTCACAAGCTTGCTGTGGCCGTCGTAATCCACCACCACCACATTCTCATCGCCGAACTTGTAACGCGCCATCAATTCCTTCGCCCGGCTCAGGTCCTTGTAAGGATCGATCCTCTCATAATCCAGCTTCCCGTGCGCCGCGTACTGGTACTCGGCAAGCAACGATTCGACGTCGGGGTAAACATCCCCTCCCGGCACGCGCGGGTCGGGCGAGAAGAATTCATAAATCTTGACCGGCTTCTGCAGGCTTTCCAGCAATTGCTTTGTCTGCTCGGACAAAGCGTACTTGTGGTTCATCGAAAGATCCCAGCGCTTGAAATGCTTGAAACTTATATAGTTGATGATCGTAAGGATAAAAACCACCGCCACGATCTGGATGAGCACGTTGACGCCGATCGCGAACCGGTGGATGCGCGGCGTCTTCTTCGACTTGGCTTCGGAGCTATTGGTTGCCATGGCTGCTTACAACTTCCATTTGCGGGTCTGGAATACCTGGTAAGTCAATACCAGCATCAGGATGGTCATCGTCAGGTACCAGACGATGGGCCGCGTATCGATGATCCCCTTGGAAAACGTCTCCATGTGCTCGATGGCCGAAAAATATCCGAACACGTCGCGCATCGTCCCAGAGACATCCAGCATCACGTATTGCAGCAGCCCGGCGAACAACAGCACCAGGATGGCCACAATGCTGATGATCGACGCCACGATCTGGTTTTTCGTCAACACCGACGCAAGGCATCCCACTGAGCAGTAAAACATCCCCATCAATAACAGCAGAAGATAAGTGCCCAGATACGCCCCCTGCGAGTGTACCGCGCTCGTTTTGGCCGCCCAATCGAACACCAAAAAGTACACCACCGTCGGAATCCAGAGAATGACATAGAAGATCACGCATCCGAGCCATTTCGTGGCCACCACCTGCCAGTCCTTCACCGGCGCCGTCATGAGCGACTCGATCGTCCCCATTTTAAACTCCTCAGAGAACGATCTCATCGTGATCAGCGGAAACACGAGCAGGTAGGCGATCCAGAACAGGATCGTGTTGAAGAATGCCTCGAGCAGCGACACCTCCGTCGGTCCACGGTTCATCAGCGACACCGCGATGTAAAACGCGAACCCGGTCAGGAACATGAAGAAGCACATCACCACGTATGCCACGGGCGAGTAGAAGAAGGATTTTACCTCGCGTCCCAGTAGAGTGAAAAACTTTGTCATAGGGAATATCTTTGCATGTTGATTGCCCGCCGCGTGCCGCGGCGCGCGCGCCTAGCCATCCGTGTGCGTCATCTCGACGAACACATCCTCGAGCGTGGCCCCGCGCTGGGACAATTCCCTCACGCGCCACTTCCGGTCCGACGCGAGACGAAACACTTCCTCGCGCAAATCGGCATTCGCCTCCGGTCTCACCAGGAAGCGCTTCCACTCCCCCTCCTCCTGCAGCGTCACGTCCTTGACGCCGGCGATCTTTTGCAGCTCGGCGGCGCCGTCGTCCGTGCCGGTGTTTGCCTCGAGCCGGATGCCGCCCGCCCCGCGCAATTGCCGGCGCAGATTGTCGGGCGTGTCCGAGGCCTCGATCCTCCCGCGATTGATGATGATCACGCGCGAGCACGTCGCCTCGACCTCCGGCAGGATGTGCGTGGAGAGCAAAATCGTGTGATGCCTGCCCAGGTTCTTGATCAACTCCCGCACCTGGCGGATCTGGTTCGGGTCGAGCCCGATGGTCGGCTCGTCGAGAATCAACAAATCGGGCTCGTGTACCAGCGCGTCCGCGAGGCCCACACGCTGCCGGTAGCCCTTTGACAGCGTCCCGATGACCCGGTTCTCGACCTCTTTGAGCCCGCACAATTCCTTCACGTCACCCACGCGCTCCTTCAGCCGCCTCCCCGAAACGCCCTTCAATTCCGCGCGGTAAACCAGGTACTCCGTCACGCGCATATCGGTGTAGAGCGGCACGTTCTCCGGCATGTAGCCCAGGTGCGTCCGCGCCTCGAGCGACTTTTCGAATACATCGAATCCGGCGATCGACGCGCGCCCGGAAGTCGCCGGCATAAAGCTCGACAGGATGCGCATCGTCGTGCTCTTGCCGGCCCCGTTCGGCCCGAGAAATCCGACAATCTCGCCTTTGCCTACTTCAAAGGATATATTATTGATCGCGGTGAGCCCCGCGTATTTCTTGGTCAGGTTTTCGACTTTGATCACAGTGCGTCAGAAAGAGTGGGGAGCGTTTTTGTTGGGGGAGTCTTTAGACAGCATCGGGCCGCAACTGTTCAAGAGTTTTATGCGCGATCAACCCGGAGGGTTTCAGCATTCGGCCACAAGAGCAAAGAAACAATTTTCTCTTCATCTTGCCCGCAACGATACCGCCTGCTCCGACTGTACGAATTGCGCCCCGAGACGCCGCGTGATGAGCACCGTCAAATCCGCCTCGTCCCCGCTGCTAGCCTTTGAAAAGAGCGACTCCGCCTCGCCCACGCTGCTCACGTCGTAACGGCCCACCTTCAGGATCACCATCCCGGATCGAATCCCGACATCCTTCGCGGGACCGCCGTCATCCACGTCCGCCACCAGCACCCCCTGGCCCCCGGGTACGCCCAGCGCATCGCTCAGGTCTGGCGTCAGGTCCTGCAATTGCAGCCCGAATAACCTGCGCCCCGCCGACAACTCCGCCTTCTCCAATCCCCCGGGCGTCTCCGCCTGCTTCATGAACTCCCTCACCTCGTCCCTGATCACGTAACCCGGAATCGCGAACCCGATTCCCTGCGTCGGCACCCCCTGCGGCGTGAACGACATCTTGACCGAATTCACACCCACCAGCTTGCCGCCGATATCGATCAGCGGCCCGCCAGAATTGCCCGGGTTGATCGCCGCATCGGTCTGGATCAAGTCGTCGTACTCCACGTCATCCACCGTGACGGTCCGCCTCAGCGCGCTCACGATTCCCCGGCTCACCGACAGGCCGTAACCGAGTGGATTGCCCACTGCGAGCACCGTCTCGCCCAGCAGGTCCGGAGACAAATCTCCAAGCGAGATAAACGGGAACGGCTTGTTCCCCTCCACCTTCAGCAGCGCGAGGTCCTTCGACGGATCGCCCGTCACATATTTCGCCTCGTACACCTTTCCGTCGGACATGGTGACGCGAATTTTCATGTCCGCCGCGCGCTCGACCACATGCTCATTGGTCACAATATAACCGGTCGGACCCACCAGGAATCCGCTCCCGAGGCTCTGCTGCTTCTGCTGCAATTCCCGCGACGGACGCATCATCCCTCCAAAAAACTGGCTGAACATTTGATCGTACGGATCCTCGTAGCGCAGCTTCACGATGCGCTCGGTATTCACGTTCACCACCGCCGGCCAAACCTTGCCCACCGCAATCACCGCCGGCTCGGACGCCGGGTCGTTGGCCGCGCCCCCTTGAGCCAAAACGGGCGTCGCGGCGCCGAGGAAAATTGTCACTGTCCCGGCCAGAATACTTTTGATTGGTCTGATTCTCATCAAAAACAGGGTTGGTGCCTCATAGACACACCTGCCGGCGGATTTGCTCAATCATTACAATGGTGTATTTTGCAAGTGATTCACCATCAATCGAATAACTCCGCGTATGCGCACTTTTCCGTAGTCCCCGATTCTGCCAAATGTTGAATTTCTACTTTGGCGATTCGTCCCATCGCCTTACATTACCAGTCCTTCAATGAGAACCGCTGTCGCCACCCGGATCGACGTTAAACTTCTGGAAGATCAATATTCACGCTGGAAAGAAAATCCCGATGACGTCCCGGCCACGTGGGCCGCTTTCTTCCAGGGCTTCGA
Organism: Chthoniobacteraceae bacterium; assembly: GCA_049521415.1. GTDB lineage: Bacteria > Verrucomicrobiota > Verrucomicrobiia > Chthoniobacterales > Chthoniobacteraceae > DATAXI01. The sequence continues at coordinate 5,212 of JBEKOV010000151.1, forward strand.
ACTCGGCATGGCCGAAAAGCCAAATGGCGCGACCGAAACCGCCAATGGCGCCGCCGCAGCCTCACCCACTCCCAACCTCGCCGACCTCCCGCTGCAAACGCGCGTCGAGGGCCTGGTCTACGCCTATCGCACCATCGGCCACACCATCGCGAAGCTCGACCCGCTCGCCCATCAGCGCCCCGAGCAGCCGCTGCTGACCCTGCGCGAACTCGGCATCCAGGAGAAGGATCTCGATACCCAGGTCTCCTCGCGCTTCTACCTCGGCGCACGGGTGATGACCGTGCGCGAGATGATCGAATCGCTCCAGTGCGTTTACGCCGGCCCCATCGGTTTCGAGTTCATGCACATCCAGAATATCCGTGTGCGAAACTGGTTGCGCCAGCGCATCGAGGCGCGCCCGTCCGAAGCACCCGCCGGCGCGGATTTCCAGATCGCTCTCCTGCGCGAACTCCTCGAAGCGGAGAGCTTCGAGCACTTCCTCCATACGAAGTACCAGGGCCAAAAGCGCTTTTCCCTCGAGGGCGCGGAGTCTCTCATGGCCGCGCTCCATGCCATCTTCGAAGACTGTCCGCGCCGCGGCGTCCACGAGCTGGTGATGGGTATGTCCCACCGCGGGCGGCTCAACGTGCTGACCAATTTCCTGGCCAAATCCTTTTCGACCCTCTTCGCGGAATTTTCGGAGAATTACGTCCCCAATCTCGTCGGCGGCGACGGTGACGTGAAATATCACCTCGGCTATATGACGACGCGCAAGACCTCGACGGGTCACGAAATCGCGATCCGCCTCGCGTCGAACCCCAGCCACCTCGAGGCCGTCGATCCGGTCGTCGAAGGCATGGCCCGCGCCCGCCAGCGCATCCTTCGCGACACCGATGAGCGGCGCAAGGTGCTGCCGCTGCTGCTCCACGGCGACGCCGCGTTCGCGGGCCAGGGCATCGTTGCCGAGGTGCTCAATATGTCGCAGCTCCCCGGCTATCGCACCGGCGGCACGGTTCATATCATCATCAATAACCAGATCGGCTTCACCACGCTGCCGGCCGACGCCCGCTCATCGTCCTATGCCACCGACGTCGCAAAGATGATCGAGGCACCCGTCTTTCACGTGAATGGCGACGATCCTCTCGCCGTGGCGTGGTGCGCGCGGCTCGCGCTCGAGTTTCGCCAGCATTTCAAGCGCGACGTCATGGTGGATATGTATTGCTACCGCCGCTACGGCCACAACGAGACCGATGAACCGCTCTTCACCCAACCCTCGCTCTATACGGAAATCTCCGCGCACCCATCGGTCGCGACCATCTTTCGCAATCGGCTCATCGAGACGAACGTCCTCACCGCGGAAAAAGCCGACAGCCTCGAGCAGGAATTCGAGTCGCGCCTCGAGCAGGCCCTCCAGGCCGTCAAGGAAGCCGAGCAGCAGCAGGACAAATCGAGCTTCACGGGCTCGACCGCCGTCTTCCAGCCCAGCTATTCGCACGAGCCGGTCCCGACCAGCGTCCCCATTGAACGCCTCGAGCAAGTCGTCAGGGCCCTCACCACCGTGCCCGAAAATTTCAACGTCCTCCCAAA
>JBEKOV010000152.1:0-10955 GCA_049521415.1 Chthoniobacteraceae bacterium
GTGGCTCCTTATACGTTCTGGTCCCCGTACCACAACTAAGGCCTGCGCCCCACCACCTAACCCAATCCAAACCGGATCACCCGGCCAGCCCCGCAAGGCAGGCCGGGTTTTTCGTTTTCCGGTAGCGGGGGAGGGGACGTGGCAAGTCTCCTGCTAAAGCAACCAGTGTGACGTGCCCGCCTGCAAAGTCCCTTTGCACTCCGCTCGCGCGCACCCTGCTGGGGGGTGCGCTCATCCTGCTTGCCTGCCTGCTGGCCTACGCGCCGGTGCTGCATGGGCAATTCCTCTGGGACGACACTTACCTGGTCGGCAGCAATCCCTTCTTCAAGAGCCCGCGGTTTGTCTTCGAGGTTTTCCGCCATTGGCTCTTCCTCGATTCCTTCTCCCTCTACTATCGCCCGGTTCAGAATCTCACTTATATTCTCGATTACGCGATCTGGAACCGCGACCCGTTCGGCTATCACCTCTCGAACATCCTCTTCCACGCCGCCAGCGCATTCCTTCTGTTCCTGGTGGCGCGCCGGTGCCTTCGCGGGATGCCGGATGTTACGCCGGGGTTTGTGGACGCGGCTTCGTTCGCCATCGGCCTGCTGTGGGCGGTCCATCCCATTCACAACGCGGCGGTGGCTTACGTCTCCGGCAGGGCCGATTCCATCGCCATGATGTTCGCGCTTGCCGGCTGGCTGCTTTTCCTGGATGCCGCCGCGGGCTGGCGTCACTGGGTGGCCTTGGCGCTCGCGTCGCTCTGCATCCTCGCCTCCCTTTGCTCAAAGGAGATCGGCATTACCTGGGTTGGCCTGTTCACCATTTACCTCTTTGCTTTCGAACGCGCCGTGCCGCTCCGGGCGAAATGGATCACGATGGGCGCGCTCCTGGCCGTCTTTGCTGTCTATCTGTGGCTCAGGCACCTGCCCGCCGCGCGGCCAATGCGCGCGGATGCCATTATCCTCCCCTTTGCAGATCGTGTCATGCTGATGTTCCGCGCCCTCGGCGATTACACCAGCCTGATCTTCTATCCCGGCAATCTCCACATGGAGCGCACCGTCTGGAACGCGCCCGACTATCGCGACGTCACCACCTGGCAGCAAAACCTCCGCGGCGAATACCTGTCACTCATCGGGCTGATGACCATCGCCCTATTCGTATTCGCCTGCTGGAGCCCGCTCCCGGGCCGCAAGATCCGCATCTTCGGCGTGAGCTGGTTTGTGCTCGGCTTCCTGCCCATCTCGAATCTCTTCCCCCTCAACGCCCAAGTCGCCGAGCATTGGATTTACATGGCGAGCGCCGGATTCCTTGTCATGCTCGCCGGCTTTGCCTGCGCAATTCCCGCGCGATTCCACCGGGTGCTCGCGGCTGCCCTGCCGCTGGCCGTTGTCGCCCTGGCAGTGCGGACCGCCTGCCGGGCCGCCGATTGGGCCGATCCGGAGACGTTCTTCCGCCAGACCATTGCGGCCGGCGGGTTTCCCGAGCGGGTGAGCATGAACCTCGCGGACGTGGTGACAGCCAAGGGTGAGATCAAGGAAGCCGAGGCGATCCTTCGCGATGCCCTGGCCAAAAACCCCGAATACCCGACCGCGCGCATCAAGCTGGGAATGAATCTCGCGCGGCAGGGCCGCAAGGCGGAGGCCGAGCAATACCTGAACTACTCGCCCCGCGGGGCCGCTCTCCTGGCCGCGACCACTCCGCAAAGCTGGCATGCCGCGCTCGATCTCGCCGGGATTCGCTACACCGCGCATCAGCCCGACGCCGCTGTGGCAATCCTCGACGACGCCATCCAGCGTTACCCGGACGTATGGGACCTTGTGCAATACCGCGCCGAAATCCTGCAGGCGACCAAGGGGCCGGATGCCGCGCTGCCGGCGGTCGAGAGCTTTGCCGGGCGCAACTGGTGGCACTTCGATTCCCATCTGGAACTCGCCCGTCTGCACGCGGCCGCGGGCGATTACCCCGCCGCCCTCGGCGATTGCGACAACGCCGCGACGCTCGATATCCACAGCCCCGCCCCGTTCGAGCAGGCCGCAAGGGCGGACATGCTCGCCGGCCAATTGCCCCAGGCCCTCGAGGCGCAGGCCACGGCGATTGCCCGCGACCCCGACCAGCCTGCCCACTACACGGTTCTGGCCGCCATTCTCTACAAGATGAACGAGCCCGATCAGGCCATGGCCGCCGCCCGCGAGGCGAGCGCTCTGGCGATGGGTCGTTGATTCGCGCAATTATTTGCCTGCGGCTCGCGGCAATTTCTACACTGGATTGTATCAAATCCTCTTGAATCTGATGAATTAGGGGTGTCAGAAAGGCGCAGCCGATCTCGGCGGCCCGCAAATGACATCCACCACCCGCTCGGTATTCATCCGCCGCCTGTGCAGTTCGGTCGCGCTCTGGGGGGTGGCGCTCTGGATTATCTTCGCCGGGTTCGAGGTTGGCTTTTTTTTGCTGGTCGGGACCATCGCACTCCTTGGCCTCTGGGAGTTTTACCGGATGCTCGATCACAAGAACCTGCCCAATTTCAAGGTGCTGGGCCTCATCTGCGGCGTGGTCTTCATCTCGGGCAGCTTTGTCTATTACTCAAAGATCGGGCTGGCCCATTCCTATGACTTCGAGCTCGCGGTTATTCTTTTCTTTTTGCTCGTGGTCTTTGCGCGGCAAATGTTCGAGCGCACGCGCGACATCCGTCCGGTCGAGACGATGGCCTACACGATCTTCGGATTTCTCTATGTCGTCTGGCTCTTCAATTTCGTGACGAAGCTGGTCTACCTCTTCCCGCATGCCGGCAATCACTTCACCGGCCAGTATTATGTGCTCTATTGCATCGTTGTGACGAAGTTCTCCGATATGGGGGCCTATGTGGTCGGCAGCCTTTGCGGCAAGCATCTGCTCATCCCCCATGTCTCGCCGAAGAAGACGTGGGAGGGATTTTTCGGCGCCATCGCCTTCGCGGTGATGGGCAGTTACGGGACGCTCTTCCTGGCCGGCGACCGGTTGAAGGTGCTCACTCCGCTGCACGCCGGCATCCTGGGCGTGCTGCTCGGGTTTGCGGCGATCATCGGCGACCTCGCGGAGTCGATCATCAAGCGCAGCACCGATACGAAAGACTCCGGCCACATGCTGCCGGGCATCGGCGGCGTGCTCGATCTCATCGACAGCCTGCTCTTCACTGCGCCGCTCCTTTTCTTTTACTCGAGGCTCGTCCTCGGCGTCGGGATCAGCCAATGAAAAAGCGCCGCGTCGTCATCCTTGGGGCCACCGGGTCGATCGGGCAGAGCGCGGCGAAAGTAGCTCACGACATCCCGGAACGCATGGAGATCGTCGGCATGTCGGGCAATCGGAACCTCGCCAAGCTCGGCGAGCTCGCCGCCCGGTTCCCGCAGGCCGAGCTGTGTACCACCTGTCCGCGCACCGCAATTCCCGCCGGCCTTGAGCCGCTCGTGCGGCACCGCGGCGAGGAGGGATTGATCGCTCTGGCCACGCTGCCCGGGGCCGATCTGGTGCTCATCGCCATCGTCGGCACGGGCGGCCTCAAGCCTGCGCTGGCGGCCATCGAGGCGGGCAAGGATATCGCGGTCGCGAGCAAGGAAATCCTGGTGATGGCCGGCGAGGCCGTCATGGAGGCCGCGCGCCACAAGGGAATCAAAGTGCTGCCCGTCGATAGCGAGCACAATGCGATCTTCCAATGCCTCGAAGGGCGCGATTCGAGGGAGGTCAGGCGCCTCATTCTCACTGCCAGCGGCGGCCCATTCCGCAAGCTGCCCGCGGAGCAATTGGCCCACGTCACCCGCGAGCAGGCGCTGCGGCATCCCACATGGAACATGGGCGAGAAAATCACCATCGATTCCGCGACCCTGTTCAACAAGGGGCTTGAGATGATCGAAGCCCGTTGGCTGTTCGACGTCGAGATGGGCCGGGTTGACGTGGTGGTTCATCCCCAGAGCATCGTTCATTCGATGGTGGAGTTCGTGGACGGCTCGGTCCTCGCCCAGCTCTCCCATTCCGACATGTGTTTCCCAATCCAGTACGCCGTGACCTGGCCCGAGCGGGTCCCAAATTCGCTGCGCCCGCTCGATTTCGCCGAACTCTCGCGCCTGGACTTCGAGGCGCCGCGCCACGCCGATTTCCCCGCGCTCGCCCTTGCGCGCGAGGCCGGCGAGCGCGGCGGCACGCTGCCTGCCGTGCTCAACGCCGCCAATGAGGTGGCCGTCGCGGCCTTTCTCGCGGGGCGCATTCCGTTCCCGCGCATCTGGGAGACGGTGGCCCATGTGATGCGCCGGCATGCTCCCGTTGCGGAACCCGGACTCGATGATATACTTGGGGCGGATCGCGAAGCCCGGGCCGCGGCTGAGGGCTTCGTATCAACTCCTCAATGACCGCGACGCTCGAAGTCCTCGTGGTGTTCAACCTGATGATCATCGTCCACGAACTCGGCCATTTCCTGGCGGCCAAGTGGCGTGGCATGGTGATCGAAAAATTCGGCATCTGGTTCGGCAAGCCGCTCTGGAAGAAGACCATCGGGGGAGTCGAATATTCGTTTGGGACCATTCCCTTCGGCGGCTTCGTCGCCCTGCCACAGATGGCCCCCATGGAGATCATGGAGGGCAGGACCGAGACGCCGCGCGACCAACTCCCTCCCGCGTCGGCTCTTTCCAAGATCATCGTCGCGTTCGCGGGGCCCTTGTTCTCCTTCGGGCTTGCGGTCGTCTTCGCGACGATTGTCTGGGTCGTCGGCCGGCCCGTGACCGAATCGGAGGCCACTACGACCGTCGGCTGGGTATTGCCCGATTCTCCCGCCGCGCAAGCGGGCCTTAAGACCGGCGACAAGATCATCTCGGTCGATGGCAATCCGGTTCACCGCTTTAGCGGCATGGGGGCGGACAGCATCACATGGGGCATCATCCGGAGCGAGGGGGATACGATTCCCATTACGGTCGAGCGCACGGTCAATGGCGTCACCAAAACCCTGGCCTTCAATCCCAAGCCGGAGATCGAGCCCACAAAGCCCTGGATGCGCAAGGCGCTGCGTGAAATCGGCATCCTGCCCGCCCAGCACACGATGGTAGCGCGGGTCGAGCCCGGCAGCCCCGCCGACAAAGCCGGCTTCAAGCCGAATGATCTCATCATGAGCATCGACGGTTACCCCGCCTACACCAGCGAGGCCGTGGCGGAATACGTGAAGAACAACCCGGCGCCCACCTACACCCTCGGCGTCGAGCGCGATGGCAGCATGATCAACCTTCCCTTAAGCCCCTCCGGCGCCACTATCGGGGAAGTGGAGGATGGCAGTCCCGCCGCCGCCGCCGGCCTCAAAGAGGGCGACTCCATCATCGCCGTCGATGGCAAGCCGATGCCGGACAGCCTCGCCATCACCGATTACATCCGCGCCCGTGGCGCCAAGCCAATCGTCTTCACCGTCCAGGATAAAAGCGGCGCCCGGCAGGTGACCATTACGCCGCAGATTCCCGTCGACGACACGACGCCGCGCATCGGGCTCGTTTGGCAGGACGGCGAGTTTGGGGTTTGGGAGGACCAGTACGGGAAATTCCAGGTCGTGCATCCGAATCCCATCGAGCAGGTGAGCACCAGCATGATGACCATCTTCGATACCGTCGGTGCGATCGCCTCGCCCAAGAGCGACGTGAAGCTCCAGCACATGGGCGGTCCGCTGATGATGATGCGCGTCTATTACATGTTCTTCCAGACGCGCGAAGGCTGGATGCTGGCGCTCTGGTTTAGCGTGGTGCTGAACGTGAATCTCGCCCTGCTCAATCTGCTGCCCATCCCCGTGCTCGATGGCGGCCACATCACCCTCGCGCTGATCGAGGCCGTCCGCCGCAGGCCCGTCAACATACGTGTGCTCGAGACCGTTCAGACCAGTTGCGCTGTCGTCATCATTGGCTTTATGCTCTACATCGCCTTCTTCGACGCGCAGGATTACTTTTCCAGCCTGAGGCCGGAACACATGCAGTTCGAGCAGAAGGCCGCCGCGCCCGCACAATCGCATTGATGAAATACTGCGCCAGCCCATACGAGTATGCCCGGCGCCCCACCCGCGAGGTGATGGTCGGTCCGGTCGGCGTCGGCGGCGCAAATCCGATCCGCCTCCAGTCGATGCTGACCTGCGACACGATGGACACGGATGCCTGTGTGCAACAGACGCTCGCGCTCGTGGCCGTGGGTTGCGAGATCGTCCGCATCACGGCGCCCACGGTCAAGGATGCCGCCAACCTCGGGCACATCGTCCGCCGGCTGCGCGACCGGGGCTGCGGCGTGCCCATTGTAGCCGATATCCATTTCAAGCCCGAGGCCGCGCTCGAAGCGGCGCGCTGGGTTGAGAAAGTCCGCATCAACCCGGGCAATTACGCCGACTCGAAGAAATTCAAGATCATCGAGTACACCGATGAGCAATACCTCGCGGAACTGGCCCGCATCCGCGAGCGCTTCGCTCCGCTGGTTGCGCTCTGCAAGGAGCGCGGCGTCGCCATGCGCATCGGCACCAATCACGGCTCTCTTTCCGATCGCATCATGAACCGCTACGGCGACACGCCGCTCGGCATGGTCGAGAGCGCGCTGGAGTTCGCGCGGATCGCCCGCGAGATGGATTACCACGCCTTCATTTTCTCCATGAAGGCGAGCAATCCCAAGGTGATGATCAACGCCTACCGCCTCCTGACCGCGCGCCTCAACGACCTGGGGCTCGATTGGAATTACCCGATCCACCTCGGCGTCACGGAGGCTGGCGACGGCGAGGATGGCCGCATCAAGAGCGCCATCGGCATCGGCTCGCTGCTCCACGACGGCATCGGCGATACCATCCGCGTCTCGCTCACCGAGGATAGCGTTCACGAGATCCCCGTCGCCCGCGCGCTGGCTGCTCCATTCAATGACGGCGCCAGCTCAATCGGAGGCATCGCCTCGGAAGAACCGCTTTCATTCGATCCATTCTCCTACGCCCGCCGCGTCTCAGAGACCCTTTCCCTGTCCTCCGTTGCCGAGCCCGGCCAGCAGGTGTGCCTCGGAGGCGAAGAATTGATTCGCGTTGCCATTCGACGGGATCAATTCGGGAAAGTCGCCCACAAGGTCGCGCGCATGGGCGATTACAAGCCGGAGTTCATCGTCGAGGACGCGGATGTCCAGCAGATCGACCCGCGCGATGATCAGGCTGTCGCCGCGCTCAACAACTCGCCCGATGCGAAGCTCGTCACCCTCCGCGACGGCCTCGATCTTCCCGTCATTGCAGCCTATCGCCTCCTTGCCGCCCGTCTCGACCCACGGCATCCCATCCTACTCAAGGATGCGCTAACGCCGGGCGTGACCTCAGAGGATTTCCTGACCGCTCTGCTTCACGCCGCCACCAATATCGGCTCGCTGCTCTGCGACGGCATCGGCGATGCCATTCTCATCCAGGGCGAATCCGCACCCGGCCAGTCGCTGCGCCTTTCCTACAATGTCCTTCAGGCCGCCGGCTCGCGCATCTTCAAGACCGATTACGTCGCCTGCCCATCCTGCGGGCGGACTCTGTTCGATCTCCAGAGCACCACCGCTCGCATCAAGGCGGCGACGGTTCATCTCAAGGGGGTCAAAATCGCGATCATGGGCTGCATCGTCAACGGCCCCGGCGAAATGGCCGACGCCGATTTCGGCTACGTTGGCGGCGCTCCCGGCAAGGTGAATCTCTACGTCGGCAAGACCCCGGTGAAATTCAATATTCCCGAAGCCGAGGCGGTCGATCGTCTCAAGGACCTGATCCGCGAGCACGGCAAATGGGTCCAGCCGGTTGAAGCTCCCGAGGCGGTCGAGGCCTGACGTTCGGCGCCGTCTCATGGGCCTGATCGGTGGTCAGGCAAAATAAGTGTCCTCGTGCGCGTACGGCGGCGCGCAGCAGCAGAGAAACCGCAGCGGCTCCCGCGCCGCGATCGCATGCCATGCGCCGCGCCGGATCAGGATCGCATCGCCCGGCCCCACCTTGCGCGTCTCTCCGTCGATCTCCATTTGCCCCGTCCCCTCGAGGATGAAATAAAATTCCTCGCTCATCTTGTGATAATGCCGTTGCGTGCTCGAGCCGGACGGCACGCTCGCCTCCGCGAGACTTTGGTTCTCGACTGGAGCATTCGTACGGTCGAGAATACTGCGGATTTTCGAACCGTCTTTCGTCACAAACGGTGTTTGCGCTGCCAGATTGAGAACGGTCATAATGCCAGCTTTATGAAATTCTTCCACGGTTGCACAGCCCTCATCACCGGCGCCTCGTCCGGATTGGGCGTGGAATTCGCGCGCCAGCTTGCGCCCCACGCGCAGGCGCTGGTCCTGACCGCGCGCCGCCAGGAGCGCCTGAACATACTCAAGGCCGAGTTGCTCCGCGCCAATCCCAACCTGAGCGTCTATTGCTACGGCCTCGATCTCGCCGATTCCGACGGCCTCGGGCGCTTCATTCGCTGGCTCTCGGACGAGGGCGTCCGCGTCAATCTGCTCATCAACAACGCCGGCCTCGGCGACCACGGCTTTTTCCAGTCCGCCGAGTGGCCGAAGATCAAATCCATCCTCGATGTGAACATCTTCGCCCTCACGCGGCTCACCCACGCGCTGCTCCCCGTCCTCCGCACATTCGAGACGGCGGCCATCCTCAACGTCTCCTCCTCCGTCGGCTTCGTCCCCGTGCCGCAACTCGCGGTCTATGCGGCCACGAAGGCTTACGTAAACAGCCTCTCCGAAGCGCTGCGCGCGGAACTGCGCGGCACCGGCGTCTCGGTCACCACGCTCTGTCCCGGGCCTGTCGATACCGAGTTTGGCGAGGTCGCCTCGGGCGGACGTTCCGGCTCCGGGCTCGACACTCCGGAGTTTCTCAAGGTCCCCGTCGAACGCGTGGTTCACGAGGCGCTACTCGGCGTCGAGCGCGACCGCGCCCGCGTCATTCCCGGCTGGGCCATCTTCCTCGGCGTCGGTCTGCTGACGCTTCTGCCTTTTGCCCTGGTCCGTTTCGGCCTCAATGCGAGCGTGGCCGCCACGGGCGAGGATGAGGAGGCGAGGGAGGATATTGCCAGCCCGCGCCCCGTTCGCTAAGCAAAGCCATGTCCGCATTCCTTGAGACCCTGCCGATTCTTGCCGCCAGTGGGCCGGCCAAAGTCCGTATCGTCGTCCAGGTGGTGAAGGTGTACTACCTCATCTTTGCCATTCTCACCATCATAGGCGGCATCATGGGATATGTGAAGGCGAAGAGCACCGCCTCGATCATCGCCGGCGGCGTCTCAGGCATTATCCTCATCGCGGCCAGCCTGCTGCTGCCCGAGCACCCGCTGAAGGCGGAGGTTTCCGCCCTTTGCGTCTCGGTGTTGCTTGCCGGAAAGTTCGTCCCCGATTTTGTCCACAAGAAAGCCTTCGTTCCAGGCGGCCTCATGGCTGTACTCAGTCTCGCGAGCGTCGTGCTAACGATCCTGGCCCTGGTGTCCAAGTAAGTTCTCCATGCGCCTCCGCTGGTCCTGGCCGCTCCTTGGCGCGGCGCTCCTCCTGCTCCCGGCTTGCAGCCCGCCCGAGCACGTCGGGGCCTCCAGCCCCACGCCCACCCCGCGGCCGACGCCCGAGCCTTCGCCGACTCCCCTCTACGTCCCTTACAAGCGCCTCGACACGGGCCGCCTCTTCAATGGCATCTCGCTGCAAACGACCTTCTCCACGGAGCCCGGCGGACCCGCCACGGCGGAAGTAACCTCTTCCTCCGCCTACTCGCTCCAGCTCGATCTCCACGTCCGCATCCCGCGCGCGGTCGATTCGCAGGAGGGTCTCGTCGCGCTCGATCCCGAGCTGCCCGCGCTCTTCCCGCAGCTTGGAGTATGGCTCAAATCGGCCCGCGTCTCGCCGTTTTACGAGCGCCTCTACCGGCACAAGGTCGCTTCCCTCGAGCAGAGCTTCCTGCGCCTTGACCAGCTCCTCACCCGCCACGATTTTTTCGATTGCGAGACCATTCTCGAGATTGCCCCGCCCCCCGTTCCGCCCGCCACCGCGCCGCGCAGGATTCTCTGGATCCAATCCGCCATGGACACAGATAGCGACGGCTCCGACAGCGACCGCGTCCCCGACGTGGATGCGAACTCAGAGACCTTCCAGCCCATCACCAGCTACAAATGGCCGAAGCGCGGCGCCAATCCCAATCCCTTCCTCGCCGAGCGCCAGGCGCGCATCGAGACCCTCCAGGCCAGCCTCGATGCCGCAACGACCGACGCGCAACACCAGCAGATCATGGATTCCATCGGCGCCGCCCAATGGGACATCAAACAATTGAGCACCAAATCCTTCCTCGTCGCCGCGGACGATCCATACATCGTCGTCCCCAGCTTCACCGTCGGGCAGAAGGACGATCCCTTCTCGCCCGCGATCGGCGATTATTGCGCCGTGGTCTATGGTGGCGTCATCTACCCGGCCATCATCGGCGACGCCGGCCCATCAAATAAAATCGGCGAGGCATCATTGCGAATCGCGCAGGAGTTAAATCCGCTTGCCACCTCCGAAAATCGCCCCGTCAGCCCGCTGAAGGTGACCTACCTCATCTTCCCCGGCACCGCCGATCATCCCTTCGCGCCGCCCGATCTCGCCCACTGGCGCGACCGCGTCGATGCATTGCTGAAAGAAGCCGGCGGTTACAACGGCCAGCTATTCGTGTGGAAAGATTTAACCGTTCCTACACCGACACCGACTCCGCCGCCCACCCCGACTCCTTCGCCAACACCCGAGTCGTCCGCCTCGCCAGATCCTTCCGCTTCGGCCCTGCCATCCCCATCCGCTTCCGTTTCTCCTTCGACTTCCCCTTGAAGCTCGTAAGTACACGCCGACGCATCCGCGGTAACTTATACTTACACCTAGAGCATTTTCTATTTAATCTGAGGCAAAGAGTGGTATGGTAGGTGGATGCGAACCTACAGTCTTGATCTGCGGGAGCGGATCATAGCGGCGAGAGAAAAGGGGCACACGACTGCGGA
>JBEKOV010000153.1:0-6701 GCA_049521415.1 Chthoniobacteraceae bacterium
AGAACCTTCGATGACCTCGTCAAGGCAATCGCCCACGCCCTCAACTGCTTCTCAGCCTCCGAATGCCTCCACTTCCTTCATCATGCCCAATATGCTTCAGATTAAATAGAAAATGCTCTAAATTTAAATTCAGCGACATTTCATCGGATCCCGGCTTGCTGACGCTGGGCACGGAATTTACCGCCATCGAGTCCACCGGCGGGCTCACCGGCGCCTTTGGAAACCTTCCGAATAACTTCCAATTTTCATCCGGGCCAAACACCTATCAAGCAACCTATTCCTCCAACGGCCTGACCGTTACGGTCGTTCCTGAGCCCGCAACGTGGGCAATGATGCTAGCCGGCCTTGGAATGTTTAACGTAGTGAAGAGATTCCGCCGAGTGTTGCAACCGCGCAACACCTGAGCATCGAGAATCTCAGGCTGCCTGAGCGACTACTCTCTCCATCGCTTTTGCCCACGCCCCGGGCGTGAATTGCTGAATCTCAGTAATCTTGGCCCCAGGCAAACGGGTGAACAAATCCTTCAGATAATCGAACGGGTTGACGCCATGCCGTCGGCAACTGCCCAGCAACGTGTAAATCACCGCGCTGCGTTCACCTGCTCCAGGATGGCCTACGAATAACCAGTTCTTTTTTCCAAGGGCGCTTGGGCGAATCGAATTTTCAATTAAGTTGCTGTCTATCTCTAGTACGCCGTCGTCCACGAATCGCGTCAATGCCTCCCATCTTTTCAGCGCGTAATCAATCGCCTGACCAAGCAACCCTTGGGGCAAGGTCCGGCGCCGGACCAACACCATGGCGCGATGCAGCCGTGACAGAACGGGTTTCGACTGCCAGAACCGCATCGCCTGCCGAAGTGCCGGGCCAGCCTTTTGCTTCCGCAACTCGCTCTCCACCTCGTAGAGCAGGTCAATCTGATACACAAACCATGCCGCCAGTTTGGTTTCGACCAGGGCTTCGTGAAGACCTCGACGCGCATGAGCCCAGCAACCTATTAAAGTCAGGTCCCCGCGTTCTTTCGCCAATGATTCATACGCGGCATAACCATCGGTCTGCAGTTTGCCCCGGAAATTTTTTAGAAATTCCTCCGGTCCTTCACGCGACCGGCTCACCCTCCATTCGAAAAGCACATCGCCACCCGGCCGACTATAGACCCAAAGATAACCCTGCCGGCTTTTGCCTTTCACATCCGGGTCCGAATACCGGATGGGAGTCTCGTCGGCCTGGAGGTAATTGCCCCGGAGCAAATCCTCCCGGATCGACCGATACACCGGTTTCAACAACTCGGCGGCTTGCTCTACCCAGCAGCCCATCGTCTTGCGGCTCAATTCCGCCCCGAATTGATGGCTGAACATCTTCTCCTGCCTGTAGAGCGGTTGATGATATTCGTATTTGCTGACCAGAATCTGCGCCAGCAGGCCCGGCCCCACCATGCCTTGTTCAATCGGTTGTGGCGGCAGGGGTGCGATGGCGAAGCGTTCAGCCTTCACATAGCGCGGGCGAATCAAAATGCGTTTGATGATTTTGGGTGCGACCCAGTCCAGTTGGCTGGTGCGTTCCTCGCTGATCTTCTTCCAGCCCTCGGGGTGGGCCTGGACTTCCTCCGGTTCGAGAACAGTTTCAAAGGTCTCCAACTTTCCTTCATTGAGCATCCGCCGCACAGGATGCATAGCGCCATGGCGCGCGGCTGTGGGGGCTTTGGTCTCTGGCGGCGGTAACGCGATAACATTGGGCAAACCCTGTAGCAACAGTTCCAGTTGGTTCTTATCCAACCCTTCGTTCCGCTGGCCGCCGAAGTAATGACGGATATATTGGTCGAGCTTCTGGCGGAGCAGCCGGTTTTCTGATTTCAGCCGGGCATTCTCCTCCTTCACCCGGATGTTTTCGTCCTCCAGCGCGGCGACGCGGGCGCTCAACTCTTCAAGCTTTTGAAGCAGCGTTGCGTCGGGCACGTTACTCTGACGTGAGCAGGAAACTTTTGTTCAAACTTTGACGTGAATATTTTTCACCGCCGATACCAGTTGTTTTTCGACCGGATTTCCAGCCCGTGAATCAATGCGCTGAACTCCTCGCCACGCAAATCAACCTGCCCATTTTCACTCACCGGCCAGGTGAAACGGCTTTTTTCCAATCGTTTTGCACATACCCATAATCCGTCACCGTCCCATGTTAGTACCTTGATCCGATTTCTTCTACGGTTAGTGAATACGAAGATATGCCCTGACAATGGATTGCCCTTGAGTTGCTCCACGACCAGACTGTAAAGCCGGTTGAAGCTGCCCCGCAAATCCACCGGCGTCGTGGCCACCAGCACCCGAGTCGCGCTGGTTACGCTCAGCATGGCAGCGCCTGCAACAGTTCTGGCAGCATCTTCACATCCGATCCATTTTGCACCCTGACGACCCATCCTTGGGGGCTGACGACTTCAACCAGCCAGCGTGAGGATGGGTTGGGCAACCGCACTTCCTGAAACTTCACTGGCGGCGAAGTCACATTGCCTTCATCTCTCAGCCATTTGCCCAACGTGGACAAGCCAACGCCGCGACGATTGGAAAAGTCCCGTTGGGTCATTTTGTTTTGATGAAAGTCAGCCAGAAATCCTTCCCGCTGCTCAGAAGTCCACCGGCGCCGCCCTGATCGACCTTTTGAAGATTTCATGCCTCCATGATTTCATAAACCGGCGCGGAAAACCAGACGTGGCCGCTCAGCCGGATACGTCTGAGCGGCCACGCCTAGTTTCCAGCGTTCGTGTATGGAATCATAGGGCATGAATTCATCAAAAACGCGATTAGGACGGCGGCGTTGCACTTCTAAAAAGCGCCAAGGGTTCCTGGCCGACTTTCAACAAAACGAAATGACCCTCAAAAGTTTCCAACAAGAAAGTTCCGCGTCATATTGCTGGCTAGACATGATCACCGGCGAATGGAGATACTCGGATCGGCTAATTGCCAGAAATTAACGTCGTACCCCCCCGTGTCGAAGATGAGTCGAACCGTGTGGTAGGAGCGGTTTGGAAAGGTGTAATTTCCCATGTCGCAGGTGGCGAAAGCACCGCTGGTGTTCCGCAGCGTGATAGTCGGCTCGGTCGTCCCATCGATCACGAAGTGCATCTTACTGGTGGCATTGCTAGTCGCAACACGAGTCACAATCTTGACGCTGCCTTGGATGGGCACTTCCAGCCATTGGAGCCACTGATTGGCTTGGAGCTGACCGACATAATAACCTCCATAGGTGTCCGTGCATGGGAAAATCGAGATCGCGCCGTTCCGGTAAAAGTTAGGTGAATCACTTCGGCTAACACCGCCGCCGAAAGTATCGCACCCCTCGGCCTCTTCCTTTAGATCGCTGGGAAAGGGATTGTTGCCGTATTTCCGCGTTACGTTGATTCGCTGGTTGGGATAGTCATAGAGCTCGTCAGCGTAACTCTCGGCAGCCCCAGTGGTGGGATTTATGTTCCGTGCCCGGTAGATCGTAGCTGCTTCCCAGTAGTCATCAAAACCTTCGAGAAAGGTTAGCGTGGCGTGCCTTACGGTGTTTTGCATGCCGGTCGCTAGAGTCTCCCCATGATCGGGATCGATCACATTCGGCAGACCCATATACGACGGCACTGCACAACCGATGATGACGTCGTTGATTCTTTCGGACGGTTTGGTCAGGTTCCACGTACTGAAGGCTGGCGAAACAGGAAGCGGCACGAACCACGGACGAACCGCGTCGATGATACCTGATGCCAGACTCGTCGTGTCCCGTGTGGGCCATTCCTCAGGCACGATGACGTAGGGATTGAAGCCAAATTCTGCTTCGCATTTCTGGCGAATGTAGAGGACCAGTTTCGATGCGTTGCCTTGGGTGTTGGTAACAAAGAGCGGAGCGAGGCTCCAGAACGAGATCACTGGCCGACCATTGATCTTAAGGCGATTAGCGTCTGGAACGTTCTGGAAGAATACCTCAAGATTCTTATCCCAGACGTACACCCAATTGGACTGGTTGCCCAAATCGAAAGGCCGCGCATAGCCGTAACCTCTTCCGTTGTCGAAGTTCCACTGGGCTGTCCACGACGCTGGATTATCGTCAAAAGGCGTGACCTTAAGACGGTTCGTCAGACCCCGCCTATAGATAGCCGCCACAATTTCGCGAAAGCGATCGGGCTGGCCCGTGTATTGGCCGTTGCCTTTCAACCAAGGCGCGATGAAATCGAGTTGGGCCGACTGATATTGCTCGACTTGATTGTCCCAGTAGGCGGCGGGATTTATCCCGGGTTGATTGAAAAGCTGATAAGCATACTTCGTGGTTGAACGGTTTACATTCTTGTCGTAATAGCCCGGGTTATCTTCGGGGATATTGACGTCTGCACCTACCAATCCAGCCCTTAACGGAACGGCAAGAGAGCAAATACCGAAAAGACACAAAAAACTCCTAAACATCGTATTCGACTCACGGTCACGCTTTGACAATTAAGCTGTGGTCGCGAGGTTTAATTTTTCCGCAATCAAACATTTTCAAGCGGCCTGCGCAACCATTTTCTCCTTCGCTTTGGCTCTGGCCCACTCCATAGGCGTGAACTCTTTGATCTGGGTGATTTTGGCCCCTGGCAAACGGGTAAACAAATCCTTAAGGTAATCAGTTTGGCACATACCCATAATCCGTCACCGTCCCAGCATAGCACTTTGATACGATTCCTTCGCCGGTTAGTGAACACGAAGAGATGCCCCGACAATGGATCACCTTTGAGTTGCTCCACGACCAGACTGTAAAGCCGGTTGAAGCTGCCGCGCAGATCCACCGGCGTCGTGGCCACCAGCACCCGCGGGGCGCTGGTTACACTCAACATGGAAGCGCCTGCAACAGTTGGGGCAACATTCGCACCTCCGATCCAGTTTGCACCCGGACGATCCAGCCTTGTGGGCTGACGACTTCAACCAGCCAGCATGAGGCTGAGTTGGGCAACCGGAGTTCCTGGAACTTCACTGGCGGCGAAGTCGCTTTGCCTTCATTTCTCAACCATTTGCCCAATGTGGACAAGCCGACACCCTGCCGAACGGCAAAGTTCCTTTGGGTCATTTCGCTTTGATGGAAGTCGGCCAGGAAGCGTTCTCGCTGAGCAGGCGTCCACCGACGACGGCCTGATCGCCTTTTTGAAGATTTCATGCCGCCATGATTTCATAATCCGGCGCGGGAAACTAGACGTGGACGCTCAGCCGGATACGGCGCGGGCGTCCTTTATGTCCTTTTCGTCCCTTATGTCCTTGCTCTATTGATCGTCGCCTATCTCGGAAAACGCGCCAATGTCCCTCTCCCGGGCCGCGGGCCGGGCCGTTGCCTGTTGCCCGTTTGGTCCGGGTGGAGTCTGCGTTGGCCTGATTGCCTCCGGCGCAATTCCGCCGCTGCCAATCAACGGACTGTCCGGGCCCGGCCGGTAATCGCCCGCGGACCCATTGATAAATCCCGGGGTTGTTCCTCGGATCGCCTTCCATCCCGGCGGCACATTGAGCGTCCCGGCCGGGACCCAATTTCCTTCTCCTCCAAACACCGGCTGCGGCGCAGTCTCATTGCGCGCCATGTTCAGCGGCCCGGCTTCGCTCTGGAAAACATTATTCCACGCCATCACGGAATCGACTTCACCCTTCAACCAGAAGAGGCCGAATTTCGCCGACACCGTCGATTTCACGATGACAGTATTGTAGGCAAATCGATATCGTCCGCGGCTCGATGCCGTCCCGTCCGTCCCCATTCGCGCCATCGTCCCCTTCGCGCTGGCGCTGACGATCAGAACATTGCCAACGATGTCCGCGTCGCAATGAACCCCGCCCTTCGGAGTCTTTTGCGACTTCGGGTCGGGGCCGACGAAGTCCAGATCGTGGAAGCCCGCCCCTTCGATCCAGTTGTATTCGATCTCGTTGCGCGTGACGCGCGATTTCACGTTGTTGCCGCCCGTCCCGTCGTGGACATAACAATTTCTCATCCGGAAGAGCGCCTCCGGATACCGCTCCACGCTCGACCCGATATAAATCTGGTGCGCGAAAAGCCCCGCCCCGCAATGGTACACCTCCACCTCATCGAGCGTGAGCGAGCCCGACGCATCGGCGCCCGCAATGCCCGTGAACGGGCAATCGTGTACCACGCTGTCGCGCAGCGTCACATCGTCGCCGACATTGTAAAAACAACGCGCCGCGCGCGCATCCCCGCCCGCGGTAAGATCCAATCCCTCGATGACATAATGGCTCCCGAATATCCGCAGGACCGTTCCCCCCTTCGCCATCACCCCCGACAGCACCGGTCGCACCCCATTCACTCGCACCCCGCGAATCGTAATCACGTCGTTTCCCCGCCCGCCATTCGCCGCCAGCGTCACCCCCCCCTGGTAAATCGCCCCTCCCTGGACATTAACAACGTCTCCAGGCTGCAACAACCCCGCGACCGCCTGAAGATTCGCATAAGGCTTCCCCGCCCCAACCTCATACTGCGCGCCCCACGCGCTCCCGCAAACCAGGCTCAGGGCCATCACGAATTTGGCAACACGCATCACAAAACAAACCCTATGGCCCGCGCATTTCCATGTAAACGAATTGCCGAACACCCCCGGCGATCTCCGCAGATTTGCACAGCCCGGCAGAGCCGTTTAAGTAATTCTGTGGCCATGCACTCGGCACGCTCCGCTGTGAACCCGAAGGGTTCAAAGAGCGGTAGCCGGGGGTTGAATG
>JBEKOV010000154.1:0-10465 GCA_049521415.1 Chthoniobacteraceae bacterium
AGCACGTGGTACACAAACGTCGGCATCCCGATCAACACATCCGGGTCCAGCTTCCGGATGAACCGCAGATTCCCCTCCGTCCCCAGTCCCTTCCCGCCCCCGCTGCTCACCATCAGCACCCCAAACTCCGTCCCTGCATAATGCGTCTGCCAGAACGCAAGGTGCGGCGCGAAGGGGAACATATTCAGCATCCGCATCTCCCGCCGCGCCCCGCTCACCCGCATCACACGCGCCCCCGCCACCTCCAGCGTCCGGATATCGTGCCCCGTATATAGAAACGGCGTCGGCTCCGCGCTCCGTCCCGTCGTGCTCGTCAGCATCAGCGGGCGGAATTCCCTCTCCAGCTCCTCCTTCACCGCCCCTCGTCCCCGCGCCAGCGCGCTCAGGATGTTCGATGGCCGCCGCTCCAGCGTGCGCTCGTCCGGTTGCAGCACAAAATCCAGCGCCCCCTCCAGCAAATCCTCCTTCCTCGTAAATGGAATCCTCTCCAGATCCGAAAAATCCTTCAGCGTATTCGCATCAATTCCCTGCTCTTTAAACAGCGCCCCATAGTGCGCCGAGAATGGCAGCACCGTATCCCCCAGGTAACGGCGCAGCTTCAGCATTTGCCACGTGCGCAGCGATCTTTTATCCAGCGAGTGCCAGTGCGGTTGTCGATGTTTCATTTGGTTGGATGAGTCTCTTCATCTCCTCCAGTTGCTCCTCCGCCACCTTTCGCCCCAGCGCGATGTATTTGCCGGGGTTCGTAAAATCGTGCCACTTCGCCTCGCAATCCCACGGTCGCAGCACCGTGTCCGCCAGCCGCGCCGCCTGTTCCGCCACACGCATCTGCCCGCCAAAGTTCGCGCGCATCACGATGTCGCACAGGTTCCCCCGCGCGAAATAATTCAAGTGCGCATTCAGCCACGCCCCCGCGCCACGCCTCCACCCGTGACCGTTCTCGGTCGCGCACTCCAGGCACATCTTCAGGTGCTCCGGCGTCGGCAATGTATTCACCGCGATGATCCGCTCCACCCCCATCTCGCTCAGCACATCCACCGGCAGCGGATCCGCAATCCCTCCGTCGATCAGCATCTGCCCATCCACGGCCATCGGCACGCACACCCCCGGGATCGCGATGCTCGCCTCCACCGCCCGCGCCACTTCCCCTCGCGAGAATATCACTCGATCCAGCGTCTCGAAATCCGTCGCCACCACACGCAGCGGTCGCGCCAGCTCCAGGAAGCGCGTATTCCCAATCGCCCGCCTCAGCCGCCTCCCCACCTTTCCCGTGTGCAGAAATCCACGCCGCGGCGGCAGCGCAGGATCGATCAGCCCCAGCAATCCCCAGCGCCGCTCCAGGTCCCGCGCGATCTTCTCGCACGCCACCCCGTCATGCCCATACGCCCACACCGCTCCCACGTACGCCCCCATGCTCGAGCCCGCCACCACGTCGATCTCGATCCCGTTCTCCTCCAGCACCTGGATCACCCCGATGTGCGCCAGCCCACGCGCTCCTCCCGAGGACAGCGCCAGCCCCGTCCTGCATCGCCCGATCTCCCGCGCCAGCCGGCGGATTTGCATCGTGAAAAACGGCGACCGGTCCATTCCTCCGGCCGATTCCGCCAGCGGATATCCGCGCAGGATCGAATGCACCGGATGCCCCGCCTTCTCGCATTCCTCGCTGAACCTCGTCCCCGCCTCATAGCTGTCCGCGCACACAATCGGGCTGATGTGCTTGGTGCTTCCCCCGGGCCGCGACCCCAGCCCGCCCATCAACAAATCCAGCCCATACAGGCATTCACTGTCCGGCCGCAGCAGGATGTAAGTCAGGTCCGCCTGCACCAGGCACTCCAGCAGCGCCGGCGGGACCACATCCTTCCCCGCGTCGATCAGCACAAAATCAAAATGACTCCCCAGGTGGCTCAGCAGCGGCGCCACGTAAGCCGCCTCCGATGCGTCCCCCCCCGCGTGGATATCCAATTCAAAACACCGCGCCCTCACCTCCCGCACCTCCTCGGAAAATTGGAACACCCCATCCAGCGATGGCTCGATCTCCTCCCAATTCGACAGCGACACCGCCGCTGGCCCCGCTCCCAGGTGTACGCTCAAGACACTCCGTCCCGTCACATCCGCCAGCACGTCCGCCAGACGCCGCCCCATCAGCCGCTCGTTGATCCGCCCCGACAGCGCATGCAGCGCCACGATCCGCTTGCCCCGCCCCCGCTCCCGCCCTTCCACGATCCGCCGCACGATCGATTGCGACATCCGCCCCGCCACAGCCGGCTCCGTCTCGCACACCTCCTGCAAATCCTCCGCCGGAATTCGCAGCAGCACGCTTCGCGTAGCCACCGTCACCGTCGCCGCGTACGGCTCGTGCTGGATCGCCTCGCGATCCCCCAGCGTATCTCCCGGCCCATGCGTCGCCGTAATCAAGTGCCGGCTCGGGTCCACGTGCCGCGATTCGCACCGCCCGCTCACGATCAGGTACATCGCCGTGCACGCCTCCCCCTGGCTGAAAACCACTCTCCCCTTCGGGTACTCTCGCGGCGCCGTCCCGTTCGCCAGCTTTCGCAGCGTGGCCGAGGGAAGCAGAGATAGGAACCTGTGGGACCTCAGGGAGCGCGGGTTAATCTTCATATCGCCCTTTGGGGGAAGGGCGGCGGACTAGCTGAGTTCAGCGGCGCGCTTGGGCTTCTGGGTCGTTCTGGATTCAGTTATGACCGTCGCCGGTCCTTTTTACTTGATTGGTCGTGGTTTCTTTAAGGGTTATTCGGTTTTTTCTCGGCCCTTCCGGGCCTGATTTTATCGTAGCATCGGCAATGCCCACCGTCAATGAATCGGCTCCCACTCACCTCTGGGCCGCCTTGCGTCCCTTAGGTCCCTTACGTCCTTTCAGTCCCTTCTCTCCAACCATCAACTCTTCAAACTCACCGTCCCATCCCCATGAATCGTAACCTCCTTCACCCTCCCCGCCTGCGGTATATTCGTGCACCCCGGCTTCTGCGCCTCCAGAAACGCCCGCAACGCCGCGCTGCGCGTAAACAATTCCCCCGCATTAGTCCCCAGCGCCGCCAGCACCTGCGCAGTGGTCGTTGGCGCGTGCGGATTCCAAACAAGGTCCAGCCCCGCCGCCCATGACCTCAGTAATTGTTCCAGCAATCGTCGCGGTAGCGCGATTGCGCGATTGGCCCGCTGTTGCGCGGGCGGCACTGGCATGGGTGTATCGAGTAGGCTCATAATTGTGATTTGTTTCGTATTTCTGCTCCCGCAACCGCGGCCTCAAATTTCAAACTTTCATCCGCCACCGGTTCAGTGGCGACCGTTCTTGCGGATGCAATCAGATTCCGTATTTGGGCGAATGACGGCACTTCCGCCCCGGTCAATTGCACCCGGTCCAGAAACTTCAGCAGTCGCTGCTGTTGCGTCGGCGTCATGGTTATAGAGATCATCGTTTTGATATTTTCTTCTGGCATAAAACTCTCGCCTCAGCCTCCGCTTAGTCGGTTCAGCGCATCCCGCCGTTTCGCGCAGCCGCTTTCCGGACGCAGTTCCCCCTTCTCATCCAGGCACGGCAGCCCGAGCGCCGCCGCAATTGGCTTCACCAGACCCTCCACAATGTCTCCCAGGTGCCTTTTGGGGTGTGGAAGGCGATCCGTCTGTCCGATTTCCGCTCCCTCCGGGCAATCAAAATCTCGCGTTTCGCCCCCCCCATTCCGCAGGATCGACGCGCGAAAAGCCGCGTCATTTCGGCACGCGAAGCAGTGCGCATGCGAGCGGCAGTGAGCTGATTGAATCCAGTTCATTCGGTGATGGTGATCGTCCCGTTTGAGAGGGGGGCCGCGCTGGCCACCTCCGCGAGGTAAAAACTCTGCTCAGTTAATGTGATGGACTCCCCCACCAGACCCGAGCCCGTCCATGTCTGCCCCGAGGTCTCGCCGGGTGCCACGTCAGGAAAGATAGCCTCCAGAGTCACGCTCAGGGTGCTTCCCGAGCAAGTTATGGTGAATATATACTTGACTCAGTGGGGTCTAGGCGTAGAACTGCGCCTATGGCATGGACACTGCCCGTTTCAGACAGAGAACTCGTCAATAAGGCGGGTAGGGCGATTTTGTCCGACGATCTCAATGCCGAAGACTATGAAAACGCTCTCCTTATAGTGAACAACTGGCGTTCCGCCCATAATTTTCCGCTAAATACGTTTAAAATAAGCCTCATTAACAAGGCAACAAAAGTGGACCACTCTGCGTTGGTTGCCCAACGGATCAAACGGCTTCCGTCCATTAAACTGAAACTCCAGCTAATCCCATCGCTGAAATTGTCTCAGGTTCAAGACATCGGCGGATGCCGGGCGGTATTACAGAATGTAACACAGGTTAATAAACTGGTTAGAATTTACCAAAAAAGCGACCTCAAGCACGAATTATTGAAAATTGACGATTATATCTCCGTCCCTAAAAAGTCTGGATATAGGAGTATCCATTTAGTATATAGATATTTTAGTGACAGAAACACGAACTACAACGGGCTCAAGATAGAGATGCAAATAAGGTCGATTTTGCAGCACTCGTGGGCTACGGCAGTTGAAACCGTGGGGACGTTTCTGCGCCAAGCTCTAAAGTCAAGTTTAGGGGATGAAGACTGGAAGCGATTTTTTGCCTTAATGGGAACCGCGATTTCCATTCGGGAAAGAGGAAACCCTGTCCCGAATACCCCCTTAAAGGAAGGTGAATTAAAGAAGGAGATTAGGGAGTACGACAGAAAATTAAAGGTGGAGAGACACCTTAGGGCGTACCATGCCGCTTTAAGAGTTTCCGATACGCCCGTGTCCAAGGAATCGAAATATTTTTTGTTAAAACTTGATTCCGCTACTGAAACCGTAACTATTAGGCGATATAAATCCCAGGAATTAGAACAGGCTTCAAATGATTATCTTGAGACCGAAAAATCCATTCTTGGACAAGATGGCGCTGACGCCGTGCTTGTATCCGTGCAGTCATTGGAGTCTCTAAAACGTGCGTACCCAAACTACTTCTTGGATACAGATTTATTTATACGAGCAGTAAAAGAGGCAGTGTCATGATTTCAATAAGGCTTTTCGGATGCACCGCGTTTATGCTTCGTCTTTTTCCACTCCTTTTGCGCGGCGTCCACCTTGGATTTTGGGACGGCCACAAGTCGTTTTGCCAGAGCTTCGAAGTTCTGGCGCTGCGTGTGTTCCGGCGTGTCACTCATGGGCGCACCCTAGCGCCCGCGCTCGACTTTGGCAACCTTGCTCCGCTTCCCCCGTCCCTCCCGTTTGTCAGTCCGCTTAGATGGCCGTTTGCGGCTCCACGCCTTGCCCGATGAGAGCCGCATACCGCAACCCTTTGCCGAGAACGCCAGCGGCGGCTTTCAAGAACCGCCCGCAATCGTTGTCTTTGCGCTCATTGAACCGGAAGGCTTGCTCATCCAAATATCGGAACAAATGAAACGGCTCGACGCTCACATAAGTTCCCCGAATGGACCGCTTGAGGAGGCTCCAAAAGTTTTCCAGCCCGTTAGTGTGGACGTGCCCGCGCACGTAGGCTTCCGCGTGGTCAATAACATTGTGGGTGTATTCATCCGCAAGGCCGTTGTAGGAGCGAAGCGCATCGGTGTGAACCTCAGAACCCTTGAGGACGTATTCCCGCACGGTCGCTTGCAAATCGCGGCGCTTGCGAGTGTCCACAACCTTGACGACCACGCGGGAAGCACGATCAGCAGTCTTGCGCTCCAAAAGCCCTTGCACGGGCATCATGGAAGCGCCGCCGGTCTGAATACCGCGCCGTGCCTTAACCGCCTTGTGCATGTTGCGGGCCTTTCCTCCGATGAAAGTTTCGTCAACTTCGACCTGTCCACCAATCTTCACGATGGAACCGTTTTGAAGCGCCAAACGGATGCGCTGGAGCATGAACCACGCGGTTTTTTGGGTGACGCCAAGCGCCCGGTGAAGCTCACAAGAACTGATGCCGTTCTTGGCGTTGGAAATCAGCCAGATTGCAGCCCACCATTTGCCGAGTTTAATTGGGGAATCCTCGAAAATGGTCCCGACGCGAACGGAGAATTGCTTCTTCACCTTGCAGCCCTTGCACTCCCAAATCTTCCGGGTGGCAAGAAACCGAACCTCACCCGATCCACAGCGGGGGCAAGTGACCGTATCCTGCCAACGAAGGCGCACCATAAACGCGAACGCATTCTCCTCATCGCCAAAGAATTGAATGGCCTCTTGGAGAGTCTCCGGGAACTTTATTTCTGCTTTCATGCGAGCAGAATGCACCCTTTATGATCCTGAGTCAAGTATATAATTACCCTCATCGTATGGGCGGAATGCACGGCATGGCCGCTGGAGATGAGATACTCCGTCAGGGCCTTGAGAGTATCCTCGTGGTTCTCCACAACAAAGATCCGCAAAGGGCGGTCAGGCGAGGTTGGGTCTCTCATAAGTCTATAAGATGGTTCGTAAGTTGTACCGAGCTGGAGCGTATATTCAGGGGAAGGTCAAATCTATGCCAGTGGCAGACTTATCGTAAATGTTGAGCCCTGATCGAGCCCCGCGCTTGTGGCGCTGATTTGGCCGCCATGAGCCTCCACGGTAGCTCTCGCAATGGCCAGCCCGAGCCCAAGACCGCCAAAGGAGCGCGCGATCGACTCATCAGCTTGCTCAAACGGATGGAATATTCTCTGCAAAGCCCCGGCCTCCATTCCAATGCCGCTGTCTGCGACGGTAATAAGGATGCGGCCCGGTTCATTGTATGAGCGCAGGTGGATTTCGGCCCCTTGAGGCGAAAACTTCGAAGCATTCTTGAGCAGGTTCCAGAATACCTGCTGGAGCCGCTTCATGTCGCCCAGCAGATGCTGTTGGCCGGCGTCGAGGGCCATTTCAAAGAGCTGACCCTTGGCCTCCATGTCCGGCGCGCTAATCTCGACCGCAAGCCTGATCGCCTCATGCACATCGACTTCCTCTTGGAGAATCTCTATCTTGCCGTGTACGATATGCGTCAGATCGAGTAAATCGTCGATGAAGCGCGCCTCCAGTTGCACGTTTCGCCGGATCATTGCCAGCGACTCCTGCACCGCCGGCGGCAGATCGGTGCGCCGCGCGAGGGTGTGCGCAGCCATGAGGACCGGCGTGAGCGGGGTGCGCAATTCATGGGAGAGCACGGCCAGAAAGTGATCCTTGGCCCGGGTGGCGGCTTCGGCTCGATCGAGAGCTTCCAACAGCTCCTTCTGCGTTTCCTTGTGGTGGGTGATGTCCAGAAAGGCGGAAACGGTCGAGGTCACATTACCCTCTGCGTCCCGCACCGGGGAAACGCTGACATGTACCCAGACGGATGAGCCGTTTTTGTGTATGAACCGCTTTTCGAATTGGACGGGAATCCCCGGACTGACGGTTTGCTCGATCAGCCGCATATTCTCCTGGATGTCGTCTGTATGTGTCAGTTCGCTGATCAATCGCCCAACCATCTCCTCCGGGCGATAACCAAGCATGTCTGCCAGCCGCTGGTTGACGAAGGTGACCCGGCGGTTCAGATCGGCAAGGCCAATACCGGCGGTAGTCTGGCTGACGATGGCGCGGAATCGCCCCTCGCTTTCCCTGAGGGTTTGCTCGGAAAGCTTAAGCGCGATCACATCTGCGGCCTGCCGGGCGTAGATTTCTGCGAGGCGCAAGGCCCGCGCTTCGGGCCGGTGCGGTTTGCGAAAATGGACCGAGAGCACGCCCAGCGGATCGCCGGCGAGGTCAAAGAGCGGTGTTGCGAGGACGGCACGATAGCCTGCCTGGGCAGCCGCATCGCGAAGTGAGGCGTAGGATGCATCGACGTTTACGTCCTCGACGATGATCTGCTTGCACTGCCGAAGCGCCCGCTCGTATGCCGGGGCATCCCCTACGTGCGCATGCTTGAGGTAATCAATATATTCCTGCTTGAAACCACGCAGGGCCGCAATCTCCAGCGTGCCGGTGTTGCGGTCCAGAAGTTGCACCTTCCCAAAATCCGCGCCCTGCAACTCGATTACCGCGCCGAGGATTTCCTCCAGCAGCGCCGGCAGCGTCTGGCTGGCATGGAGTCGCGAACTGAGTTTCTGCAGCCGCCGCATAGCCGCGAGATCCACGGCCTGCTCTGCCTCGGCTTCCTGAAGCGAATCGACAGCCTCTTTCCTTGCGGTAATATCGATAAATGTGAGCACTGCCCCAGTGATCCGCTGATCTGCCGCCCGGTAGGGAAGCGTGCGCGTGAGGAAACAACGCCCTTCGGCCCATACCTCGCGCTCGTTCGGTACGAGTTGATTCAGCACCTGTGTGGCGTCCTGTTCCATCTCGGGATAATCGAGCCGGTCTTTCAGATCGGTCAGTGGCCGGCCCGTATCGCTGGGAATGAGATTGAAGAGCGCCACCGCTGAAGGGGTATAGCGCATAATGCGCAAATCGCGATCCACAAAGATGGTGGCAATGGCCGTGGCTGCCATCAGGTTATTCACGTCGCTGTTCGCACGGGCGAGTTCGTCCACCTTTCCTTTGAGGTCCTGGTTTACCGCCGTCAGCTCTTCATTGATGGATTGCAATTCCTCGCGGCTGGTCTCCAATTCCTCCGTGGCGGAGCGCAACTCCTCATTCATCGCCTGCAGCTCTTCGTTGCTTGCCTTCAATTCCTCCGTCGAAGTCTCGTACTGCTCCGAAGAGTAGCGCAGCTGCATTTTCATCTGGTCCAACTCTCGCTCCAGATGGCCGACCACCGAATCCGGCTCGACGCGCGACGGGGCCGCGTTCGCCAACGCATCTGAAGAGGGATGGGCATCGAAGACCACGAGCAGGTAGCCGGGCCCCAGATCGTCCGCCGGCATGACCCGGATATTGACTGCGTACCCCGCTCCGTCGATTTCCACCGGCGCCTCGAAAACTTCCGTCACTGCGTGGGTTTGAACTGCGCGGTAAAGTGCCGCGCGCAACTCGCCGCGCAACATCGGATGCACAATCTGCGAGAGGCTCTTCGACGGCACGCCCCCGCTGAACTGTAGGAATTGCCCCGCCTTTTCCGAGAGATGCATGATCTCAAACTTCTCATTTACCACCAGCGATGGAGGGGAAAGGCGTTCGATGAGCTTGAAGTGCAGCTCGCTCCAGGAGAGGTCGCGTTCGCGCGCCCGCGCGCTCATGGAGTCCGTGCGGTCCAGGAGACGAACGCCAGGGGGAATTGCAGGCCGATCCTTGGTCCGGGCTTGCGACTTCAGCATCAGTGCCAGCGTCCCAGGTCCGGATGGCACCGGCAGTCCGATCCCTGGCGCCGGACGGAATCCGTAAATACGGTGCTTCTTGTCGAGCGCCGTGAATAGTGGGCTGTCATCTTCCACCGACTCGGAGGAGCCCAGAAAAAGAAACCCTTCGGGCCGCAGGGCGAAATGAAAGATCTCGAAAAGTCGCGCCTGAGCATCTCGGTTCAGATAGATCAGCAGATTGCGGCAGGCGATTAAGTCGAGCCGCGAAAAGGGCGAATCCTTCAGCAGATCCTGCAGGGCGAACAGCACCATCTCGCGCACCTCGCGCCGTACGCGGTAGCCGTGGCGCTCCTTGACGAAAAAGCGCCGCAACCGCTCCTCAGACACATCGGCGGCTATCACGTCAGGATAAATCCCCTCGCGGCCCATCCGAATGGCGTTTTCATCCAAATCCGTGGCGAAGACCTGGATGAGTGGGGGCGCATCCAGCCGGTGGGCGTACTCGCAGAGCTGGATCGCAACCGAGTACGCCTCCTCTCCGGTCGCGCATGCCGCCACCCAGACGCGCACGGTATCGCCCGGTCCCTTGCCTTTAAAGAGTTCGGGAAGGTGCATCTCCAGGGCCTCAAAAGCATCGCGATCACGAAAAAAATTTGTGACGCTGATCAAAAGGTCCTGCAAAAGCGCGCCCGTCTCACCTAGATGCGTGTGTAAATAGGCGAGGTATCCGGGCAGATCCTCCAGACCGCATACCCGCATGCGGCGCGAGATGCGCCGCAGAATGGTGGCGCGCTTGTAATGGGAAAAATCCCGCGCGGTGCGCGTCCGTAAAAGGGCAAGGACATCCCGCAGGGCGGTCTCCGCCTCGTCAGGGGCGGGAGGCGGCGCCTCTGCCGGTTGCGGGTCATCCTCCGGTGGCAATTTCAGGCGCCGTTCGCGGGCCATATAATCCAGCAGCCGCGCCGGCATTTGCTCCACCTGCAACACCCAGTCCACCATTCCGGTCTCGATGGCCGCATGAGGCATCCCGCTGTGCTCGGCCTCGTCCGGATCCTGTGCGATGGTGAGCCCGCCGCGTTCCTTGATCCGCTTGATTCCGATGGCGCCGTCCCCGTCGGCCCCGGAGAGCACAATTACATCTGAGCTGGTCTGTCAAAGAAAATGAATGGAATTATTCACACCGTTGAAGCGTATGCGGAGCCGTGTCTGGCGAGTTGGGCGAGATAGCGAGCCTCATCATAAGGCTGACGGTTTT
>JBEKOV010000155.1:0-6140 GCA_049521415.1 Chthoniobacteraceae bacterium
AGCCCCCACCCCCGATACATTCCTCTACACCTCCATCAATCAACTCGACGACAAGCGCAAGCTCACCCCCGGCGATCACATCTCCTATCGCGTCATCGAGGACAAAAATCCCCCCGTCAGCCTCGTCGTCACGGACGATGGCGACATCGAGGTCCCACTCCTCGGTCGCGTCGCCGCCGCCGGCAGGACATGCCGTCAGTTGGCTCAGGAAATAAAACCCGTCCTCGAGCAGACCTACTTCTACAAGGCCACCGTCATCATCGCCCTCGACATGGCCACCCAGAAATCTCCGGGCCGCATCTACGTCACCGGCATGGTCGCCGCCCCCGGCCCCCAGCAGATTCCTCCCGACGAAGTCTTCACCTTGAGCAAGGCCATCACTCGCGCCGGCGGCGTCGTCCAGTTCGGCAATGAGCACAAGGTCAAAATCCTCCGCAGGGACGCCGATGGAACCACCCAATCCATCGAAATCGACGTCGGCCAGATCATCGACAAAGGCCGCATCGACAAAGACCCCATCCTCGAGCCCGACGATTTCATCGTCGTCCCCCGCAAGCTCATCAATTTCTAAAAAATGCCCGCCCACCACAAGCCCGCGCATTCCGGGCGCGAATCTCACACCGATGCGTTCGCCCTCCGCAATCGCCTCCGCAAATGGACCGTCCAATTGCGTCAGCGTTGGTGGCTCCTCCTCCTCCTCACCGCCCTTTGCGCATTTGGCGGCGCCCTCTGGGCCTTCCGCCAGCCCCCCGCATGGCTCTCCACCGCCCGCATGGTCATGGCCGGCAGGATCAATGTCCCCAATGGCGCCACCTACACGGAGGAACTCACCGACTTCCTCGGCACACAGGCCGAAATCATGCAGAGCAACGAAGTCCGCAACCGCGCCTTCCAGCGCGTCTCCACCACCGATCCCCAGCTCGTTCCCCTCCCGGTCAATGTCACCGTCGGCCATGAGCCGAACACAACCATCTTCGATCTCTCCGCCGTCGGCTCCGATGGCGCTTACACCCAGAAATTCCTCGACGCCATGATGACCGAGTACACCGCCATGAAGCGCGAGATGCACTCGGAGGTCTCCGACGATACCCTCGCCGCCATCACCGAGCAATTGAAGCTCCTCGAACAGGAGATCGACCAGGGCCAGGCGCAGCTCATCGACTTCGAGAAAAACAACAACGTCGGCTTCCTCCAGGAGCAGGGCAACAGCGCCGCCGAGTACCTCGTCACCCTCAATCGCAGCCTCGCGAACCTCAAGAACGAGTACCAATTGCTCCAGAGCCTCGACCTCGATTCCTCCCTCGACCGCACACAGAAGCATGAACTCATGCTCATGGCTCAAAAAGACCGCGCCGCCGCAAACACCGGCGACAAAACAGACCCCTCCGGTCTCGACGCCGCACGCAGCGAGGCCGCCGAAATGCACGATGGCGGCGCCGAATCCCAAATCGACAAGGCCCAGCAGGATTTGCAGGCCCTCCAGGCCCAGCGCGACGATTTCGCAAAAGTCCTCAGGCCCGCCCATCCCACCATGATCGACCTCAACTCAAAAATCGACGCCCAGAAGAGCCTCATCGAAACCCTCAAGAGCCAGGGCCTCGACGAAATGAAGACCCGCGAGGAATCCCTTCGCCTCGAAATCGATAACCTCAACAAAACCATCACCGAATGGCAGGCCAAAGCCGTCGACCTCGGCAGGCGCATGGCCGAATACAACCGCATCAAGGACAAGGTAGATCGCGCCCAGGAAGTCGAAAACCAGCAATTGACCAACCTCCGCAACATCGACATCAACAAAAACGTCGATCAGGACATGGTCTCCGTCCTCGAGCACGCCTCCGATCCCATCTCCGTCCGTCCCGGCCTCTGGCGCACCACCGGCATCGCCGCCGCCGCCGGCCTCCTCCTTGGTCTCGCCCTCCTCGCCCTCCTCGCCCGCTACGATGACCGCATCCTCTCCGCCACCGATTTGGAATCCCTCTTCCACGAGCAATTGCTCGCGCAAATCCCCCGCGTCGATGCACCCGGCGCGCCGAACGCCGGCGCCTCCCTCTCCCTGCTCGTCGAGAATGACGAGCGCCACGCCTTCGCCGAATCCCTCCGCTCCCTCCGTTCCTCCCTCATCTTCCTCCCTGCCGAAGGCGCCGCACCCCGTTCCTTCCTCATCACCAGCGCCGTCCCCGGTGAAGGCAAATCCACCGTCGCCTCGAATCTCGCCATCACCTTCGCCTTCGCCGGCGCCACCGTCCTTTTGATCGATGGCGATCTGCGCCGCGGCCGCCTCCATGAGCAATTCGGCGTCGAGAACCGCTCCGGCTTCGCCGATATCCTCATCGATGAGCGCAAAGACAAATGGCGCGACTCCGTAAAACCCACCGGCACCCCCGGCCTCAGCCTTTTGCCCCGCGGCAGCCTCATCCGCAATCCGGGCGAGAACTTCCTCAAGCGCGGCGCCAATCAACTCCTCGCCGAATTTTACGCCGTCTACGATTTCGTCATCATCGACAGCGCCCCCGTCATGGTCGCCGATGACACCACCAGCCTCGCCCCAAAAATCGACGCGACCATTTTCGTCCTCCGCTACGGCTCCTCCTCCACCCGCACCAGCCGCAAGGCCCTCGAGCTCCTCCTCCGCCGCCAGGCCAATGTCCTCGGCCTCGTCTGCAACGATGTCGAGATCGCCGCCCAGGAGTATTATTACTACCGCTACCCCGAGTATTACCGGGCCGCCGAAGCCGGCAACGCGTGACAACCGGTCCGTCACTTCCTTCTCGGAAAGACGAGCAGCCGCCTCGCAAGCTCACGGTCATCGAGCCTCCGCGCCCCTGGGAGGGTCTCCAATTGGCCGCCTGCTCCGAGTATTGGGAGCTGCTCCTCGCCTTCGCAATGCGAGACATCCGCCTCCGCTACCGCCAGACCGTCCTCGGCGTCGCATGGGTCCTCCTCCAGCCACTCCTCGGCGCCGGCCTCTTCGCCTTCCTCTTCGGCGCCGTCGCCCATCTTGATTCCGGCGGCACGCCCTATTTCATCTTCTCCTACTGCGGCCTCCTCGCTTGGATGGCCTTCGCCAACACCGTCACCAAATCCGCCGCCGTCATGCTCCAAAACTCCAGCGTCATCACAAAAATCTATTTCCCCCGCATCATTCTCCCCCTCTCCGCCGTCCTCTCCAGCCTCCTCGATTTCGCCGTCGCCCTCGCAATGATGGCCATCCTCCTCGCCGTCGCAAAAATCGGAATCTCCGCGCGCATCCTCCTCCTCCCCGTATGCCTCGCCATGCTTCTCGCCCTCGCCTTCGGCTGCGGCCTCATCGCCGGCGCCCTCAGCGTCAGATACCGCGACGTCCCCTACATCCTCCCCGTCCTCATCCAGCTACTAACCTTCGCCAGCCCCGTCGCCTGGCAGGTCGCCGCCATCCCCGCCCATCTCCGCCATTGGCTCTGGCTCAATCCATTGTGCGCCCCCATCGAGGCATGCCGCTGGTCCCTCATCGGCGTCGGCACAATAAATTTCCACGCCCTCGCCTATTCCGCAGTCGTCGCCGTCATCCTCGCCGCCATCGGCGCATGGACATTCAACAAACTCGAAACCACCTTCGCCGATGTCATCTAGGGAAGCTTAAGGTAAAGTGTGTCCGGAGAAACCTTGGACAGGATGAACAAGATTCACAAGTGTACGTCATGAGCATCGTGAAATCAGTAAGTAGTATCCTGTCAATCCTGTTCATCCTGTCTAAAAATTCCTGAGATGACGCTACACCTATGGCTAATATGCTCCAACCCCGCAATCAGCCCCCTCCGCCTTTGTGTTCTCTGCGTTCTCTGTGGTTAAATTTATCTGATGTCATCTAACCCCGCCATCACCGCCCGCGGTTTAGGCAAGACCTACGTCATCGCCTCCGGCCCCGTCCGCTCCACCACCTTGGGCGAAGCCCTCTCCCGCTCGGCCCGCATCGCAGCCCCTCGCCGCTCCTCCCGTCGCGAATTCACCGCCCTCCACGACGTCTCCTTCGACATCGCCCAGGGCGAAGCATTCGGCATCGTCGGACGCAACGGCGCCGGCAAATCCACCCTCCTCAAAATCCTCAACCGCATCACCCGTCCCACTAGTGGCCGCGCCGAAATATACGGTCGCGTAGGCAGCCTCCTCGAGATCGGCGCCGGCTTTCACCCCGAACTGACCGGACGCGAAAACATTTACCTCAACGGCGCCATGTTTGGCATGCCCCGCCGCGAAATCCGCGGTAAATTCGACAGCATCGTCGACTTCGCCGGCACCGCCGAATTCCTCGACACCCCTGTCAAGCGATACTCCACCGGCATGTACGTCCGCCTCGCATTCGCCGTCGCCGCCCATCTTGAGCCCGACATCCTCCTCGTCGACGAAGTCCTCGCCGTCGGCGACGCCCAATTCCAAAAAAAGTGCCTCGGCAAAATGCGCGAAGTCTCCCAAAACGACGGTCGCACCGTCCTCTTCGTAAGTCACAACATGGGCGCCGTCACCGCCCTCACCAGCCGCGCCATCTTCCTCGAATCCGGACGCGTCGCCGCCCTCGGCCCCACACCCGAGATCGTCCGCGCCTACATGTCCCGCCAGGCCGAAACTCCCATCGAATGGTCCGCCAAAAATAAAACAACGCATCCCGTCCAAATCCTCTCCGCCCGCCTCCTCAACTCCTCTGCCCAACCCTCAGCCGAATTCGAAGCCTCCGACGGCTTCACCGTCGAGTTGACCTACGAAGTAAGAACCCCCGCCCGCAACACCCTCATCGAATTCTTCATCTACACCGCCGACGGCATCCACCTCGTAACCTGCGGCGACCACGACACCGCCCCCGGCCATTACGCCCTCCGCACCCCCGGCGCCTACACAACTCGCGTAAAACTCCCCGGCGACCTGCTAAACCTCGGCGACTACTATCTCCGCATCAACAGCGGCACCCACCAGTTGACCTACGATCACGAAGACGCCCTCCGCTTCCGCATCGTCCAGACCAACCAGCTCAACAGCCGCACCAACCGCCGCGGCCTCCTCCTCCCCATGCTCCCCTGGCAAACCGAGACCAGGGCGATTTAACTTTTTGTGTAGCCTTCCGTCCTTTATGTCCTTTTCGTCCCTTAAGTCCTTTCTCCACAGTTTTATTTAAGCTGCTCTAAGGAACCCCCCTCCCCGGAAGGGGACGCTTCTTCATCACGATAAGCCGCAGGCGATCTTTCCGCAGATCCGGCCCCAGGGCCAGGGCAATTGACGGCACATCGCGATCCACTCCATATCGGGCATCAATCGCTTTCTGAAAGCTTTGCGGATAATAAAGCGGGTCCAAAAATACAAGACTGTCATAATCAGCCTTCAGCCAGTTATCAACATACAAGCTTTCGTCACCTTTCCGAAACATCACGCCCGGCTGCCAGAAGATCGGTTCGTTTCGCGGTGAGTCAATATGGAATGCCGCATAAGCCCATTGCAACCGGGGGCCGAAGAAAATCGAACGCCTGCCCGGAAGATTCCGGACGTCGGAAATCTCCTCGATGATTGCTTCAAGATTTTCTCCGGCGTGCAATCCCCTGAAAAAATCATTACTCAACGGTGCGTCTCTCAACTCATACTCAAAAAACACACCATAACCCATTATCAGGACGCGATGCCGTGTCACGGCCTGCGCTATCGATACCGATGTCAGAACTGACAAAAGAGCGCATAAATAGAGCCTCCACGGCCTCGGAAGCGTAAGCTTCATCTTTTCCCCATCGGGGCTGGCAATCAGAAATATCCCGGAAAGGAGTTGCAGCGGCAGGTCGACAACTTTCAGGTCATTATTCGAGACAAAACCGTAGGTTCCGGCGGCCAGGGCGAATAACGATATCATGCTCCGCGCCGATCCCAGCCGCGCTGGTTTCATCACGACAACAACCCACGGCAGGCATGAAGCGAACAGGGCGAGAAACGAGAGGACTTTTTCCAGGAGGGTCAGTTCCTGCATGAACTGGAACTTGTCGGGAGAAAGTCCGCGATCCGCCACCGATAGGTAACTGCCTAGCACCTGCTGGATCGTCGAACCATGTACCCTCAGGACCAGCAGCCACAGCGCAAAAGCCGAAATCGACGCCAGCAGAGCCTTTACCCGCAACCTTGGCAGCAAA
>JBEKOV010000156.1:0-6134 GCA_049521415.1 Chthoniobacteraceae bacterium
ATAAAAAGTTTCGCCGTCGGCAAAGTCGCGCCCCGCGACCGCGCAGCGTCCCGAGCAGCTTTGAATGGTCCAGTCAGTCTGCATCGTTAAAACGGCGGCTTCCCGCGGTTACTTGCGCCACCACAGGCGGAGCGAGGGCCAGTCGCGGTTATTGGCGCGAAGATAGAGCAGGTAACATCCTATCAATGTGAATACGACGTCCGAAGTCCACGCCGACACGGGCGCCGACACACGGTCGCCCTTGCCAAGGGCGAGGAAGAATTTCTCGGCGAATCCCATCGCAAAGAAGATAAAGATACAGCTCGCCACTCCTGCCAGCACCCCGCGCCGCGAATACACGATTCCAAGCGGCGCCGCGATGAAGATCACCACCAGGCACTGGAGCGGCACCGCAAAGCGATACCAGTAGTAAGTGCGGAACGGCGCCAGCCGGACTGCCGGAAAGTCGCTGTTATTGGTCAGATACTCCTTCAGCTCCGGCACGGAGAGGTCCTGCGGATCGTCATTCGTGCTGAGGATGCGCCATACGGTCTCCGACCAGCCCGTGATACGCTTCGACCCGTGCAGCCAGCTTTCATCGCGGCTGACGATATTTCCCTGCTTGTCAAAGTTCACCTGCATTCCACGCGTGAATGTCCACGACTTGTCCGCCGGATTGTACACCCCGCGGTCCGCGTACCATGTCGTGACGATATTCCCGTCGGCATCCTGCTGCGTAATATCCACTTCGCGCAACGTGTTCTCTTTCTTCTCGATCGTCTCGACGTACCACGTGCGGTTATCCTGCCGGTTGCGGAAGAGTTGCTGCGGAATTTCATCCGTCCGGCTCTTTCCCCTGCTGATCTCGTCCAGCAATACCTTCCGCTGCACGTCCGAGTGCGGCGCCAGTTGATAATTCAGCGCGAGGCTCGCGCAGGTCACCAAAAAGCCGGCGATGAACAGCGGCATGATTACCCGCATGAGGCTCTGGCCCGCCGTTAGCATCGAGATGATCTCGTTCGCCCGCGACATCCGGCTCAGGGAATAAAGCAACGCCAGCAGCAGGCCCACCGGCAGGCAAATGACCAGGATTTGCGGGAATTGCGTCAGGTAGAAATAGACCAGCTTCGAGAACCTGACGTGCGCCTCGATGAATTCGTGGCCATTGTCGCTCAGGTCGAACACGAGCCAGATCGCCAGGAACCCGCACGTCGAGTAGAGGAACGGCACGAGGAAACTCTGCAGCACGTAACGGTCTAGCAATCGCATGGAACTGAAAACATTAGCCGGTGGGTGCGGCTTTTACAGGGGAAAAAATTCCTGTTTCGAATTTCGAATTTT
This sequence comes from Chthoniobacteraceae bacterium, assembly GCA_049521415.1. Lineage (GTDB taxonomy): Bacteria > Verrucomicrobiota > Verrucomicrobiia > Chthoniobacterales > Chthoniobacteraceae > DATAXI01. The sequence continues at coordinate 1,321 of JBEKOV010000156.1, forward strand.
CCTCCATCATTTCCCGCGTGAAAATTTGCTTCGTCGAGACGGAGAGCAACGAGCAGGAGTTCTTTCGAGCGGACCTGGACGACGGCCACGACCTGCAATTTGTGGACGATCTCGACGAAGTCCCGCCGGACGCGCAAATCCTTTCCGTCTTCGTCCACTCACAGGTGACGCCCGCCTTCCTGGACGCGCATCCCGCGCTCAAGCTGATCACCACGCGCTCCACCGGTTCCGATCACATTGCCGTCGCCGAGGCCGCCGCCCGCAGCATCGTTGTCAGCCGCGTTCCCAATTATGGTGAAAACACCGTGGCGGAGCATTCATTCGCCCTGCTTCTGGCGCTCTCGCGGCGGCTCAGGGAATCGCTCAAGGCCTATTCCAGCAGCCATTTTTCCTACCAGGCCCTCCGCGGGTTCGACCTCAAGGGGAAGACCTTCGGCATTATCGGCACCGGGCGCATCGGCCTGCACGCCGCGCGCATCGCCCTCGGCTTCCAGATGCAGGTCATCGCCTACGACGTGAAGACGCAGCCGCTCGTGGCTGCCACCCTGGATTTTGAGTACGTCGGCTTCGAGGACCTCCTGCGCCGCTCGGATGTCGTTTCGCTCTACATTCCACTCCTGCCCGCCACCCGCCATCTCCTCAATCGCGATACATTCGCGCTCTGCAAGCCCGGGGTCGTCCTCATCAATACCGCCCGGGGCGCCCTCGTGGACACCGAGGCGCTCCTCGAGGCGCTCGAGAGCGGTCTCGTCGGCGGCGCGGGCCTGGATGTGCTCGAGGATGAGCGCGTCCTTCACCAGGATAGCACCCGCATCATCGGCGAGGAGATCATCAGCCACCTCCAGCACGCCGATTCCCCGGAGGAGCCGCTGTCGCGCGGCGACCGGGTCGAGGAATTGCGCAACCTAGTCCGGGACAGCCGCCTGCTCGACCGCCCAAACGTCATCTTTACCCCACATTCCGCCTTCAACTCCGCCGAGGCCGTCGCCCGCATCTGCGAGCAAACCTTGCGCAACATTCGCGAATTCCTCGCCGGCCACCCGGTCAATCTCGCACCCCGCGTTCCGGCCGAGCTTTGATCTTATTGGTCCTCGTCCATACCCGGGAATTTTCCGTGTAATTTCCACCGGTCGGTCTAAGAATCCGGCGGATTATGGCTAAATCGTTCCCCTCGCAGATTGCCGGGCAACTCGCCGGCGCGCACAGTCGTCTCGCCAGGATGAATGTTCTGGTCGGATTCGACGGCTTTCTCGACACGATCCTCCATGTCGTGGACAAGCGCGAATCATCGTCGAAATTCACCCGCCTCTCGAAGATGGAGTCATTTGCCAGCCGCATCCAAGCCGCGGCTGGGCTCAGCGCCAACTTCGAGTTCGTCAGCCAGATGGTGAAGCTCGGCGGCAATGGCCCCATCATGGCAAACGCCATTGGCGCCTTCGGTTCACCTATCACCTACATCGGCTGCCTTGGGTCACCCTCCATCCATCCCGTATTCGCGGACTTCGCCCGGCGCGCCAAGGCCATCAGTATCGCCGACCCGGGATTCACCGACGCGATCGAATTCGAAGATGGCAAGCTCATGTGCGGCAAGATCGAGAGCCTCAAGCAGGTCAACTGGGCCAATCTCATCCGCCACGTTCCCGAGGAAAAACTGATCCGGATTTTCTCCGCCTCCGCCCTCATCTCGCTCGTCAATTGGACCATGCTGCCCTTCATGAGCCAGATACTGCAAAAGATCCTCACCCGCGTCGCGCCGAGGCTCAGGGGCGCGAAACGCTCCCTCTTTTTCGATCTGGCCGATCCCGCCAAGCGCACCTCGGGCGACATCGAGGCGCTGCTCAAGCTCATCAGGAAATTCGAGAAATACTTTAACGTCATCCTCGGCCTCAACCTTCAGGAGAGCCGCCAGATCGGCTCCGTCCTCGGTATCCCACTCTCTGACGAAACCTTCGAGAACGTCACCGTCCACGCCCGGGAAATCCGCGAAGCCCTTGGCATCCATACCGTTGTCATTCACCCCACCAGCTTCGCCGCCGCGGCCGATGCGACCGGCGCCGCGCACGTTGTCGGTCCCTTCACTCCCGCGCCAAAAATCACCACCGGCGCGGGCGATCACTTCAATGCCGGTTTCTGCATCGGACGATTGCTCGGCCTCGACCTCGCCCCGAGCCTCCAGCTTGGCGTCGCCACCTCCGGCTACTATGTCCGCCACGCCAAAAGTCCGCGCCTCAATGAGTTGAAGAAGTTTCTGACCACCTTATAACTGCATCTCCACCGCCGCCACGCTCAAATTCCGGCCCCTTTACTACGGTTTTTACTACGCGATTGCTCTCATTCCGCCATAAGTCCCTCAACCAGAATGGGCAGGGCTGGATTCGAACCAGCGAAGGCATAAGCCAGCAGATTTACAGTCTGCCCCGTTTGGCCACTCCGGAACCTACCCGTTACTGATCAGTCCCGCGCGGAAAACCGGAGACGCCGCAGGGGGGCACTTTCGGATTAGCGCGGGGGCAGTCTCGTACGCCACAGCCGCGAAAATTGCAAAGGCATTTTTGCGCCCCGTTCACCACGGCCAGAGGCGGAAGGAGGACCGGTGAGCGGGGCCCGGCCCGAGGTATGTCCCCTTGATGACCACCGGCGTTACGGGGTTGTCGTTCGTATCGGATTCCTGGGTCGAGATGTCGTCCAGCACGTCCATGCCCTTGATCACGTGGCCAAAGACCGTGTATTGCCCGTCCAGTTGCGGCATCGCCGTCAGGCAGATATAAAACTGGCTTCCGTTCGAGCGCCGCGCCGGGTTGATCGCATCCGGCAGGCGGGCCATGGCCACGGCGCCCACCGTGTGCCGCAGTTGAATCTCAGGCGGTAGTGTGTAGCCGGGCCCGCCCGTGCCCACCGCGGTGCGATCGCGCCCGCGGGAGAGGGGATCGCCCATCTGGACCAGCGTGTGCGGGATCACGCGATGCACTTTCAGGCCCACGTAAAACTTGTGGCGCGCCAGCTTCTCGAAATTGGCCACCGTCTCGGGCGCGGCGTCGGGGTCCAGTTGAATGACGACTCGCTTCAGACCGTCCTCATTGCCCACTCGGAAGTCGAACGTGGCGATATCCTGCGCCTGGGCGGAGTGCGGCGCGAGGGCAAGCAGGGCGAAAAGGAGGAGTACGGATTTTTTCATGGAACGAGGGGCAGCTCCCGCACCTGCACGCTGACTGCGGCGCCATCGGGCGTGCGCGCGTCGAGCGTGGCATAGGCGCCGTGGGCGAGTCCGCGCCTGACATAGCCGAGCCCGGCCCAGCATTCCAAGCCGAAACTCCACCCGGCGCTCGTGATTTCGCCCGCGTTCTTCGCCGGCTCCTCCGGCGCATGGAGCGTCATCCCCGGCGCCAGCGGCCCGGAGGCCGCGAAACCGGCGAGGCGCCGATTCACGCGGCCCACGCTCTTGATTCGCGAGATCACCTCCTGGCCGATGTAGCAGCCCTTGTGATAATCGATCGCCGTCTCCTCCAGGCCCGCTTCGGGCGGCAGCGTCTCCTCGGTCAATTCCGCTCCCCAGCGCGGCACGCCCGCCTCGATGCGCATCGACTCGGCCAGCGCGGATGGAATTAGCGCCCGCTCGGCGGTGAGCGCGGCCAGCAGGCGGTCACGCTCCCCCTGCGGCCCTATAACGTCGATTCCGGGGCGCCCCAGCCGCATGGCCGTGCGAATTTCCGCTCCCTCGATTTCCGGCGCGGCTCCGCTGGCGGATGCCGGCGGCAGCAGGTGAAACAGGCATTCCTCGCCGGTCACATCCTCCAGCGTCGCGTCGTCCGCTATGATGTAGCGCTCCAGCCGCGCCCCGAGCGGCTCGCGCAATTCCGCCTCCGCGTCGATTCGCAGAAAATCCGGCGCGGCGGACACAAACACGATCCCCGAAAGCTTTCCCTTTGCCGTGGTCACGCAGGCCATCATCGCCGCATCCGCTCGCACGCGCCGGATGTCGTTCGTGACCTGGCCGTTGAGATAACGCACGCGATCCGCTCCCAGCAGCCGCCACTTGGCCCGCTCGCTCAGGTCCAGCACTGCCCCGCGGGCGCGCGCCTGCGCATATATGGCGGCCGGGGAATCCTGTTCAGCCATCGGGCGCGACCGGCATCAATTCGTCGAGCCCGTCCCGAACCAGCGCCGGATGCGGACAAATGGCGTATGTGGGCTGGCCGCCTCGTCGGGATTTCCGTTCGCGCTCCCCACCGTTTCAGATTTGCTCTTCTCGCTCGATACATCCGTCTTTGCCGGCTCCGGTTTTGCGGCTTCAGCGGCAACCGGTTCAGCCTTTGCCGGCTCGGCCTTGCTCTCGGTTTTCGTTTCGACTCTCGATTCTGGCTTCGGCTCCTCCGGCACCTTGATCCCCATGTCGCGCAATTCGCTCGGGGTCGATTCCCGCGGCTTCTCCTCCGGAGCAGGCGCCGCCTTTTCCTCGGTCTTTGGTGGCGGCACGTTGAGAAATGCCGGCTCGCTCTCCTTTTGGTAATAGCGTGCCAGCACCGCAAAGTCCTCGTCCGCCCACCCGCGCGTGAGACCGCCGTACATCACCCCCGCGGTCGCCGTGGTCGCGGGCAGATCGATCTCCATCGAGTTCGCGATATGGATGCCCAATTGCACATCCTTGAACATATGCTTGAGCGAAAAATGCGGCTCGTAATCACGGTTGACCATCTTCGCCAGCTTCGCATCCGCCACGCCGGAGCGCACCCCGTGGTTCTTTAACGCCTCGATCAGCATCCGCGGCTCGATTCCCGAGGCCTTCACGATTGCGTATGCCTCCGCCAGCGTCTGCA
>JBEKOV010000157.1:0-6075 GCA_049521415.1 Chthoniobacteraceae bacterium
AGGGCCAAAGGCCCGTCCTCATAAAAGCCTGGGGCAACGCCCCAGGTAACTCCGCCCAGATCGGCCAAGCCCTGAAGGGGCGGTTCATTTCACGCGGCCACAGTTTTATTTAAAACGCCTTAACTACGCGTCCTCCGTCCGGTTCCGTCCTTTTTGTCCCTTTCGTCCTTTCTGTCCTTCATTCCCAGCCCGTCAACGGAGCGGTCCTGGCCTTCACGCGTTATTTTCTGAAAGCGCGTTGTAGGCGCGGACCGTTGGTCCGCCCGGGCTTACGCCCCGTGGTCCGCTCACGCCTCTTCCCGCGCCCTTTGTTACCTTCCCTTCCAATTCTTCGAAACCTTAACCTTACTCCCCACCAACTCCATAAACGCCCCCTCATCAGGAACGCATGACCGGGGAATATTAAAGTACGACTTCCTCCCCGACCGGAAAAAGAAATACCTCCGGTCGCAGTCCGCAAACCGAATCTCGTCCCAATCCATATCGCTCGAAAAAACCTCGCTGCTGATATGCACCCCGCTTTCGTCCACGACATACTCCCGCTTCGCATTCAACACCCTGGCCATTTTGAATTTCACGAATATCAACCCCAAAAGCAAAAGCCGCATGAACAAATACCACCCCACAAAAAACAGCAGAATAGAATTCTCCCGATAAATCGCCATGGCAGTTCGATGGTCGCCCTGAAACCGAAGCAGCACCGGATACAACGCGTAACCCAGCACCACAACAACGCAAAGAAAATTAAACCAGCGCCCCTTCCCACGATTCCAAACGTAGCGGTGCAACGCCACGAAGTCCCCCATCCTCGGCTGAAACTCAAATCGGATCACAACACCAAAAGTGCCGCCAATACCGGGAGGATTCAATTCATTGCGGAAATATCCGCGAAAAATACGGAAAGGTTCGTCGATAAATCGAGCCTCCTCGCCAAAAATCTTCCACCCCCAAAAACAAGAAACGCGAGGCCGAAGCCTCGCGTTTCTAAATCAATACCTGTAAACCTTTTTTACGGGCTGAACGGAATGTTCGGCGGAAACACCGGCACACCCGGGATGAACGCCGTCTTCTCCGGCAACTCCTCACCCACCGCCGGCGGCAGCGATTCCTTCCCGCCGTCCTCACCCACCGCCGGAATCGTCTCCTTGCCGCCCGTCTCATTCGCCGCCGCGCCTTCTTCGCCCACCGCGTCCGGAGCCAGCTCATAATCATTCAGCGCAACGTCGCCGAAGGAATCGATCTCGCGAATCCCCAGCGGCTGGCCGGCCGAATCCGGCGTCCAGCGGGCCACCAATTCCGTGCCCGAGGTCGGTGTGAAATCGATGCTCGCACGCGGGCTCGATCCGTCAAAGTTGACCGTCGCAACCGGCTGCAGATTGGTCAGTTCCGGTCCCGAGGGCGTGGCGCCCTGCGCGTCGGTATCGTTCGCCACCTTGATATACTGCGAACCACTGTCGCGGCTGGTCGTCGGCGTGGACCCTTGCGCAGGTTGAGTCGCCTGGTTGATCACAAAAAACTCCAGCTTCCCCTTGGTCCCTTCCTCGGTCAGCAGCGAGATGCGCTGGATGGCGTACGAGCGGTCATACTGGATCGCGAGGCCGGCCTCGTTCTGCGTAGCGGGAATGAACGTCCCCGTTTGCGGATTATCGTCGATCGCATTCTGCCAGGCCGAAGACGCGCCGCCCGCCATCGTCACCGTCGCGTGAGCGTACAGGCTCGAGAGGCTGATGGCCGTTTCGGGATTGGTATAAGGCCCGAAGATCGTCCGCGGATCCACTGGCTGCGCACGCTGCTGGACGTGATAAGCGGTCGCCGGCTTCGCGCCGTAGAGATAGATGCTGTACCACGGTCCCGAGTCCGTCAGGTTCGTTTCAATGAGGATGTATTTGGCGAAACGCCCAAACGACGGTCCCATCTTGTCGTTGATCGAACCGATCGGCACATCCTTTTCAAGCGGCGTCCACGAGGCCGCCCCCGGAGGCGCCACTTCGTCGCCCGCGTACAGGGTCACCGTCCCCGTCGCCGAGCGCGCGGAGACACAAAAGTTATTCACCAGTTGCGGCTCGGGCAGGGCGAGCAGGTAATCCTGTTTGCCCGTCATGGCCGGCCATCCGGTGGCGATGTCGTCATCCAGCCATGCGGCCGCCGCTTCGGTCGGCTCATAGGTCTGGCTGGTTTCGTTGAATATCATCAGGTTCGCGCCCAGATGCTGGCGGGCCAGATTCTTTGGAGCGTTGGAAGCGACGGGTGCGGGTTGTGCTGGTTGAGCGGCGGCCGTGGTGTCCGCCTGAGCCGCGACCGCGGCCAGCGCAAGGGCCGCCCCCAGGATCAAATGAGCCTTCATGGTTGCCTTCATATCGTGAATAATCGGAATTGTGAAACGAAATCGTCGTGGGCTAAGTTATGGATTATACGGCGATTTATGGGAATTATAGGACGCGGCATGGTTTGTGCAATCTTTTTTTTGCATTTTTGCATTTCACCCTCTTTTGCCCCTTATTTTTCAAAGGGAGGCGTCCCGTAAGTTTTCATTTGGCAACGCCTCCCGGCGTCTCTACTTATAGAGAAACGACCGCTCCGGGTGACCATCGGGACGCGTACGCCGGCGGCCGCCCGGGGCGCTTTACTCATGGACACCCTCTTTATTTAGCGCCGTCGCGAAACCAGACCATTCAAAGGGAAAAACGTGTCGAATCCATCCATTCCGTGTATCGCGCAGAATTTCAAGGCCGGGGACAAGCTGGCCGGCTGTTATACACTCAAGGAGATGTTGCCCGCGCAGGGCTTTTGCACCGTCTGGCTGGCCCATGACGAGGAGTTGGGCAAGGACATCACCCTTCAATTCATCCCCGATTCCGTCGCGGCCGACGCCCGCGCGATGGGGGAGCTCAAGCAGGAGGCCAAGCGCAACCGGCAACTCATCCATCCGCGCATCGTCAGAGTCCACGACTTGGTTGAGGATGAGAAATGGGCGGCGATATCAATGGACCACGTCCAGGGCGAGACCCTGGCTGCCCAGCAGGCGAAGCATGACAAGAACGCTTTCGCGCCCCCGGAACTGGGGGCCGGCATTCCCGAACTGTGCCAGACTCTGGAGGATGCACACCGCATCGATCTGTTTCATCGCGATTTGACGCCCGAGAACCTGATCTCCACGCCCGGCGGGCTCATGGTCCAGAAGTTCGGCATTTCTCGCGTGATCCTCGATGCGCTGGCCCGCTCCGGCCAAAAGCTCGAAGGGGCGCGGGACATTGCTTATATCAGTCCCCAGCAATTGGACGGCGAGCGGCCCGCCCGGGCGGACGACCTCTACTCGATGGGCGCCACGCTTTATGATTTGCTGACCGGCTCGTCCCCGTTCGCCGGCGCCCAGGATATCGTTGCCGAAATCCGGAAAACCGTCCCGCCGCCGGTGTCAGAACGCCGCGCCGCGCGGCAGATCGGCGGCGATCCCGTACCCAAGACATGGGACGAAACGATTGCGGCCTGCCTTGCCAAGCTTCCGGAGCAGCGTCCCAAGACCGCCGCCGAAGCCGGCTCCCGTTTTGCCCGCGGACAATCAGTTGCCGCCGCCGCACCCCCCGCGGCGGCCGCCGCCGAACCGCCCTCTCCGGCGCCCGAGTCTCCCAAGCCTGCCGCGCCCGAGCCAGAGCAGGTCAAGCCTCAGAAGCGTCCTCTCTTCCCGGGCCCCGCCAAGGCGCCTGTCATTGCGGAAGCAACCATCCTCTCGAAGACCGCGGTACCGAAATCGGAAGCAAAGGGCGAAGCCAAAGGCGACGGACCGGCGGAGCCAGCCGCTCCCAAGACCGGCGAGCCTGCCGTGGCGGGCGCGGGTGGTGGAGCAATGAAGAGCGGTCCGACCACGCCCAGCGGCTTTCCATTGCGCGCATTTGTGGGTGTCGAGGGCGACGTCAAACCGGAAAAGAAAAAATCGTCCGGGGTAATCGTCATCGTCGGCCTCGTGCTGGGAATCATCTTTGTTATCAGCTATTTCGCGGCCAAAGGCGGCGGCGGTTCCGGCAATCAGGCGCCCGCGGGGAATTCCGCCGTGGCCGCCAGCGGCAGCGCCAGTAATGCCGGAGGCGAGACCAGCCCCACCGAAATCGCGGCTTCGCCCTCGCCCTCGGCCAGCCCGGAGAATGTTGCCACCGCGAGTGAATCCGTTCCTCCGGCGGTCGCCGAGTCGACTGCTCCGATTCCCGGCCTTGCCACGATGACGGAAGCGGAGGCCTCGCAGTTGGTCGCGGAGAAAACCGACGCCGTCAACAAAGCCAAGGCCACGCTGGCCGCCGCCGAGCAAGCCGCGAAAGACAAAGCCGCCGCGCAGGCGCAGGCCGCTTCCTCGCTCGAACAACTCCAGGCCTCGAGCAAGGAGAAAACCGACGCGAAGAAAGCCGCCGATGCCGCAGCCGCCACGCTGAAGCAGCAGCAGGATTCACTAACCAAGGCCGAAGCCGATGCGGCGGAGGCTCAAAAGGTGGCCGCCGCCAAGGCGCAGGCCGCCGAGCAGATTCGCAAAGAGGTTGCGGACGCCCAGGCGGCACTGCAAAAGCAGCAGAGCGCCGAGCAACAAGCCGAAGCCGGGGTCGCCCAATCCGGCAGCGCCGCCGCCACCACGCAGGCCGCGGCCGATGCGGCAGCCAAAGCCGCAGCCGACGCCGAGAAGGAGCGCATGGCCGATGCCCAGGCCTTGAGCGAGGCCCAGGCCGAGTTAAGCCAGATCCAGGCGGCGTTCCAGCAGAGTGAGCAGGCAAGAGCCCAAAAGGCGACCGAGGAAGGCGCCCGCATCCGCAAGCAGCGGGAGGCGGAAACGGCCCGGCTCGCCACTCAAGCCGCTGTCGCGGCCAAGGCCGCAGCCGACGCGGAAAAGGCGCTCGAGGCCGCGAAGCTGGCCGTCGCCAACGCCGAAAAAGCACAGGCTGAAGCCGAGGCGCAGGCGGCAGCCGCGCGCAACGCATTAAGTTCACCCGCGCCCTCCGCGACGCCCGAGGCCGGCGCTTCTCCCGCCGCCACGCCACCCGCCGGCGCCGAGGCGAGTCCTACGCCGGGCGCCAATACCCCGACCCTTTCGGTCCACGCGCCCAGCCCGAATCTTAAAGTCGATCAGGCACTCAGCAATTCGCTGGGCATGCGTTTCGCGCCAGTGGGTAATATCCTTTTCTCAATCTGGCTCACGCGCGTGCAGGATTTTGACGCTTTCGCGGAGGCCACCGGCTACAAGAAGAATGCGTGGCGCGAGCCCGGGTTTACGCAGGGGCCCGATCACCCCGTAGTCAACGTGAGCTGGGACGACGCGAACCTCTTCTGCCTCTGGCTTACCGAGAAGGAACATCACGAGGGCATTCTGCCGCTCAGCGAAACCTACCGGCTGCCGACCGATCTGGAGTGGAGCAAGGCCGTCGGCCTGCCCTCGGAATCCGGCCAGAGTCCGGAAGACCGCGACATGGACATCCCCGATGTCTACCCGTGGGGCACCCAGTGGCCTCCGCCGCCTGGCGCCGGCAATTATACCGGTGAGGAAACCGACTCCGACGTCGCCATCAAGGGCTACAACGATGGTTTTGCATGGACCTCGCCGGTCGGCAGCTTCAGTGCGAACAAGTTCGGCCTTTACGACATGGGCGGAAACGTTTGGGAGTGGTGTGAGGATTGGTGGAACTCCCAGGAGAAGGACAAGGTGCTGCGCGGAGGTTCGTGGTACAACGGGGCGCTCAAGATCAGCCTGCTCTCCTCATGCCGGATTCCGGCCGCGGCGGACGAGGGGGCGGACGATTACGGGTTCCGCATTGTCATCGCGCCGGAGAGCACCCGGTCAAGGATAAGGCATCACCCTGGATCGGCGAGCCCGGCACCGAAGCACCAGTAATCTTGCGTAAGCAAGAGCCCAATCCGAGGGTCAGGAGACCCCATAGGGTATTTATAGTTGCCAGAATCCCGCACTTTTGATTAGAAACCCGGGTGCGCCAACCCTACCAAACATGAAAAAAGCCCTGCTTGGACTCGCCGCGGCAACCATAACGACGATCCTGACCGCTCCAGTTCTCCGCGCCCAGGACGATTACTTTCGCGACCTTG
>JBEKOV010000158.1:0-8415 GCA_049521415.1 Chthoniobacteraceae bacterium
CGTGAAGATCGCGATATTGGGGGCGGGCTGGAGGATGAGGGAGGAGTTGGCTCGTTATTGGGGCGACGATGATTATGTGATGGGGTTTTCGAGGGGGGATTTTGATTTGGAGAATGAGGGGGACATCGAACGGGTACTGGGGCCGTATCATTTCGATGCGCTGGTGAATTGCGCGGCGCTGACGAATGTGGATTACTGCGAGACGCACGAGGAGGAGGCGATGCGGATCAATGCGGCGGCGGCGGGGGAGATCGGGGCGATTTGCGCACGGAAGAAGGCGCGGTGCGTGCATATCAGCACGGATTATGTTTTCGACGGGGAGATGCGGAGGCCGTACGAGGAGACGGATGAGGCGCGGGCGATCAGTGTTTACGGGGAGTCGAAGTTGCGGGGGGAGCGGGCGGTGCTGGAGGCGTCGGGTGAGCACCTGGTGGTAAGGGTGTCGTGGGTGTTTGGGCCGGACCGGGCGAGTTTTGTGGACGGGGTGATCAAGCGGGCGCTGGAGTCGGATTGCGCGGAGGCGATCGGGGATAAATGGTCGGCGCCGAGTTTTACGGTGGATCTGGCGGGGATGCTGAGGCCGTTTTTGAGGGAGGTGACGTCAGGCGGAGTGGTGCATGCGAGTAACGCGGGGGAGTGTACGTGGCGCGACTACGGCCAATTCGCCCTCCAATGCGCCGCCCGCGCCGGCCTTCCCGTCAAGACAACGGAAGTAAAATCGATCCCCATGGCCTCGATGAAATCCTTCGTCGCCAGGCGCCCCGTCTACACCGTCCTCTCCTCCGCCAGACTCGCCCAACTCACCGGCGCCCCGCCCCGCCCCTGGCAATCCGCGGTCGAAGACTACATCACCAACTACGTGGCCCGATCGTAACTCCAATTGGCCCCGTCATTTCTCAGACGCCCGTGGTAGAACCCAAATTTGCACCCCCCCATCCAACAAACGTATCCTCGCCCTATGAAATACCTTGAGAAGGTGAGCATCAGGGGAATGATCCTGCACAAACAGAACGGGGCCGCGGGCTATTTCCTCAGCCCGTCGCAGAGCGGCGACGTGGAGTTGTGCGGCGCGTGACGCGACCGGAGTTTCCAGGCTGCTATTGCCTGGTTAGAGTTAGTGTGTTTCCCAGCCGGTTTATTCCATTGAGGCTACCGTTCTGGATCGGAAGCTCGAACTTATCCGCCGCAGATTCCGGCGACCCGAAGAAAAGGGTATTCCCGACTATTTGCCAGCGGAAATTGCCGTATGCTGAATGGGTGCCAGTCCCATCACCCCTCAGTATTACATTTGCCTGGTAGCCCGTCGATGCCACCAGGTTCCACCTGCCCGCGAGTTGCTTTGGCGTGGTTGTCCAGAAAGAGACCGGGGAGCGTGACCACCAGGTTCCATCTGACCATAGAATGCAGTCACCACTCACGATGGCTGAGAGCAGAATATCGCCGCGTCTTGCGGTAAAGGCATTCTTATCGCCAATACTCATTGGCATCGCCTCCAGCAATCCGTTGACAACGAACAACGTCGATCCCGAGGCCGCTATATAGGCCGATTTCGTCAGATCTCCAGCGGGATGCCATGTTCTAATAAGTGACTGTTCGAAAGGAGAAACCCCATGCTGTGGTGATGGAGTTGCGGTGGACTCGGATAGAACTGAGGATTCCGATGGCGTGGTGACGAGAGAAAAAAGCAGCGTAATGAATGCGAGAGTTTTCATTTGGCATTTCCCATCTGGTTTCCTGCCGACGACCAAGTGGGCGTTTTGGTTATTCTCGCCCCGCTTCCACGGCTCCGCAATCCTATTTGCGGCCCCAATCCCGCCTATCGTGTCTGTGTAAAAAGGACGGGCGGCTACACAAAAAGTTAAATCGTCTTAATCGGCGGGGGTGAAGCGGATGGAGGCGGAGTGGCCGTGGGCGTCGAGGCCTTCGATTTCGCTGAAGGTGCGGATGGAGGGGAGGAGGGCGGCGAGGGATTTGCGGTCGAGGCGGACGAGGCTGGTGCGGCGCTGGAATTGGTCGACGGTGAGGCCGGGGAAGGATTTGCCGGCGCCGCCGGTGGGGAGTTCGTGGCTGGGGCCGGCTACGAAATCGCCTGCGACGACGGGGGAGTAGGCGCCGAGGAAGATGGCGCCGGCGGTGCGGATTTGGGCGGCGAGTTTTGAATCGTTGGCGGCGACGATGGCCAAATGTTCAGGGGCGTAGTTGTTGGCGAGAGCAACGGCCTCGGCCATGTTTTTGACGAGGATGAGGTGGGCGGCGCGGTCAACGACCTCGCGGAGATGCTGCTGGCGGGAGAGGAGGGCTAACTGGACGTGGAGGGCTTTTTCGACTTCGCGGAGCTTGCGAGTGGAATCGGTGACGAAGAGGACGGCGCTGCCGTGGCCGTGCTCGGCCTGTGCGAGCATATCTGCGGCGATCCATCGGGCGTTGGCGGTCCTGTCGGCAATGACCATGATTTCGCTGGGGCCGGGGAGGAGATCGATGGCGACGCGACCGAAGCATTGGCGCTTGGCCTCGACGACGTAGGCGTTGCCGGGGCCGAAGATTTTGAGGACGCGCGGGAGGCTTTGGGTGCCGTAAGCCATGGCAGCAACGGCCTGGGCGCCGCCGACTTTGTAAACCTCCGTGGCGCCGGCGATGCGGAGGGCATGGAGGAGGGCGGGATTGACGATGCCGTTTTTGCCGGAGGGGGTGGTGACGACGATCTGCGGGACGCCGGCGGCGGTGGCGAGGGTGCAGGTCATGATGGCGGTGGAGACGAGGGGGGCGGTGCCGCCGGGGACGTAGATGCCGACGCGGGCGAAGGGATCGAAGCGCTCGCCTACTTTTGCGCCCTGGCGGTTTTTACCGTGCCAGGATTTGCGGAGGCTTTTTTTTGCGAAGTCGCGGACGTTGCGATGGGCGACGGCGACGGCGAGACGGGTTTTTGCGTCGACTTGTTTTTCGGCGTCGTTGAATTCGGCGGGGCTGACGCGCAATTGGCGGGCGGCGAGGCGAGGGCCGCCGAATTTCTCGGTGAAGTCGATGAGGGAGTCGTCGCCGCGGGCGCGAATGTCCGCGATGACGCGGGCGACGGTCTCGCTGACGCGCGGGTCGGGCTCGGCGGCGCGATTGAGGGCGGCGAGGGCGGCCTTGTAATGCGAGGTGCCGGGTTTGAGGACCGTCATGGTTTTTTCGAGGTTCCGGCGGCGCGGCCGGTGCGTGGGCGGGCCTTGAGATCGGTGCGATGGGCGATTTTTTCGACGGTGCCGGTCTTGAGATATTGCTCGCGGATTTTTTCGAGCATGAGGTCGCGGCGGGCGTAGAGATTTTTGCGCGGGCGCGGGGCGTGGCGGGAGAGGGCGTAGGCGGTGATGAGCGGGAGGGCGATGGTGGAATCTGTGTAGCAGACGACGCAATCGGGGAGGTTGTCGGGATCGATCTTGCCCCAACTGACGGCTTCGGCGGGGGTGGCGCCGGAGAGGCCGCCGGTGTCGGGACGGGCGTCGGTACACTGGAGGAAGTAATCGTGGCCGCGCTCCTGGATGCCCATGACTTCCTGGATTTGGGGTTCGGTTTGAAGGATGAAGTTTTTCGGGGAGCCGCCGCCGAGGATGAAGACGCTGCTGGCGTGGCCGCCGGATTTTGCCTCGTAAACGATGGCGGCGGTTTGGTTGACGTCGCGGTTGACGTCGAACTGGAGCTTTGAGTCGCGAAGGGCCATGGCGGCGACATTCATGCCGATGGAGGAATCGCCGGGGGAGCTGGTGAAGACGGGGACGCCGTAGCGGTAGGCGGCGCTGAGGAGGCTGGTTTCCTTGAGGCCGAGCTTGCACTCGCGCTCGCAGACGTATTTGCCGAGGAGGTAGTGGAATTCGTCGGTGCCCATGGTTTTTTGGAATTCGGGGCCCTGGATGACTTTGCGGACGAAGGCGTCTGTGTCGAGGAGGACGGAGTAATCGAAGAGGACATCGTAGATGCGGATGATGCCATCGTGGCGGAGTTCGACGTCGTTGAGGAAGGGGGAGCCGGCGTAGAGTTTCATGCCGAGGCCGTAGTGGAGATCGTGGTAAAGATTTGCGCCGGTGGAGACGATCCAATCGACGAAGCCCGCGCGCATGAGGGGGACGATGGCGGAGCGTCCGAGGCCGGCGGGAGTGAGGGCGCCGGTGAGGGTCATGCCGACGCAGCCGCCGCCGGCGAGCATTTTTTCGGTGAAGAGGCGGCATCCTTCGGCGAGGCGGCCTCCGTTATAGGCTTTGAAGGCGCCCTCGATCAAATCGGCCACCCGCATGTTCCTGCCAATGGGCTGGGGCAGGAGGCGGGGAAATTTTTTGTTGAGCATATCTTGAGCAAAGATGGCCGGAGGAGAAAACCGGGGGCCGATGTTTTGCATGAAAATGAATGTCCGCGGCAACCATGAAACGCACGGGGCGCGAATCCCTGTGCCAGACAGCCAGAGAGGGCGCAGAATTGAGAAGATGAATCGACCTGAATTCCTCCGAGAAACGAATCTCTTTATAGGGATCCGTTTCGCAATGAATTTTGAAGAGTTCGAGAATATGGCCCGCCTTTATGTCGTGGGAGCGCTTGAAGACGGGGAGGAGGAGGTTTTTCTCGAAACGCGGGAGGATTTTGGGGAGCGGGCGGAGCGGGTGATCGCGGAGTTCCGGCAATTGAATTCGGTGTTCGCGCTGTCGCTGCAACCGCACCCGCCGCATCCGGAGACGAAGCGTAAGCTGCTGAGGGCGATAAGGGAATCGATGCAGGAGGCGAGCGGAGAGTGAGGGGAAATTTTCGGACAGGATGAACGGGATTAACAGGATGGAATTTGCTGATTTCAGGATACTTACGAAATACGCGGTCTAAAGCGGCTTGCGTGGGGCGGGATCGCCCGGCATAGATGAGGCGGAATTAATTTTAGCGCCGCCTCTCTTTTCCCCTTCCGTCTCCATGCCGCTCTACTCTGCCGCCCGCGCCCGCCGGGGCTTTACGATCATCGAGATCATTGTCGTGGTGATCATTATCGCGCTGATGCTGATCATCATCGTGCCGCACCTCTTCAATGAGTCGAAGGTGAGGAAGGCGGAGCAGGAGAGGAACGACTTGGTGGCGCTGAACTCGGCAGTGGAGCATTACGCGCTGGATAATGGGAAGGTGGGGGGCGCGGAGGTTCAGTACGGGGAGAGACGCACGTATCTGGACCCGAAGAGTTATGTGTATCGCAGCGGGGGGACGGATGTGTTCGGGAACGCGTACGGGCCGTTCACGGTGGGGAGCCCGCCCGCGGTGCCGGCGGATGCCGCGCAGAAGCTGGAGGGGGTGGAGGGAGCGGATTTTTGGTCGCCGTTCCAGTAGGAGGGGCGGGATAGGCTAAGGCGTCTTAAATAAAACTGTGGTCGCGTGAAATGAACCGCCCCTTCAGGGCTTGGCCGATCTGGGCGGAGTTACCTGGGGCGTTGCCCCAGGCTTTTATGAGGACGGGCCTTTGGCCCTCCGGAAGAGCGGCTACAGTTCTACTTCTGCTCTCCTGGATGGGGGCTGGGAGGGAGACTCGGGGGGTAACCTGCTGGTGGAGAAAGGCTTCCTCTCTGAGATCGAGGGCCCTGTCCTGAATGTCGAGCCGGCGTTGCTCGAGGAGATAAGGGGGCACGTACTTCATCCCCGCGGCTACGAGGATGGTAAAACACAGCCACAGCGCCACCTTGCTTTTGTCATTCATTAGGGTCAGGTTCTTTCACTCCTGCAAAGACCGGCGGGGGCGACCGGGAAATTGCATCGCGGGACATTAGATTTTCCATAATGGGTGTCAACACTTGTTGACGGAAAATTGGCATTATTTTTGACTTTGGGGCTCTCATTTTTGAAACTCAGTCAAGTTTAAGGCCTTGAACCTGCTGCTTGAGAGGGTTTCCGCTCCTTATGACCTTTTCCGAATATTGCCGCTCCCGCTCGAAAATTACGCTGATGGTGATGGCGGTCCTGGGCGTGTTGACCGTGGGTTTCGTGGATTACATCACGGGATACGAGATCAGTTTTTTCCTGTTTTACGGAGGGCCGATTTTGTTTTCGGTGTGGTTCCTGGACCGGAAGAGCACAGTGTTTATCGTACTGTTGAGCGCGATCGTGTGGTGGTGGGCGGATTGGGCGGACGGGCATCCGTATTTTGCGAGCTGGGTGCAGATCTGGGAGACGATCGTGCGGCTGGCGTTTTTCAGTTTTGTGGCGTTTTCCGGGATGGTGATCAAGAGCCGGCGTGAAAGCCTGGAGACGCTGGTGACGAACCTGCGGCGGCTGCGGGAGCTGGAGCACGACATCGTGGCGGCGAGCGAGCATGAGCAGCAGAGAATCGGGGCGGATTTGCACGACGGGCTGTGCCAGTACCTAGCGGGAATCGCCTGTATGACCGGGTCGCTGCGGGACGATCTCTGCGAGGGATTCCAGCCAGAGGCGGAGACGGCGGCGGAACTGCACGAGCTGATGAAGGATGCGATTGTGCAGGCACGGAACATCGCGCGGGGCATCGCGCCGGTACACATGGATGAGGCAGGGCTGGTCTCGGCGCTGGAGGAGCTGGCGGCGACGATGCGGAGGCATCAGGCGATCAACTGCAAGTTCGAGTCGGCGGGCGAGGTGATGATTTCCGACCGGGAGGCGGCGATCCATCTCTACCGGATCGCACAGGAGGCTACCTCGAACGCCGTGAGGCACGGGCTGGCGACAAACGTTTTGATTCGGCTGGCGGTCGAGGAGGGAGAGATTGTTTTGACTATACGGGATAATGGCAGCGGAATAGGGGAGGCGGCGGGGTCGAAGAATGGGATGGGCCTGCGGAGCATGCGCTACCGGGCGGATGTGCTGAACGGAAACCTGGAGGTAAGCGCGCTGGCGGAGGGGGGCACGTGTGTACAGTGCCGGGCGCCGCTGGGTGTAAAGGATTCAATCCATGCAAACTGAAAGCGCAAAGCAACCGGTGAGCGTGCTGCTGGTGGAAGATCACCCGATGTTCCGGGAGAGGCTGGCAGCGGTGGTCTCGAAGCACGGGGATATGTTCGTGTGCGGCGAGGCGGATAACGTGCACGAGGCGGTCGAACTGGCGGAAAGCCTGCGGCCGAGTATTGCGATCGTGGATATTACGCTGCGGGGCTCGAACGGGCTGGATTTCCTGAAGGATCTGAAGGCGCGGGGAATCGATCTGCCGGTGCTGGTGCTCTCGATGCATGACGAGGCGATCTATGCGGAGCGGGTGCTGAGGGCGGGAGCGCGGGGCTATATCACGAAGTATGAGGCTTCGTCGGAGGTGCTGGCGGCGATCGATCAGGTGCTGAAAGGGGAGGTGTATCTGAGCCGGCAGATGACGAGTCGGATGCTGGGGAGATTCGCGGTGGGGAAGGGGGCTACGGAGCCGGGAGACGTGGCGGCGCTGACGGACCGGGAGTTGGAGGTATTCCAGCGGATCGGGCGCGGGGAAACGGCCCGGGATATTGCGGCGACGCTGCACGTGGGGGTGACGACGATCGATACGTACCGTGCGCGGATCAAGGAGAAGCTGGGTTTAAAGAACGGGACGGAGTTGCAGCGGCGGGCGATGGAGTGGGCGCAGGATAACCCGGCGTAAGTAGCGGCTACGGATATATGGGCTTCGCTGGGGCAAGGGCGGCTGAGCGGGGAAGGGAGGGCGCCTTACGGCTTGTAGCGTTTTCCGCTACAAGATTTGACTGCCAGTGGAGAGGCGAGAGGTTTGGCATTTGCTACTTAGAGAAACCATTCATTCTATGAATCTTACCCCTTACCATAATACCAGCCATACCCGCCGACGCGGCTTTACGCTGGTGGAGATCATGATTGTGGTCGCCATCATTGCGTTGCTCGCGTCCATAGCCGTGCCAAACTTCCTGCGCGCTCGGAAGCGCTCGCAGGCGACTCGCATCCTGGAGGATCTGCGGATCCTGGATGATGCGTCGGACCAATACGCCATCGAAAACTCGAAGACCACGGGGATGAACCCTGTCTTCACGGACCTGAAAGCCTACGTCAAGACGGGCAGCGTGCTCTACGAGACGGGAGAAGACATCTTCGGGGATACGTATGGGCCGTTCACGGTGGACTCGCCGCCGCACGTGCCGCAGAACGCATGGAACTCGCTGTCTGACGTGGCGCCGTACACGTTCTGGTCGCCTTATCCGCATCCGTAGAGAACGAATTTACACAGGGATAGCCGGCGGTGCGGGGAGTTTTCTCCGCGCCGCTTCTGTTTTACCGAGTAAAATTCGAAAGATTGGATGGGGGAGGGGAGGGATGCGGGGTGAAGGTCCATTCTTCAGCCCCTCAGACACCTGCGGCGTCGGAAGAAGAAAGTAACTTTCGCTCCCCGGCGGCTCGTCCGCCTCTTTGCCTTTGCCAAGCTGCTCGGGGCGGGCCAGGAGCCTGGATCGAATT
>JBEKOV010000159.1:0-5495 GCA_049521415.1 Chthoniobacteraceae bacterium
AGCTCCGACGCCCCTTAAGAATCTATCGGCTCAATCTGCTCTCGCTTTCGGCTGGCCGGCCCCCACCCGGCGAACATTGAGAACTTGACTTACTCCATCTTACACCTTTGGAATAAAAAATGCATTGGTGTTCTTATCAAACATTTCCAGTGAATAAATCTGCTGGTAACCAACCGACTCCATAAATGCGAAGATATCTTCGCGTTTGGCTCCGGTAAAGGCGAGGGTAAACTCGCAGACTTCGACCGCCAGACCCGCGAAGGCGCGAGCTTCGAGAGTCTTTCTCATCCCGTTCAGAACCTTCAGGTCATAGCCCTCCGCGTCAATCTTGCCAACCCAACTCGGAGTATCGGGCAGGCGGACTCCGGCTTCCTCCCGCCAGCAATCAAAGGCGTTAACAGGTGTGGGTGTATCGGCCATTAGGGTCAAATCGGGGTGAGGCCCGAATGTGGAATTTCCGGAGTCGGTGGTGCTCAAATGCAGGAACAGGCTGTTCTTCACGTCCGACAGGCCCATGCAGTGTATGTTGAAGCGATCCAGTTTATTGGTCGTCTTGATCTCCTCCAGCAGCGCAAATGTCTTTGGGTTTGGTTCGAATGCGTGAACCGTGAGGTGTTTGAACCGAGAGAGCATCTGATAGCTGAAAAAACCATAATTGGAGCCGATATCGAAAAAGCAGGTGACGGAGGGAGTAATCCATTTCGCGATGATCTGGATGGTCGGATACTCGAATCTGTTTCCCTGCCAGTAGGTGACGCGCTGGGTGACGTCCCTGGAATCCAGACGGGCATGAATACCCGGGACCAACTCCGCTTCAAAGACCGTTGGAATCGCCTTGAAAAAGAAATTGTGGACGGCGGAGCCGAGCGGGGGAAATCCGTAGCCGAGGCAGCGCCGGGTGAGGTCGTACAAAGGAGCCATGGGACTGATTGTGAGCGAAAGTGTGGGTTGCGATCAAGTGATACCGGCAGGATTTACAGTCCTGCCGACTGCGGAACGGATTGGACGGTAAACCAGGTTCGAATTGGCCGGCGCAGGATGCGGCGCAACGGAGACTCGAACCAATAATAGGAAACGTTCGCGACCACCACCAGAGCAAAGCACGTGCCGGCGCAATAGAGCAGCTTATGGTCGAAAGACATGCTCTCGCTCTCTCCCCCGGTGCTGGAGGCGCCCATTTGCCGGAGGCCAAAGGCCAGCGTGGATGCCTTGAGCACCGGGTATTGCCAGATATAGATTGAATAAGAGAGGCCGCCGAGATAATGAAACGGAGGCGATCCGAGCAGACGTCCCAGCCGGGACTTGGGCAAAAAAGTGACGGCGATCAAAGCCGCGAATGGCAACGGCAGGAAAACGTGCAGAACAGGGAACGGCAGCAACGCCAGCGTCACGATCACCAGACCGATCTCGGCAGGCCACGAGATCGCGGACTCCTCTCTGTTAAAAACAAGCTCGCAGATGAGGAAACCCGCGGTAAAGCCGGTGATGCCCCGGAGGAGACCGGTATACTGAATATTAAAGGGGAATGGGCTCTCTCCTCTATTTGCGGCGCCATCGATGAGCGCGGCGACAACGAGAATGGCGATGGAAGCGGTCCTGGACAGCCTTCGGCGAGAGAGAATCCACGCCAGAAGAGGAAAGACGAAGATGTAAAGAAAGAATTCCACGGAGATTGACCAGGAGGGAACGTTGATTGAGCCGACAAATCCGGGAACGGGCCACTCCTGAACCATCGCAAGATTTGGCAGCAGGACCGAGGGCTTGAAATCATGGGAGGCCGAGGTCAGGTGTCCAAAATGAGCGGACACGACATTCATGGCCAATACGGCAACGAGACCCGCGTAATAAAGAGGGCAAATCCTGGCGAACCTGGCTGAAAAGTATGTGCGCCATGTCGCGCGACGGCCCTTGATATAGACGTAGTTCAGAATGAAGCCGCTCAGCATGAAGAAGAGATCGACTGCCGGGTTTTGCCAATAAAAGAAACTGTAAATGCCGCTCAGCCAGAAGGCGCCGTGCCAGAGCCGATCAAACTCCGCGTGGCCCAGGAAAACGGCCATGGCGGCGATGCCGCGCAATCCGGTATGTGCCTTGATGTCTCGCATCGCAAATGGCCCGGGCGCCGCGGGGTGGCTTCAGCCAACGGGCCGGAGGGATTTCGGGACGAAATCGGGGAGCGGCTCCTGCGCCCTGGCCTTCTTGACCGGCTTGTTACCGGCAATATATGGCCGCGCGGCGAGGAGTCCCAGCCCCCAGTAAACGAGGGTCAGGTTTGGGACGGATCCCATATAGGCGCAGAAGACCAGCGTGGCGAGGAGACTGACCAGGGAAAACTCACAGAGGGCGCGCGCATCGGAACCGTATGGGGTTGCGCGGCAGGCCTTCATCAAGGACCATGCAAGAGAAATCAGGAAGCCGCCGTACAGGATCAGACCGGTCAGCCCGAAGATGTTGGTTATGGAACTGAACATATTCTCCGTCAGTCCCATCTCAATGGCGACTTCCAAGAGGCGCTCTCTTTCGGCTGGATCTATGTCGCCGTTCATATCGATGCTGGAATCCCAGGTCTTGTAGCCGTGGCCGACCCAGAAGCTGCCGGTGTCCTGCATCCAATAGTCGATGCTGCGATTGCGCAAGTTCGAGTGCCACTCGTCACTGCCATCGAGTGCCTGCTGGATCTCTGTCTTTTGACCGGAGAAATTGAGCGGAGCAAGGGCGCGCTGGATACTCTCCGGCATACTATAGAGGAGGTCCGGCGCAGCCGTAATGACCGCGGACGTGACCATCGTAATAACGACAAAGGGAATCGCCAGCCATAACCTCCGGCGGATGACGGCAAAAAAGAGGCCGGCCGAAATACATACGGCCAGGGACAAGCGTCCACCGCTGACCAGCGTGCCGAGCGCCGAGATGAAGAAGGCAAATGCCAGAAGCATTTTGCCGGGGCCCGGGCGAACCGCCGGCCAGAAGGCAAGTGTGCCGATAAAAAGAATCGGCGCGGTAGAGCGAAGGATGCCCAACGCGCCGTTCGCATCCAGCCATCCCACAGAGATTTTCAAGTCCGTGAAGGGGGTACTGGAAAATCCCTTGACCAGTGCAATGATCGAGACGCCTACCGTAAAGAGGGTGGTAAAGAAAATCGCACTCACCGTCGGCCGGACGGTGTGAGGACGACAGTACCGGATCAACAGACCATAGAGCACCAGTGGGGTCAGGGCGACGTAATACCACTTCACGATATTCTTCAGCACCGGCGTGCCATCGATCTTGTTGTAAAAATAAATCACGATGGCATGAACGGCGACGTAACCGAGAAGAGCCCAGAAGAATACTCCGGGACTCATTTCTGGCTGAACCTTGCGAAGCGTCTTCATCGCGACCTTCACCGGAAGAGTGAACGCAAGGATGACCACTCCCATTTCCATGCCGCCCATCGGAATGCCGAGGGCAGTCGTACCAAAGGATGCTGCCGTGATGATGAGCGGAGGCGCCCACCAATAATCCTGAACGAAGACGATGATCATTACGACGCCCGCCGCCACGGCAAGCAGAATGATATTCTGGAAATCGCCGCTCGCGGTCCAACTGCCCAGGAGGACCGCAAGAACCATCGTACAAATGATCGCGAAGGTGCGGTTAAGCGCCCACGGCTCGCTGAGCCGCTCAAGCTGTGCGCGGTTCGTCAATGGGGCGGCCGCCTGGGTGATTCGATGGTCCATGCTTCAGTGCAAGAATCGCGGGCTGGGAATGTCGCGGGCAAATTAGGCTGAAGCCTTCGCGAATGCAACGGACTATTCCTGAGGCTGTCCGAAGAGCGGGGGGGTTGCGTTGGGAGGGATTTTGCCCGCATCCCTCCCGCCGCCACAGGGACGGTCTTTCGGAGAAAACTGTGGCGTGGTCCCGAATCCGGAGTCTATATTTCGCCCCTTCGCATGCTCAATCAGAATCTTAGCCCCGCGAGGCAAACCGTTGGCGCCCGCGGTCGCGTGCGTTCCCTTCTCGTGGTCACACTAATTTGGGGCATGCTCGCCGCGGGTGGCTATCCTTTTCCTTACGTAGACGATCCCTACTACATCGGAGCGGGGTTGAACCTTGGCGCTGGTGGTGGGCTGGCAAATCCGCTTCTGGAGAATACTGCTCACTTTTACGGCTACCCGCCCCTCTATTCCTTTCTGATGGCCGGCTGGCTGAAGCTCTTCGGCGTCAGCGCCAGCAGCATGGTTGGCCTTTACCTTTTCATGGCCTGGCTCGGCACGCTCTGCGTCGTTCGTGCATTTCAGATCCTGAACAAGGAGTTTCTGGGCTGGATGGTTGCATTTGGCTATATCACCTACCTCACCTGCTTTGGCATGCGACCGGACGCATTCGGACTCTGCTTCGCCGCTATTTCCTTTCGATCGGGCGTATCGGGTCGGCCAGGCGTCCGCTATCTCTCGCCGCTCTTCGCGTTTCTTGCGCTGGGCACATTACCCGCCACGCTGGCGATCATGATCCCGTGGCTCATTTGGCTGACCGCCACCCACAGGAGGATGTGGATGGCCTTGCTCGCCGGTGGCGCCGCGGCGGCACTGGTTTCCTGCGCGATGATCAAATGGCAAGTCGGAGACTTTCTTTCCGGCCTGACAGTGAATAATCACGTGGCCCAGAACGAGCAGACCAGTTGGGTCAAGGCCAACTGGGACGCACCGATGGGCCTGATCAAGATCGTTTACCCGGTCGCCGGGGCCTCGCTCGCAATCCTTCTCAAGGGCTTGCGGCAAAAGTTGCAAATGATCGATGCGCTGATGCTCCTTAGTGTCCTGCTTTGCTTGTACACGATCCTGCATACAGTCTCGGGACACAGGATCATGGGTCTCATTACCTTGATTGTACTGGGCTATTATATCGAGTCGCTCGTTCCGAGCCTTCTTTACAGTCGAATCCTGGTCGCGGCGAATTCGCTCTTGATCATCGGCTCTGGTCTCAGGCCCCTCGTGCAGGGAGTCACTACTCAACGTACCGCCGATGGGCCGGCGCTGCTCCGCAAGGTCGAAAGCATTCATCCCTCCCGGATCATCGTCGACGAATGGAGCCTGCGATATGTTTTCGATTATCATCTCCGGCCTGGCATGATCGCCGTCGGCTTCAGCGCCCGGCCTCACGGGCACGAGGCGAAACTAAGCGTAAAGTACCCGGACGAGTGCTGGGTTCTCTCCGCGGAATCGGTGAAGCATTACCAGGCGCAACAACCGCACGGGATTCCGATTCCTCGCTATGTTTCGATCGCCGGAAGGCAAATGGGCTCGTGGGTTTCCAACGCCGGCGAAATCGGGATTTCGCCTCCGGGCCAATAATCGGACGCCGGAGCGCGGCCTATTGACACCCGCCCGATTCATTACATCGACTCCGGGTCCATTCCCGCTTCCTCGTGGTAATCCTGTTCGGTATTCACCGCCCAGATGTTCGCCTTGTCAGTGATTCCCGCGATGATGTTATCCACCGCGGTCATCGCGGTG
>JBEKOV010000160.1:0-5454 GCA_049521415.1 Chthoniobacteraceae bacterium
TCCAGAAGTTTCCACGCATCGTCGGTTAAATCATGGCGTCGATGGGCTGGCTTCTCCAGAGAGTATTGCATGGTTTTTCCCTTTTTACCATGCCTGTCAATCTCGTGACGACACTATCTAAGAAGCTTGGCTTGGCCTTATTTTTGATTAGTTGGCACATCGTCAGCTATTGGTTGCCTTCGGCGGGCGGGCGAGCCAGGTCAAAATCCCTCAAACCCGGCGCGCCACTTGCTTCTTTCAAGCCTTGTCCTATGAACCGGAATCTCATCCTATCGATCATCGCCTGCGCCACGAGCCTGGCTTTCTGCCCCGCCGTGCAAGCCCAGGACGCCTCGGCCGCTGCCGCCGGCGGATTGGCACTCGATAAGCTGACCACGGACCTGACCCTGACCGCGGACCAGCAAGCGCAGGTCAAGCCGATCCTGGAAATGGCCAGCGCGCAGATCCTGAGCGCCAGGCAGGAGAAGTCCCTGCCCCTTCCGGAGAGACTGCTCAGGGCCAAGCAGGTCCTCGAGGACGCGAGCAACCAGATCGACGGCCTTCTCACACCCGACCAGCAGGCCAAATTTGCGGCGTTGAAGGAGCAAATCCGTGAGCGCCCCCTGGGCGCTGAGGATAGTCAGCCTTCCCCGAGTCCCTCCGCGACTCCGTAGCCGGCTACCGCCACGCTTGGGCGCAACGCGCCAAGAGCGCTGGGTACCCACAGCGGACGCCCCCTCTTTTCCATTTCTCCTTCCGGACAATCCCTATCCGATTCTCGAATCAAAGCCACCACCCGCCGCACCCATTGCCGGGTTTGCATGCATGAGGACTGCCGAACTGGCGCGAGGTCAGGGAATTCAGTGGGAAGGAGATTACCTGCGGAATTCCACCTCCCAAGATTTCCCTCTTCCAAAATTCATCCTTCAGAATTCATAATTTCTTCGCCTCCTCCCTTCCCGCGCGTAAAAATCCTGTGTGCAAAAAAAACCATTCACCGAGCTTGGCCTTTCGCCTGAACTATTAAAAGGCGTCGGCAAAG
The DNA here is from genome assembly GCA_049521415.1 of Chthoniobacteraceae bacterium. Taxonomy (GTDB): domain Bacteria; phylum Verrucomicrobiota; class Verrucomicrobiia; order Chthoniobacterales; family Chthoniobacteraceae; genus DATAXI01. The sequence continues at coordinate 1,022 of JBEKOV010000160.1, forward strand.
TCGGTTTCGAGGAGGCCACCCCCATCCAGTCCGCCGCCATCCCGCCCCTCCTCACCGGCGTCGATCTCGTCGGCCAATCACAGACCGGCTCCGGCAAGACCGCGGCCTTCGCCATCCCCGCCATCGAGCGCGTCGACCCCACCCTCTCCGCCACCCAGATCATCATTCTCTGTCCCACCCGCGAGCTCGCCATGCAGGTCGCCGAGGAAGTCGCAAAGCTCGCCTCCTTCAAGCGCGGCGTCCGCGAACTCCCCATCTACGGAGGACAATCCTATCAGCGCCAGTTCCGCGGCCTCCAGCAGGGCGCCCACATCGTCATCGGCACTCCCGGCCGTGTGATGGATCACCTCGACCGCGGCACCCTGCGCCTCGACACGGTCAAGATGGTCATCCTAGACGAGGCGGACCGCATGCTCGATATGGGCTTCCTCGACGACATCAAAAAGATTCTCTCCCACGCCCCCCCCGAGCGCCAGACCGTCCTTTTCTCCGCTACCCTCCCGCGCCCCATCGTCCAGCTCATCAAGACCTTCACCCGCGACCCGGTCAATATCCGCATCGAGTCCCAGGCCCTTACCCTTCCCACCACCGAGCAGAGTTACTACGAAGTCGATCGCCGTTCGAAACTCGAGGTCCTCTGTCGCCTCATCGATCTCCACGACTTCAAGTTCGGCCTCATCTTCTGCTCCACCAAGATGATGGTCGATGAGCTCACCGAGCATCTCGCCGCCCGCGGCTACGACGCCGATAAATTGCACGGCGACATGACCCAGGCTATGCGCGAGCGCGTCATGGCTCGCTTCCGCCGTCATGCGATCGAATTCCTTGTCGCCACCGACGTTGCCGCACGCGGCCTCGACGTCGATGACATCGAAGTCGTCTTCAACTACGACCTCCCGCACGACGGCGAGGACTACGTCCATCGCATCGGCCGCACCGGACGCGCCGGCCGCACCGGGCGCGCCATCACCTTCGTGGCCGGACGCGAAATCTATAAGCTCCAGGACATCATACGCTTCACCAAGGGCCGCATCCGCCGCGAGCGCGTCCCCAGCGAGGACGAGGTCGAGCAAAAGCGCGCGAGTACCTTCTTCGACTCCCTTTCCGAGGTCCTTCAGGCCGGCGAGTACCAGCGACACGACGCCATCATCGGCCAGCTCCTCGACGAAGGCTATTCCGCCACCGACATCGCCTCAGCCCTCATCCATCTCCTCGGCTCAGAGAAACCCAAAGCGGCCGAACCGCCTCCCCGCAAAGAGGATCGTTCCGGCCGTGAGGTCAGCGCCGTCTCCGACGAGCCCGGCATGATCCGTCTCGTCCTCAACCTCGGCCGCGAGCAGCGTATCGGCCCCGCTGATATTGTCGGCGTCATGGTCAACCTCGGCAAACTCCCCAAGGCCGCTGTCGGCGCCATCCACCTCTTCCCCCACCAGAGCTTCGTCGACGTCTCAGACGAGTTCGCAAATCGCGTCATCAAAAAACTTCACGGCATCCGTTTCAAGGGCTATGAGTTGGCCATCGGTCGCTCCGCCTGATGGACCTCCTCGAAAAACCCACCACAGAAGGGAATGGAGAACCTATCAGCGAAGGATGAATTATGAAATGGCGGAAACGCCGACTTCCGCCACCTCCCGGGGCTTTGCCGCGAACGACAAGGGCACCGGGGGGCTCACGCTCCCGGCTACTTTCAGGCAGTCCCTCCGGGACTCAAGGAAAGATAGAGCGTCTATTGAGAACAGCGGAAAACCCGTGTCTCTTCCCATTATCCTTTATCCTTTCCTCCAATGCCCGTTTTCAGTGCCCGCTCCATTTTCGTCTCCTATGGTATCCAGAAAGTTCTCGATGACTCCAGCCTGGTCGTCGAAGAGGGGGAACGCGTCGGGTTGCTGGGGCGGAATGGGTCCGGAAAATCGACGTTTCTGAAGATTGTCGCCGGAGCGATGGAACCGGATTCTGGCGAGATCATCCGGCGGCGCGACCTGATGACTGGGTATCTGCCGCAGTTATTCGACCTGGATGACGAACGCAGCGTGCATGCGAACATTCTCGACGGGGCGCGGCGGATTCTTGAATGGATCGCGGAATATGAGGCGGGACCGGTGAGCGAGGCCCGCGGAGTGGAAGTGCTCGGACGAATCGAGCATGCGGGCGGGTGGGACATGGAATACCGGATCAAGTCGCTGATTACTCATCTGCACGCGCCGGAGGCCAGCCGGCTCGTTGGCGACCTGTCCGGCGGGGAAAAGCGCCGCGTGGCGCTCTGCCGGGCGCTGATCGAGCAGCCGGATTTCCTCATCCTGGATGAGCCGACGAACCATCTGGATACGGAGAGCATCACGTGGCTCGAGGATTTCCTGCGGCGCTATCCGGGCGCATGCCTTTTCGTGACACATGACCGTTATTTCCTGGACCGGGTCGCGAGCCGGATTGTGGAACTCGCGCGCGGGAAATTCATCGGGTACGACGGAAATTACACCGATTACCTGACGGCGCGCGCCGAACGGGCGGCAAGTGAAGACCTGCAGGAGCACAAGCGGCAGCGGTTTCTCCAGCGGGAACTCGAGTGGGTCCGACGGGGGCCGAAGGCACGCCGAACCAAGTCGCGCGACCGGATCGACCGCTTTTACAAGATCGCAGCCGAGGAAGGGCCGGAGCAGGAACTGGACGTTGACCTCCTCATTCCGCCGGCGCCGAAACTGGCAAACCGGGTGGTGGACCTGCTGGATGTGACGGCGCAGGTGGGCTCGCGGGTCCTCTTCAGCGGGTTCACTTTCAAGTTGGCGGCAGGGGAGCGCATCGGGATCGTGGGGCGCAACGGGCTCGGCAAGACGACGCTGCTGCGGATGATCCTCGGCGAGATTCCGCCCGCCGCGGGCAAGGTGGAGATCGGCGCGCGCACGGAGATCAATTACGTCGACCAGTCCAAGCTGCTGCTGGACGACGAAAAGACTGTCTGGCAGGAGGTGGGCGCCGGGTCGGAATGGGTGAGACTGGGAGAGGAAAGCATCACGTTGCGCGCCTGGCTGCGGCGGTTCCTATTCAGCGAAGACCGGCTCAATACAAAGATCGGCCTGTTGAGCGGAGGCGAGCGCGGCCGGGTGATCCTGGCGAAGATTTTGCGCCGCGGAGGCAACCTGCTGATTCTGGACGAACCCACGAATGATCTCGATCTGGCAACGCTCCGCGTCCTGGAGGAGGCGCTTGCCGGGTTCGGAGGGTCGGTGCTCGCGGTCAGCCATGACCGGTATTTTCTCAACCGCATCTGCACGGGCATCCTGGCGTTCGAGGATGATGGCCGCCTCCGGTATTGCGCCGGGAGCTATGATTATTACCTCGAAATGCGCGACCGGGAGGCTGCGCACCTCGAGGCCTTCCAGGAGGATGCTCCCGGGAAATCCACTGCTCCGGCGGAAGAAACTCCGAAAGCACGCAAACTGAAATGGAAGGAGGAGCGGGAATTGGAAACCATGGAGGAGACGATTCTCGGCGTCGAAGGGGAGGTTTCGCGATTGGAAGCGCTTTTCGCGGCCCCGGATTTTTACGAAAAACACGGCGGCCAGTGGCAGGAGTTGCAAAGGAGCCTGGAGGCTGCCCGGAAACGAGTGGTAGAACTGTACGCGCGCTGGGCGGAGTTGGAGGCGATCAAGGCGGGGCGGCCGAGATCGGCACAAGGAAATTGATTATTGAAGGGCGCGGCCATCAATCCCCATTTGCTACCTTCTGTTCAAGTCTCCCGGGACCAGTAAGTAACCTGCTTTGACAGCACAAACGGTCCGGAAGGTTTGGAACCTACCTCCGCAGGGAATGTCCTGAAAATTCCCAAACAAACTTCGGATTTCGCTCGCCCGGGTGTCAGCAAAAAGTAGTGAAGAAGTACGCGCGAGTAGTGACAGACCTTCCTGCCCTCCAGCGCCACGCTCCCTTCTGCGTCGCTTCACCCAATTCGCGAAGGTCGTGTACTTAACCCCCGCAAGCCGCGCGAATTGCGCCCCGCTTACCCCGCTCTTCTCAAACTCATCCAAAAGCCCCTCCCCCGGCACGCGAACCATTCCCCGCCTATCAGATTTCAATGCTTCGATCTCTCCATTGGTAGATGTCATAGGCCCCTACCATCCAACATCTACCAATCCTTCGACCAGAGGCACTCCGCCTGACGCTTATGCTATGATGGAGAAACACGCGAAAGAAAACGAACTGTGCGCCGAACCCGTAAACCTTTCGCGGAGGATATCCATGGGGCCGAAGAATCTCATGTAGCGGCGCAGTGACGCAAAGGTTTCCGGATGGCTCGGCTTGGGAATAAAGCTCTCGACTAGGGCCTGTTAACACTAATTGACATTGGGTGTGAATTTGGCAAAATGAGCGGGTGGAAATCACCGAGAGCCAACTTCTTCGCATTGCCGATTGCCTGCCGCGCCAGCGCGGCAATGTGA
>JBEKOV010000161.1:0-5397 GCA_049521415.1 Chthoniobacteraceae bacterium
TCCGCAGTCGTGTGCCCCTTTTCTCTCGCCGCTATGATCCGCTCCCGCAGATCAAGACTGTAGGTTCGCATCCACCTACCATACCACTCTTTGCCTCAGATTAAATAGAAAATGCTCTAGATCTTGTCGCGGATGCCGCGGATGGAGTCGTAGAGCTTGCGGAGGCCGAGTTCGAGCCGGGTCTTGATGGTACCCAGGGGGGTGCCTGTGTGGATGGCGATCTCGCGCTGGCTCATGCCCTTGAAGAAGGCGAGGTCAATGGCCTGGCGCTGAAGCTCCGGGAGCATCCGGATGCGGCGGCGGAGAAATTGGCGCAGGTCGTCCTGGGCGATGTCGTCATCGATGCGGTTGTGAAGCCAGGAATCGGGCTGGTGCTCGGTTTCGAATTCGAGGCGCTCAGTGACCCGGTGGTAGGCCTGGCGCTTGCGCAGGCGATCGATGGCGCGGCGGCGGGTGAGGGTGACGATCCAGCCGAGAGCCTGCCCCTTTTTCTGGGAGTAGTTTTTCGCCTGGCGCCAGATTTGCATAAAGATCTCCTGGAGGAGATCGTCGGCCTCGCTCTCATCGTGGATGACGCGGATGATGAGGGCCTTGAGGATGCTGCTGTAGCGGTCGTAAAGGGCCGAAAGGGCGGCTGGGTCGCGATGCGCGATCTCGCGCATAAGGGCGGCGTCCTCAGCGGGAGAGCCTTGGGCGGCATCGAGCGGAAGGGATGCGGTATCGGATTGGGCCGGGCCAGAGTAATCAGGAGGACCGAGGAAAACGGTACGGTCTATCCGCTGCGTCCGCCAACGGTGGCGGTGACGTGCCGGCGCCAGTTGTACTGGCGGTTCGATTGGGGTCGAGTTCATTCGAAGCGCCTTTCGCTCGAAACTGGCGAGATCGTATCGGAAGCCGAAGGAATTGGCAATGAGGCTGAAGCCCCGATGAGGGGTCGGGGAAAACCTTAGGGGGAGGGCGGAAAAATCGAAATTCGAAAATCGAAATTCGAAAGATTTGTGAGAGGGAACAGAAGGGGAGCAAAGGACCAAAGGGACGGAAATGGCCGGAGCGGGAGGAAGGGCGGTCAGACGATCTGCTGGTCGACCCATTGGACGGCGAAGCGGGCCAGCTCGCGGGCGGTTTGGAAGTTGAGCTTTTCCTTCACGTGGGCGCGATGGGTCTCGACGGTCTTTGCACTGAGGTTCAACTCGCGGGCGATTTGCTGGACGCCGTGGCCCTGGCCGATCAATTGCAGGATTTCCAGTTCGCGGTCGGTGAGCTTATCGGCGATGGAGCCGCTGGTATTGCCGCTGCCGCCCTGGACGAATTCCTCAATCATCCTGCCGGACATGGAGGGGCTGACGTAGAGCTCGCCCTGGAGCACCTGGCGGATGGCGCTCATGACGCGGTCGAGGGCCTCCTGTTTCATGATGTAACCACGGGCGCCGGCGCGCAGGGCGCGGAGGGCGTAGAGGTTCTCGTCGTGCATGGAGAGGACGAGGAGTGGGAGCTTGGGATGCTCGGCCTTGATGGATTTGAGGAGCTCGATGCCATTGGCGCCGCGCAGGGAGATATCGATGGTGACGAGGTCGGGCGCGAGGGAGCGGATGCTGTCGAGAGCGGAGGGAGCATTGTCGGCCTCGCCGCAGACCTCGAGGTCGGCCTCGGCGTTGATGAGGTCGCCGATGCCGTGACGGAAAAGGGGATGATCGTCCACGATGAGGATGCGGCGTTTGCGGCCCGAAGATTCCGCATGGGCATGAGCGCCATGGGAGGCGGATTTTGCGGGCTGGCGTTTCATTGCGGTGGCAGAAGGCAGACGACTTCCGTGCCGCGCGGCCTGCGGTCGTGGATGCGGAGGGTGGCGCCCATGGAGCGGGCGCGGTAGCGCATGATGTGGAGGCCCATGCCATTGCGGGCGCCACGGCGGGCGGCGGGGCCGATGGGGATGCCGCAGCCATCGTCGGAGATGGAGAGGCGCAAGCCCTTGTGGTCGCGGCGCAAGCTGATGGTGATGCGGGAGGCGTGGGAGTATTTGAGGGCGTTGTTCACGGCCTCCTGTGCGATGCGATAGAGATTGAGCGCGGTATCGCTCTCCCGCATGAGGGTCGGCTCGTCGCACTGGAAGGCGCAGGCGATGGCGGGATGCGTGCTGCGGGCGAGGTCCCGGAGAGCGACCATGAGGCCGCCGGAGTCCATCTGGACCGGGTGCAGGCCGCGGGCAATATCCCGGCACCTGGAGATGGAATCGTTGAGGAGGCGCGCGACGCGGTGGATGGTCGCGGTCTCTTCGGAGCCGTTCTTATCCAGCCGATTGGCGAGGGCGCGTGTCATGAAGGCGATGGCGGCGAGCTCCTGGCAAACGCCGTCATGAAGGTCCTGGCCGATGCGGCGCTGCTCGTGCTCGGAGATGCGGATGATCTCGCGCTCGAGGCGGGTGCGCTCGGCGATCTCGGTGGAGAGTTCGTGATTGGCCGCGTGCAACTCCGCAGTGCGGGCGCTGACGCGGCGCTCGAGGGCGTTGTTGACCTGGATGAGCGCCTCCTCGCTGTGGCGGAGCTGCTCAAGCGCCTGGGTGCGCTCCATGAACAAGCCCATCTGGATGCCGACGGTGGCGAAAATATCCGGCTGCGGCCTCTCGGGCTCGAGAGAGTTGACGGAGAAAAGTTCGACAACGCCATCGACTTCGCGAGCGAGCATGACCGGGAAGGCGAAGGCGCGGCGGAGGCGGAGCCTGGCGGCGGCGCGGTGGTGAGCGGGGCCGCGGCGCTCGGAGAGATGGTCGAGAGAGAGAGGCTGTTTCGCCTCCCATACCTGGCCGGCGAGGCTGTGGCCTTCTTTGATCGGGGCCGGCCGGCATCCGGCGAAGAGGTCGCCCGTGGCGAGGGTGGAGTGTTGGTGCAAATGGACCAGGTCGAGCCGCGAATGATCGTTCCTCTTGATCCAGAGCGCGGCCGCCTCGCAGCCAAGCTGCGCGCAGAATATGGGGAGCAGCTTTGGCGCGGCTTGTGTAATGCTCGTGGACTCGGCGAGGGCCTGGACGACGGTGTACTGGAGCGCCCGTGGCTCAGTCGGCAGCCGGTGGCGCTGCTCGCCGGCCCGCAGAGATTGCCCGGCCTGGCGGGAATCGATGACGTCGCTGCCATTCTCGACGAGAGCGCGGAACTTCGCATCGCCGGCGGGCCATACGACCGGGTTGTGGCCGGAGACGGCCCCCGAATTTTTGCGTCCAAGGCCGCCGCGTTTGAGCCTACGAATGGGCTCAAAAACCCCGGGGAGGGTTGAGAGAGATCGCGGTTCGGAGACGGACTTCATGCGCATACCACATTGCCCCTGGAGGGGAGGCACAGGTTTGCGGACTGCCTACACGGCTCTTGGGGTGTGCCTATTTAAGCAGAATTGGCTAAAATAGGGAGTGGAAAGTTTTGGGAGTCCAATAGGAGGTCCCAGCGGGCCTGATTCCGCAAGTGGCCTTCGGCGTATTGACGGGATCGAACAGAGGGAAACAAAGGACGGAAGGGATTCGCGGATTATGCCGGCGCGAGGGCGAACGCGGAGGATTTTGAAACGGAGTCGAGGGACCAGGCTGTTTCTCCGGCGACGATGGTGCGGACGGCGCGGCCTTTCAGGTGACGACCGTTGAAGGGGGTATTGGCAGAGCGGGATTGGAAGGATGTGGCGTCGACGGTCCACTCGAGATCTGGGTCGATGAGGGTGACGTCGGCGGGGGCGCCGGGGGAGAGAGTGCCGCGGTCAAGGCGGAGGAGGCGGGCGGGCTCGATGGTGAGCATGGCGATAAGGCGGGGGAGATCGATGGCCTTGTGCCGGTGAATGAGGATATCGAGGAAAAGGCCGAGCTCGGTTTCGAGGCCGACGATGCCGAAGGGGGCCATGTCGAATTCGACTTCCTTTTCGTAGGCGCAATGCGAGGCGTGATCGCTGGCGAGGATGGTGATGACTCCATCGGCAATGCCCTGGATGAGGGCGTCGACATCGGATTGGGCGCGGAGGGGCGGGTTCATTTTGAAATTGGTGTTGTAACCCTGGAGAGATTCGTCGGTGAGGGCGATGTGATGGGGACAGACCTCGGCGGAGATGGGGATGCCGCGGGCGCGGGCGTCGCGGATGAGGCGGACGCTGCCGGCGGAGCTGAGATGCTGGCAATGGATGGGCGTTTCGCAAAGGCCGGCGAGGAGGATGTTGCGCATGACGATCATTTCCTCGCCGGCGCTGGGCCAGCCGGGAAGGCCGAGGATGGTGCTCCAGTAGCCTTCGTGCATGACGCCTTTGCCGACGAGGCCGTAATCCTGGCAGTGATCGAGGATGGGCAACTGGAACATGCGGGCGTACTCGAGGGCGCGGCGCATCAACTCGTGATTCTGGACGCAATGGCCATCGTCGGTGAGGGCGACGATGCCGGCGCGGGCCATGGAGCCGATGGGAGCGAGTTCCTCGCCGGCGATTCCCTTTGTGATGGCGCCGGTGGTGAAGACGTTGACGCAGGCCTCGCGTTGGGCTTTCTCGCGAATCCAGGTCACGACGCTCGGGTTATCGACCGGGGGCGAGGTATTGGGCATGCAGACGACGGAGGTGAATCCGCCGGCGGCAGCGGCGCGCGCGCCGGTGGCGATGGTTTCCTTGGCGGATTGGCCGGGCTCGCGGAAGTGGACGTGGAGATCGATGAGACCGGGAGCGATTACGAGGCCGGCGCAGTCGATCTCCTCGAAGATCTCGCCTTCGGGGATGGAGGAGGCGATGTGGCCATCGGTGATGGCGAGGTCGGCGATCTCGTCGCGATTATTGGCGGGATCGATGATGCGACCGTTGCGGAGGAGGAGCATGATTAAAATTCGAAAATCGGAATTCGAAATTCGAAAGATTTGGCGCCTGCGGCGCGCGGGTTTGGGATGGGGCTTTTGAAAGAATTCAATTTAAGGGATGGTGGACGCCGGCGCAGAGGTAGAGGACGGCCATGCGGACGGCGAGGCCGTTGGTTACTTGATCGAGGATGACGCTGCGGGATGAGTCGGCGATCTCGCTATCGATCTCGACGCCGCGGTTGATGGGGCCGGGGTGCATGATGAGGGCGCCGGGCTTGAGACGGGCAGCGCGCTCGCGGGTGAGGCCGAAGAAGGCGGTGTATTCGCCGAGGCTGGGGAAATACTCCTTGCGCTGGCGCTCGTGCTGGATGCGGAGGAGATTGACGACGTCCACCTCTGGGAGGATGGAGTCGATGTCGTGCGTGACGCGGACGCCCAACTTCTCGAACTCGCGCGGCACGAGGGTGCTGGGGCCGACGAGGGTGACGCTCGCGCCGAGCTTGAGGAGGGCGAAGATATCCGAACGTGCGACGCGGGAGAAGAGGATATCACCGATGATGGCGACGTGCAGGCCGGTGACGTGGCCGAGGCGCTC
>JBEKOV010000162.1:0-10434 GCA_049521415.1 Chthoniobacteraceae bacterium
GAGCAGATCCTGCCGACGACGATAAGTGACGGTTATTTCTCGCTGATTCCAGGGGAGAGCAAGGAGGTTACGTTTCAATATGATCCGTCTTTGGCGGGCGGGGAAATGCCGCAGGTGCGGTTCGAGTGCTACAACAATTATCCCGAGATTCCGCCCCCTGTAGTTAAAACGGACAACCTGGCCCGGGGAAAGGTTGTGACCGTTTCATCCAATGACGGGAGTGCCGACGGAGCGGACGCTGCGGTGGATGGGGACCATTATACCCGCTGGTCTTCGGACTACAGCGATTCCCAATGGATCATGATTGATTTGGGGAAGAGCGAGGCGATCTCCCGTGTAAGACTTTTCTGGGAAACCGCTTTTGGAAAGGCATTCTCGCTGCAAACGTCGGAAGATAGTCAGAACTGGGCGACCATTTATTCCACCGAGAACGGAAAAGGAGGGGTTGACGATCTTAAGGATCTCAATGGGCGAGGCCGCTACATTCGAATGCTGGGCACGGTGCGTGGAACCAATTACGGTTATTCCCTCTACGAATTTGAAGTCTACGGCCCCAATGGCAAGGTGGATAATTAGAGCAGTTTAAAAAATTCCGTAACCGTCGCTTTGTGGCGGCGAGGGTCGTTGTGCCCGGTTTCGAGCTTGGCCGGTATTGATAAAACAGGCTTGGATAAAGAAGGTCCCCGGCTAACTTCGACAACATGACCGCTCCTATTCCTCATGGCCCGCCTGGAGGGATTTTGGGCCAAACCCGTCCGCATCGACTTGTAAAACCAATATAATGATAAGGAAGCCATGCCTCCTCCGTTGCCTGTCACCTGAACGAATCACGGCTTGCCTGCCGGCCGCATTGTTCCTTGCTTTTAGCCCGGTGGTGCAAGCGCAGAGCTCGGTCCGCGGGCCACTCCCGTCCGAAGATCAGCCGACCTATAGATTTCAACCGTTCACTCCCGAGCGCTGGGACGCCAGTTCGTTTGCGCCCGCCGGCGCCATCGACTGGTGGAGGGACGTTCGTTTTGGCATATTCATCCACCTCGGCGTCTCCAGCTTGATGGGAGCGGAACTGAGTTGGAGCCGCGAGACCCGTCTCCCTCCCGATACAGGCACGGGAAGCATTCCCGACGCCGTATACGATAATCTCTACAAGAAATTAAAACTTGAAAATTTCGACGCCAAGGAATGGGTAAGGATTGCCCAGGATGCCGGCGCAAAATATATGGTCGTGGTGACAAAACATCACGATGGTTTCCATATGTGGGATACGGCCTTTTCCGACTATAAAATAACCAAATCCCCTTTTGGGAGGGACTACATCAAGGAAGTGGTCGACGCCTGCCACGAAGGCGGGATGCCGATCGGATTATATTTTGCCCAGCGTGAATGGTATAACCCGCAATACGATCCGGATGGCAAGCTCCCGAATCGCGACCACAAAAAATATATCGAGTATGAATTCAACGCCGTCCGCGAGCTGCTTACCAAATACGGCAAAATCGACATTCTTTGGTTCGACGCGGCCTGGTGGGGCGGCATGTTCAAGGAACAGGATTGGGATTCCGAGCGTCTCTACCGCATGGCGCGGCAGCTTCAACCGCTCATCCTGATCAACAACCGCGCCTCCATCCCCGGCGATTTCGACACCCCCGAACAACATGTCGGGAGTTTCCAGAACAACCGCCCCTGGGAATCCTGCATCACCCTGACGACGAGCTGGAGCTATAGCCCGTCATCGCCGGTCAAATCACTCAAGGAGGTTCTGACGCTTCTCGTCGAGACCATCACCGGCGACGGCAATCTCCTCCTTGACGTGGGTCCGCGAGCCGACGGCACCATTGAGCCCAGCGAAGTGGAACGGCTTCACGAAATCGGAGAATGGATGAGGAAATACGGCTCGACGCTTTATGGGACTCGCGGCGGCCCGTATCGAAACGGGGACTGGGGGGGCACCACTCACAAGGGAAACAAGATCTGGTTCCACGTGCTCAAATGGACGGGCGATACGGTTGGTTTTGATCCACTTCCTTATACGATCAAGGATGCCAAGCTGCTCACCGGGGGCGACGTGAAATATCAATCCACCCAAGACGGGCTGACGTTCAAAGTGGCTCAGCCCGACCAAAACGCCATCGATACGATCATCGAACTCACCGTGGACCGGGATGTTCCTGAAACGCAGATTTGCGGGGCGTCCAAGGCCGTTGCCGTTTCCAAAGGTGATTCCCAATAGGGCGGGTGGCTTGGGGCCGCATCCCCATCACGTTTGCTCCATCGCCAAGGTCCGCCCGACGGCGAAAGATCCACGTTAATATGCCGAATTCTGTGGCGTGTGCCTATGCGGAGAAAAGCCCACTGCTGGGACTTATGGGAGGAATGGGACTTATAGGGGGGATGGGACGCCCGCCGGCATTCTCCCGCGGCTGTGGGACGGGAAGCGTTGCGGGCAGGGAAAGGGACGGAAGGGACAGGGGGGTGACGGCCTTACAGGCCTTGCTCATATTGGATGCTTTGGTTACCCGGGCCTGCGCTCGCGGGCTCGCTTCAGCCCTCTAAAATATTTCGGGCCTTTGGCCCTCCCCCAGGAGTGCTTAACTTAGCGCCATTCAGATGTGACCCCATGCTTTCCTTCGTTTGCCGTTTGCGATGACGGTTTTTCTTCGATATTTTACACGGTTCCATGTTTACACCGTCGTCCAGTGATTAAATTCCATGTGTTATAGTTTCCCGAATCGTGGCTGGCTCAGAGTCCTCATTTTCGCGCTAATCGCGGGCGCAGCACAGATGCAGGCGCAGGTGCCGGCTCCGGTCGCTTCGCTAGCCGGATCAGACTGGAAGGTTGCGCCCCAGGCTGAGGTCAAGGAGGGTGGGGAGGAAATATCGACTCCCGGCTACGTTGCAGCCAACTGGGTGGCCGTGCAGGTTCCGGGCACGGTTTTTAATTCCTATGTTCTAGCGGGCAAGGAAAAGGATCCGAATTACGGCGATAATATCCGCCAGGTCGATAAGTCCAAATACGAACGCAATTATTGGTACCGCACCGAATTCAGCGTCCCCAACAGTTATCATTCCGGACGGGTTTGGCTCAACCTGGACGGTGTTAATCGGGACGCGGACGTTTTCGTGAATGGCAAAAGTATCGGTTCGATGCACGGGTTTTTCCAACGTGGCCGCTTCGACATCAGCGATGTTATCACGACCGGCAAGAACTTCCTGGCGGTTCTCGATTATTGTCCGCAGGGCGGGGGAAATGGAAATGCGAGCAGTCCTGCCTTTCTCTGCGCACGGGGTTGGGACTGGATGCCGTGGGTCCCGGGATTGGACATGGGTATTTATAAGGATGTTTACCTGACTCATACAGGCGATGTGTCGCTGATCGATCCGTGGATCCGAACGGAACAGGCCAGCCCGGAGGAGGCTGATCTGTCCATTCAGACCGATCTAAAGAACGATTCTACGTCAGCCGAACAGGGGCAACTCGTGGGCGCGATGAACCCTGGGAACATCACTTTTTCTCAAGCGGTCACGCTTCAGCCGGGTGAAACCCAGACTGTCAATCTGACCGCAACGAATACGCCGGCTCTTCATATCGCGCATCCGCGGTTGTGGTGGCCCAACGGGTATGGCGATCCGAATCTTTATACGATCCGGCTGGCCTTCCGAACGCAGGCGAGCGTCTCGGACGAGAAGGACATTACCTTCGGCATCCGGAAATACAGCTACGATACGAAGAACGACACGCTGCACTTTCACGTGAACGGCGTGTCCGTGTTCCCCAAGGGGGGAAGCTGGGGAATGGCGGAATACATGCTGCGGTGCAAGGCGAGTGATTACGACCTCAAGGTAAGGTTGCATCGCGACATGCATTTCAATATGATCCGCAACTGGGTGGGAATGACGCCGGATGAGGCGTTCTATACCGCGTGCGACAAATACGGGATCATGGTCTGGGACGATTTCTGGGAATGTACGAACGATGGGCTGCCCACGGATATGGGGGTTTTTCATGCGAACGCCATTGAGAAGATCAAGCAGTTCCGCAACCACGCGAGCATCGCGCTCTGGTGCGCGGAAAATGAGGGTACTCCGCCCGAACCGATCAACGGGTGGTTGCGTGACGCGGTGAAAACGTATGACGGCGACGACCGTTATTACCAGGAAAACTCGCATTCCGTGAACCTGAGCGGGAGCGGGCCCTGGAACGACCTTGACCTAAAACAGTATTTCAAGGGTGTGGTGGCGTATTGGGGACAGGCGCACGATGAACTCTTCGGAATGCGCAGCGAAATCGGGATCGCCACGTTTACGAACTTCGACAGTTTCAAGAAATTTATGCCGCCGGATTCCTGGTGGCCGCGAAACAAAATGTGGAACGACCATTTTTTTGGAAAAACCGGGGATTGGCCCAGCGGGGGCGCCGCCGGACCGGACGGCTACGCGGCTCATATCAGCGAACGTTACGGGACTCCGACGGGGATTGAGGAATTTTGCAACAAGGCGCAACTCCTAAATTTCGAGGCGATGAAAGCCATGTTCGAAGGGTGGCTGGATCATAGCGACCAAGACGCCTCGGGTATCCTGATTTGGATGGGCCAATCGGCCTACCCCTCCTTCGTGTGGCAAACTTACGATTATTACTACGACCTCACCGGTTCCTACTGGGGCGCGAAGAGCGCCTGCGAGCCGGTCCATGTTTACTGGAATGAGAACGACGATCGCATCCGAGTGGTTAATACCTCGGGCCGGGAAGTGGACGGTCTAACGGCGGAAGCGTGGATCTTCAATATGGATGGCACCCAGCAATTCGATAGGAAGACGGACCCTTTCATTTCGCGGCCGGACAAGGTGGCGGACTGTTTCACGCTCACTTATCCAGATGGTCTTTCCGATACTCACTTCATCCGCCTCAAACTGACTGATGCTTCGGGTAAACTTGTCTCGGAGAATTTCTACTGGCGGGGTAAACAGTATCTCAATTTCCGTGCCCTGGCCAACCTCAAGACTGTCAAATTGGAGGTCCAGGCGACGCCGCCCACGGCCGTGGGGGACCAGACGGAGATCACGGCGCAGATCACCAATCCGGCTGATTCAAAGACCGTGGCTTTTTTCATCCGTTCCATGCTGGTCAAGCCAAGCACGGGTGAGCAGATCCTGCCGACGACGATAAGTGACGGTTATTTCTCGCTGATTCCAGGGGAGAGCAAGGAGGTTACGTTTCAATATGATCCGTCTTTGGCGGGCGGGGAAATGCCGCAGGTGCGGTTAGATTCCGGCGCCGGGTGGTTAAAAACCGACGATTTAGATCGGGGTGGAGATGGGGACTTATGGGAGGAATGGGAGGCCCGCCCGAATTCTCCCGCGGCTGTGGAACGGGAAGCGTTGGGGGCATGGAAAGGGACGGAGGGGACAGGGGAGGTGACGGCCTTTCAGGCCTTACCCATATCGGATGATGGTTACCCGGGCCTGCGCTCGCGGGCTCGCTTCAGCCCGGGCTGGTACATCCGGGGCTTTCAGCCCCGCTCCCACCCGCCGCCATCTCCTCCCGCGGCTGCGGGACGGGAAGCGATGCGGGCAGGGAAATGGACGGAAATTTAACCACAAGATCACAAAGGCGGAGGAGGCAGATGGCGGGTGGGGAAAGGGACGGAAGGGACGAAAAGGACATAAGGGGCGGAATCGAAGGCGGTTTCGGACGGATGGGGTTTTTCCCGGGGGTTTGGGGGATTTGTGGGAGAGTGCTCGCCAAGCGGGTGAAAAATGCGTAAAAGGACGGGTCTGCGGAGGTGAACGTCCGCAGGCTTTATGGCCCGCAATTCGCTATTACCCCAAGTTCGTTGCACGCGCCAATGTCCCGAAATCCGCAAGAGGAAGACCGCGTAGAACCGCGGGAGACGACCAGTTTTGTCCGGAGACGCCGGACGGATTTGCTGGTGGGACTGGTGCTGGGTTTATTGTGTATGGGAATTGTGGGATGGATGGCAGTTCATCTGGTGCAGACGGACCAGGTTGACGCGAGGCGGCTGGGGCTGGCGGCGCCGGTGGAGGTGCTGTCGGCGGGGGTGCGGGCGATCCATATGACGATCGGGGCGAGCGGGACGGTGTCGGCGTTGAATACGATCAGCATCACGGCGCGGGTGGTGAGCGATGTGACGAAGGTGCCGGTGGACCTGGGGGACGTGGTGCGGACGGGGGACCTGCTGGCGCAACTGGATGACCGGATTTTTGTGGCGGGCGTCCTATCGGCGAAGACGGCGAGCGAGCACGCGGACAAGCAACTGTACCGGATGGAGACGCTGGAGGAACGGGGTTACGGGGATGCGTCGGATACGGAGGTGGCGCGGGAGAACGCGGCGGCGGCGAGGCAGGTGGTGGTGCAAAGCGAGATTGACCTGGGGAATACGAAGATTGTGGCGCCGACGGGGTCGGTGATCCTGACGCGGACAGTGAATCCGGGGGAGAATACGGGGGTGGGGGAGGAAGTGTTTCAATTGGGGTCGATCGAGGAGGTGTATTTCGTGGCGGCGGTGCCGACGGACAGGACGGGGTTCATGGCGATGGGGATACAGGCGGATGTGAGCATCGATTCATTCCCGGGAGAAATTTTCAGGGGGACGGTGGTGAAGATCGACGCGGTGGCGAGCTCGATCACGAGGACGTATAATGCGTATATCCGGATCGAGAATCACGACCTGCGGCTGAAGCCGGGGGTGACGGGGTATGCGCGGCTGGAGCGGACGCATTCGACGCTGGCGGCGCCGAGCGTGGCGATCCTGAATCCGGTGGGGGACCAGGCGACTGTTTTTGTCGTGGACGATCAGAACCGCGCGCATATCCGGGAGATCCGGCCGGGAATGATGGCGGATGGGATGACGGAGATTCTGGACGGATTGCAGGAAGGGGAGAAGGTGGTGACGGTGGGGCAGATGGAATTGCACGACGGGGACCATGTGACAATCAACCGTGCGGGGCCGTGGAATCATTAAACAAAACGATTGCGATTTGCGCGGCCGGAATGCTGGCGGCGGGGCATTGTTGCGAGGCGAGGGCCGCGGGGCTGACGCTGAAGGAGTGCATTGAGGCGGCTTACGGATTGAGCCCGGCGCTGAAGGCGGACCAACTGGATATCAATGCGGCGGGGGAGGAGATGATCAAGGAGCGGACGGCGCTGCTGCCGAGTATCACGGCGTCGGCATACGGAGGGGTGATGGACGGATATCCGGTGTCGCCGTTCGCGGTGGTGACGGGGGAGGACGTTGAGAACGGATTGCTGGGAGTGAATTCGCGGGAGGTGGAAACGACGACCTATCGGACCGTGACGACGGCCAGCGGCAAAACGCACACCGTGGAGACGCAGTCGAGCAAGACGGTCAATGCGGAGACACTGCCGCGGCAATTGAAGCGGGCGGATTTCGCGCCGCTGAGCATCGAGAAGATCGAACTGGATTATCCGCTGTTCCAAAACGGGAGCATCCTGGGGCTGAACGACGCGCCAGCGGTGGCATCGGCGCGGGCGGCGAAGGAGGGGCTGGAATGGACGCGGGAGTTGGGAGAGGAAGCGGTGGTGTTCAATTTGTGCAATGCTTACTTTATCGCGCAATGGTACCAGGAGCGGTTGGCGAGGGAGGAGGCGCGGGTTTATTTTTCGCAACAGCGGGTGGAGATCGTGGAGTTGCAGTACAAGCTGCAATTGATGCTGGAGCAGGATGTCCAATTGGCGAAAGCGGAATTGGCGGCGGACGAGCAGACGCTGGCCTCGACGAAGGAGAGTGTGAAGGATAGCTGGGCGAACCTTGCGGTGCTGATCGGGCAGCCGGCGGGGCGGGTGGAGCGGCTGGAGGGGAAGGCGCCGGCGTTTCCGGAATTGCCGGAGCTGAACGGGCTGCTGGCGCGGGCGAGCGAGGCGCATCCGTCGATAGGGGTGCAGCAATCGGTGGTGGATGAGGCGAAGGCGACGTACCGGCTGGACCAGGCGGCGCTGCTGCCAACGGTGGGATTGAGCACGAATTATACGCTGGGGCAGAACCTTGGGCATTTGTCGACATCGAGCGCGGAGACGCCGGCGGTGTACGCGGCGGGAATCACGGTGAATGTGCCGGTGTTCGATTGGGGGAGCCGGCTGGCGGAGGAAAGGCGGTCGCGAACGGAGGTGACGGCGGAAGAGGCGCGGGAGGAGCAGGTGAGGATGGACGTGGCGACGACGATCGCGAAGCTGTATGACGGAATCGAGGACCTGGAGCAGCAATTCGAGACGAATGTGGCGGCGCAGGTGAGCGCGGGGAACACAGCGCAACTGGCGCGGCAGCAGAGGTCGCTGGGGGCGCTGGATGAATTGACGCTGATCGGGCTGGAGGAGACGCTGCTCTCCGCGGAGGACAGTGTGGATAATACGCGGCTGGCGGAGTTGGAGAGTTATGCGCAACTGGAGCAGGCGGCGGGAGGTGCGTGGAGATGGACTCAATGAAACAATCGCAGAGGATCGTGAAGAATGTATTCGCGAGCGGGCTGGCGGTGGGCCTGGGAGGAATGATCCAGCTCGCGGCGGTGGCGCTGGTGGCGCGGAGCGTGGGGATCGAAAGGTTCGGCGTTTATTCGTTCATCCTTGCGTTCGCGATGTTTTTTCAACAACTGGCGGATCTGGGGTTGTGCAATATTTTGATCCGGGAAATCGCGCGGGCGCCGGGACGGTACGTGGAGATTTTTGGGGCGGCGCTTTCGCTGATCTGGCTGCTGACGGGAGCGGCGGCGCTAGTGATGGGGGGGATCACGCCGTTTTTGCATTTCTCGATCCAGACGAAGCTGCTGGCGATGCTGATGGGGGCGGCGACGCTGGCGCAATTCCACGCGATGGGTTACGGAGCGGTGCTGCGGGCGAAGGAGGAGAATGAGTTGCACGCGCTGGGATTTTTTCTGCACAAGGTGCTGTTCTTTGCGTGCATCGCGGTGAGCCTGAAATGCCGGATGGCGCTGCTGGGAATCGTGCTGGCGCACCTGATTCCGAGCCTGTTCCAGTGGAGCCTGTACCGGTGGATCGTGTCGCGACGGTACGGCCACGCGGCGCTGGCGCGGAATCCGGCGATGTGGAAATATTTGCTGACGCACTCGATCCCGGTGGGAGGGGCGACGATGCTGCGGCTGCTCTCGCAGCAAGTGGATATTTTCATCCTGACGTGGATGCGGGACCTGAGGAGCGTGGGTCTTTTCAGCGGGCCGTACCGAATCTCGATGTCGCTGCGATTCATCCCGCAGACGATGTCGCTGCCGCTGTACCCGATGTACTCGAGGATGGCGCACGCGCCGGGGGAGCAGGCGGCGCTGCAAGGGGCGTATGTGCGGAGCGTGAAGTATTTCCTGATCATGGGATTGCCGGTGACGATCATGTTCGCGGGATTCGCGCCGGTGGTGATCGCGCTGTTCCTGGGGCCGAAATACCGGGAGGCGACGGCGGCGATGCAATGGGTGGGGCTGGCGTTTCTGCCGTTTTTTATATCGGACCCGATGCCGTTTTTGCTGACGGCGCTGGAGCAGCAGCGATTTGTCATGTGGAGCACCATCATCGCGATGTCGCTGAGGGCTGGGCTGAATTTTTTGTTGATCCCGATGTTTGGGTACGTGGGGCCGTGCATTGCGTTTTTTGTGGGGGAGACGGTGCTGCTGGGGCTGATGATGGGCGGGCTGGCGCGGCGCGGATACGGGCTGCGGCTGATGCAGATCGCGTGGAGGCCGCTGATCGCGGCGGGGTGCATGCTGGTGGTGCTGTGGCCGTGCCGGGGGCTGTCGCTGGCGCTGGCGCTGCCTGCGGCGCTGGGGGGGCTGGCGGTGTATTGCGCGGTGGTGTGGAAGCTGGGGACTTTTAGCGCGGAGGAAATTGAAACGGCGGTGGAGGCGAGCAGATTTGTAAAACCGATGCTGGAGAAATGGACGAGACACGCAGAACACACAGTTGTTTGAGCCTGATCGTGGCGTGGGTGGCGGCGCTGGTGCTGGGGGCGGGAGTGCTGCACGTGAAGTGGCTGAATTTTCCATTGAGCCGGCAATTGCGGGGGATGGAATTCGGGCTGGGGGCGTATGTGCCGGGAGCGCAGCATGCGCGGGTGTTTTCGTTTGGATGTGTGGCGGCGGGATTGATTTTGGCGGGGATTTTGTTCTACACGATGCGGTGGTGGCGGGCGCTGGGATGGACGGGGGCGGCGCTGATCTGGATTGCGGCGCTGGCGCCGCTGAAGGCGACGCTGCTGGATGCGAACCTGCTGGAAACGCTGGCGGTGGAATCGTCGCAGCAGCAATTGGCGGCGACATTTACGCAGCAGGCGCTGCCGGTGAATTTCGGACCGGAGCCGACGGTGAACTCGCGGCTGGAGATGGATACGGTGGAGGACCGGCTGATGGCGGCGTGGTATTTTGTACACGCGGGGTGGTGGGCGGCGTTATTTGCGGGGGTGC
>JBEKOV010000163.1:0-5301 GCA_049521415.1 Chthoniobacteraceae bacterium
ATCCGGGTCCGCTCCATCATCCGGCGCGCGAGCGTCGCGGTCAGCGGCGGCAGCCCCAGCGCGCGATCCTTGACAATCTCCACCAGCTTCCCGCCCGCGCCAAAGAGCAGCACCGGACCGAATTGCGGATCGGGGCTGCTCCCCAGGATCAGCTCGATCCCGCCCCCGCCCACCAACCGCTGGACCGCCACTCCGTCAAACGCCGCAGCCCCGTGCAGCGCCGTCACGGATCGCTGTATTTCACGAAAAGCCTCCGTCACCGCGGCCGCGTTGCGCAAATTCAGCCGCACCCCGCCCACGTCCGACTTGTGCGTCACGGTCTTCGAAGAAAGCTTGAGCACCACCGGATAGCCCATGGTCCCGGCAAGGCGCGCGGCCTCCTCCGGCGTATTTGCGATCCCGGTCGGCACGACGGGAATCCCATAAGTCGCCAGCAGATTCTTCGATTCGAACTCCGTCAGGATTTCCCGATTCGTCGCGCGCGCCTCACGGACGATCTCCTCCGCCCGCGCCCGGTCCGGCGCGGCCAGCACCGCCGGCGAAGGTGTCTCATAGAGCGCGCGCAAATTCGACCCGTATTGCCACATCAGCGTAAATGCCCGCGCCGCGCGGTCCGGATATTTAAACGTCGGGATGTTCGCCGCGTTCATGATCTCCTCGCCTTTTTCCACCGCCGGCCCGCCCATCCATGCGGCGAGCAGCGGCTTCTTGCAAATGCCCGCCAGCTCCTTCAATTGCCGCCCCGTGCCGGTCGGGTCGGTCATCGCCTGCGGCGTGAGCACGACGAGCACGCCGTCTGTATTGGGATCGGCCAGCGCGAGCGAAGTGCATTTCCCGTAACGCTCCGCGTTCGCGTCGCCGAGCACGTCGATGGGATTGTTGTGGCTCCAATGCGCCGGCAGCAATTCGTTCAGCGCCGCATAAGTGGCCGGCGACAACTCCGCCAGCTCTCCGCCGTTCAGCGACAGCGCGTCCGCGGCGAGCCCTCCCGGGCCGCCCGCATTGGTCACAATCGCGAGGCGCGGGCCTTTCGCGAGCGGCTGCTTGCCGAGTATTTCCGCCATGTCGAAAAGCTCCCCGATCGTATCCACGCGCAACACGCCTGCCCGGCGGAACGCCGCGTCGAGCACTTCGTCGCTCCCTGTCAGCGAGCCGGTGTGCGATGCCGCGGCCCGCGCCGCCGCCTCCGTGCGCCCCGTCTTGATCACGATGATCGGCTTCGTAAGCGCCACCTCGCGCGCCGCCGATAGGAACGCCCGCGCATTGCCCACGGTCTCCATGTAAAGAATGATGCTCTTCGTCGCCGGATCGTCGCCCAGATGATAAATCAGATCGCCCCACCCCACGTCCGCCATCGATCCCATCGACACGAACGAACTGAACCCGACATTCTCCTTCAGGCTCCAATCAAGAATCGCGCAGCAAAGCGCCCCGCTCTGGCTCAGAAACGCCACATGCCCCGGCCGCGCGATATTCGCGGCAAACGTCGCATTGAGCCCGTGACGCGGATTCATGATGCCCAGGCAATTCGGCCCGATGATGCGCATCGTTCCCGCGCGCGCCATCACCTCGCGCTCCAGCGCCGCGCCCGCCGGCCCGGTCTCCTTGAAGCCCGCCGAGATAATCACCGCTCCGCGCACGCCTGCGGCCACGCACTCGGAAATGATGTCCGGCACGGTCGCGGCAGGCGTGCAGACCACGGCCAGATCGATTGAGCCGTGAATGTCGCGCACGCTCTTGTACGCCCGCAGCCCAAGCACGAGCGGGCGCCTGGGATTCACGGGATAAACGACGCCGCCAAATGGCTGCGCCATCAGGTTCTCGAGGACGATGCGGCCTACGCTCTTCTCCGTCTCGGTGGCGCCGATCACGGCCACGGTTCGCGGGTGGAACATCGCTTCCAGCGCGGGACGCTGTGGGCGGTGGCGCTCGATTGAAACAGAGGGCTTCGCTTTGGGAATCGTCAAGGTACTCATGGCAAGCGTGGCGGACTTCTGCCCGGAATCTAAGCCCCGCGACCCCTTCCTGGCTTTGCATTCCTTGCTGCGCACTTTGCAAATCCTGCTCATGGTCTGGTGGGAGTGGAAAGAGCGGAAGCCGCGCCGGCCCGCGCCGCCGCTACAATTCCTCCGACGATTCCGACCACCGCGCCGCGTACGCGATCAGTTCGCTGCCTGAGGCAATGCCGAGCTTCTCCTTGATGTGGGCGCGATGCACTTCCACGGTCTTGGCGCTGATGTGAAGTTCGGCCCCGATTTGATTGGTGCCGTGCCCGCGCCCGATCAATTGAAAAATCTCGAACTCGCGATCCGTTAGCCGCCGAACCGGCGACTCCGTTTTCGCCCCGCCGTGCCCGGAAAAGGTGCGGAGGATTTGGGCGGACATCTTTTCGCTCACCGCCACTTCGCCTGCGTGGACCTTGCGAATCGCCTCCAGGATGCGCTTCCCCCCTTCCCTTTTCATGATGTAGCCCCGCGCGCCGGCGCGCAGCACGCGCTCCGCATAGACCGACTCGTCGTGCATCGAGACCGCGAGCGTCGCCACCTCCGGATACATGGCCGTGATGTCCTTTATCAATTCGATCCCGCTCCTCCCCGGCAGCGTGATGTCCGCGATCACCACGTTCGGGCGTTTCACCGGGATCAGCTCCAGCGCCTGCCCCGCCGTCTCCGCCTCGCCGCACATCTCAATGTCCGGTTGCGTCGCCAGCAGGCTCGCAAGGCCCTCGCGCATCATCGGGTGATCGTCCACCATGAGGACCCGGATTTTTTTCGGCGCTGGATGCTTTGTAGCCATCAGAGGATCGAGGTGAGCGCGGGGCGAAACCGGCACGTGACCACGACGCCGCCGCCTTCCGCGGGCCGCGCCTCCAGCACGCCGCCGATCATTCCTGCGCGATATTTCATGATGCTCAGGCCCATTCCGTGGCTATTTGGCTTCGGCTCGGAAAATCCCGAGCCGTTGTCGGCAATCGATAACGCCGCCTCGCCGTTTTCCGCCTCGAGCGAGACCTCGATCTCATCCGCCCCGCCATGGCGAACCGCATTGCTGATGGCCTCCTGCGCAATGCGGTAAAGGTGTGTGGACACCGCGGCATTCTCGATCCTTACCGGATTCCCCTCCTGAAATCGACATTGAACGTGGAAAATCTCCGTCGTATTCGACGCGAGCTGCGCCAGCGCCGCCATTACATCGCCGGACCCGATCTCCAGCGGCGAAAGTCCGCGCGCGAGCTTCCGCGTTTGCTCGATGGCGCTCCAGACGCGCGCCGCGATGCGCGCCGCCTCCGGCTGCTCCGGCGTGCCCGCCAGTTTTTGCTCCAGCACCTCGCTCATCAAACCGATCCCCGCCAGGTGCTGGCAAAGGTCGTCGTGCAAATCCTGGCCGAGGCGCCGCTGCTCGCGATCGCTGATCTCCAGCACTTCCCTCTCCAACCGCTTCCGCTCGGTGATATCGCGCACGATTCCCGTAAAAAATCGCTCCCCGCCCAGCCGCACCTCGCCCACGGACAAATCCATCGAAAACACGCTCCCATCCTTCCGCCGACCCATCACTTCGCGCCCCACTCCGATGATCTTCCCCTTCCCCGTCCTCATGTAATTGGCGAGGTAATCATCGTGCTCGGACGAGTAAGGCTCCGGCATCAGCATGGTCACGTTGCGCCCCACCATCTCCTCCTGGGCATAACCGAAGAGCTGTCGCGCCGCCGGATTGACCGACTCAATGACGCCTCGCTCGTCGATCGTGATGATCCCCTCCACCGCCGTCTGGAGGATCGCGCGCAGCCGCGCCTCGCTATCGTGCAGGGCCATTTCGACCGGGTTCGGATGATCGCCGCCGGCGGGAGGTGGGACTTCCATGCGCGCATGGTAACCTCCTCCGGGCGCCCGGCTCAAGCGGTTGCAATCTCGCCCCGGTAGCCGCTCGGCGACTCGCCGGCAATCCTCTTGAACACGCGATTGAAGTGCGTCAGCGACTGGAACCCCACTTCGAACGCGATCTCGCTCACGCGCAGATTCGGGTTCAGCAGGAGGTTCTTCGCCTTCTCGATCCGGATGCGCGAGACGTAATCGGTGAAATTCAGCGCCGTGTATCTCTTGAACATCTTGCAGAAATAAAACGTGCTCGTGTTCACCGCCTTCGCCACCTGGCCCAGCGAAATGTGCTCCCCGATGTTCCGGCTGATGAAATCCTTCGCCCGCACGATCATCGGCGGCTCCGCGTTTTGCTGCCGCACCAGCACATGGTTGCTCATGGTGGAAAGTTGCTGCGCGAATATCCGTAGCAGCGTCACCACCCCCGCGTGCCGCCGCGGCGAGAGCACCGGCGTGGCAAAATACGCCTTCCGCAGCTCACCGGTTCTGACGTCGGTGCCCAATTGCTCGATTCGCTTTGCCGTCCGATTGAACTGCGCCTCGGTCGGCTTGTGCCGGAAAACCTGCCCCGTCTCCAGGAACCCGATCAGGTTCTCCCCTATCCGCACCGGCACTGCCGTATCGCTCATGCCGGCGAAACAGGTGATCGTCTTCGGCTCGGTCCGCGCCTGCTGCGTGAGCTGTTCCCGCACCCGCAGGCACGCCGCGCACGACCCGCTCTGCTGCGCCATCATCGCGCAGAACGGATTCTCATTTTTCCTGCCCCGATGCGGCAATTGCCACGACTCCACGGGGCGAAGACTCACCGCGAGGCCCGTGGCATCGTTGAAGGCCCGCTCGTAATCCTGATAAATCTGCGAGCGGGTCAGGATATCGACAAAGTTTTTGTTGGCGAACATAGGTTTGGTTCTGTTGCGACCGGCTTTGTGCTGCGCAATTCTTGCCGGATTGAGAGCAATTTATACAAAGCGCCGCGGGCCGACAATTGGGCGCGGTCCCATCCGTGAACGGTGGGCGCGCAGTAGAGGACATAAGGAAATCCCTTATGGTCGGGGGAGTCATCAGGTACTTGGTTCGCCACCAAGTTTACGTCAACGTCCCGCTCCGGCTTCGCCGATATTGCCATTCTCAGGACAGAATTTGGGCACCCGCCGCCGCAGCCCGGTAATTGACACCACCGGATCGCCCGCTTAACATTCTGCCGTGTCATCAATCGGATTCAATTACTGGCAGGATGAAGGAGTGTGGCTCGGCTACCTCGACGAATTCCCGGACTACGTGACTCAGGGTGTCAGCTTCGAAGATTTAGAGCATTTCAATAAATAGTGTAGCCGTTTTGAGGGGGTTTTGATATGTCTCTTGGGCATGCGAACGACCTCCTTGGATTTGCGGGAACGGATTCTGGCTGCTTACGATAATGAGGATG
>JBEKOV010000164.1:0-5237 GCA_049521415.1 Chthoniobacteraceae bacterium
CACTCCCGATTCGCCAGGTACCATTCGATCGTCGCCGGCAGCCCGTCCTTCAGCAGGTGCAGCGGCTTCCACCCCAGCTCCGTCCGCATCTTCGTCGAGTCGATCGCATACCGCCGGTCATGCCCCAGCCGGTCCGTCACATACTGGATCAACTCCTTCGGCTTCTTCAGGTAATCCAAAATCACGTTCACAATCTCCAGATTCTTCATCTCCGAATCCGCCCCGATATTATAAACCTCGCCCGGACGCCCATTCAGCAGCACCGCCAGCACCGCCGCGCAATGATCCTCCACGTGGATCCAGTCCCGCACATTCTGCCCGTCCCCATACACCGGCAGCGGACGATCCCGGATCGCGTTTAGCACCATCAGCGGGATCAGCTTCTCCGGGAATTGATACGGCCCGTAATTATTCGAGCACCGCGTCACCACCACCTCCTGCCCGTACGTCCTGTGATACGCCAGCGCCAGTTGATCCGCCCCCGACTTGCTCGCCGAGTACGGCGAGCTCGGCGCAATCGGCGATTCCTCGCTGAACCGCCCCTCCGGCCCCAGCGACCCATACACCTCATCCGTCGAGATCTGCACGAACCGCCTCACCCCGTGCCGCCGCGCCGTATCCAGCAGCACGCTCGTCCCCACGATATTCGTATGGATGAAATTCTGCGGCGAATTGATGCTCCTGTCCACGTGCGACTCCGCCGCGAAATTCACCACCGCGTAAAACTGATGCTTCCCCATCAGCTCATCCATCAGGTCGTTATTCGCGATATCCGCGTGAAAGAATTCGTACCGGCTGCCGTACTGTTCGGCCAGCCCCGCCACGTTCGAGATATTCCCCGCGTACGTCAGCGCATCGACGTTCGTGATGAATTCCGGATCATAATGTTCCAGGACATAGCGGATAAAATTACTCCCAATAAACCCGCAGCCCCCAGTTACAAGCAATCGCATGCGCCGGGGTTTTACCAGAGAACGCCCCGGACACCAGAACTTTTCAACGAGTCCGGATTCAAAGACCGCACCCGTCCCATGAGTCGCCTCAATCGCATCAGCCCCACAGATGCTCCTCTCAATTCACGCTCCCTCCCTCCCCTTTTTTGGTCCCTTTCGTCCTTTCCGTCCTTCCATTCACCCCCCCTTCCCGAGAACCAATCCTGGCCAACCCGCCTCTGCCAATCAGCAATCTCACTTCATCAATCAGCAATTTCTTCCCCCTCCCTCTTCCGCAAATCCCTAAACCTCAGATTCCTCCCCACCCTCCTCCTCACAGACACGGCATCCCCCAGCATCCGCATGCTATCCCTCACGATATGCACCTTCGATTCCGGCGAATTCAGCCACCTCACCGGCAGCTCGCGAATCCCGTACCCCAGCGACTGCGCCAGCAGCAGCACCTCCACGTCAAACGCGAACCCGTCCAGCGTTTGAAGCGAGAAAATCTCCGTCGCCGCCTCCCTCCGGAACGCCTTGAACCCGCACTGCGTATCCTTGAATCGCAGCAGCGATAGCATCCGCAGGATCCGGTTGAACGTCCTCCCCATCGCTTCTCGCAGCAGGCTTTGCCGCCGCTCGATCCGGCTCTCCGGGTGCTGCCGGCTTCCCACCAGCACGTCATCCCCCGGATTCGCCTCGAAATGCGCCACGAACCGCCCCACCTCCTCCAGCGGCACGCTCAGGTCCGCATCCATGTAAAAAATCACCGCTCCCTTCGCCTGCCGCATCCCCTTCCGCACCGCGTACCCTTTGCCCCGGTGCACACAGTTGTCGATCACATGAAAATTGGCTTGTTCTGCCGCACCCTCCCTCGCTAACTCCAACGTCCCATCCGTGCTGTGCTCGACGACGACCAATACCTCAAGCGACGACTCCGAGGCCCCGGCGTACTCGCGCAGCAGGCCCAGGGTATGTGGCAGCCGCCGGGCTTCATTGTAGGCCGGGATGACGATCGATACTTGAGGGTCGGGGCTCCCCGGCATTTCACCGGATACTTCAGAAAATGGATTTCAAGGCCAAGTTAAAACAGGACTGGCCGGTCGCGCTCATCGTCGCCGTCGCCGCCGTCGCGCGCCTTGCCCGCCTTTCCATGAAACCCCCTCACTTCGATGAGGGCGTCAACGGCTGGTTCGTCGACCAGATGATGCAGCACGGCTACTACCATTACGATCCCACCAACTACCACGGCCCATTCCATTTCTACGTCCTCTTCCTCGCTCAGGCCCTCCTCGGTCGCCACATCTGGGCCCTCCGCCTCCCCCTCACACTCCTCAGCCTCGCCGCCGTCATCTTCACCCTCCGCTTCGACCGCTTCATCGGTCGCAAAGCCGCCCTCTGGGCCGCCGCCGCCATGGCCGTCTCCCCCGGCTGCGTCTTCTACGGGCGCTACGCAATCCACGAGTACTGGCTCGTCTTCGCACTCATGCTCTGCGCATGGGGCCTCGCCGGCTTGTGGAAATTCGGCGAGCCCAAATACCTCTGGGCCCTCTGGGTCGGCCTCACCCTCGCCGTACTCACAAAGGAGACCTACATCATCCATTTCGGCTGCGCCATCCTTGCCATCGCATGCGCATGGCTCCTCGGAAGAATATCTCCCGCCGCGGAAACCGGCCCCACCGGCCCCACAGCCCCGCAAAAATGGACCTGGCGCCAGATGGCTCTCGGCGCCCTCCTCTTCGTCGGCCTCATCATCTTCTTCTACTCCGGCACCTTCATGGATTGGAAGGGCCTCAAAGGCCTCTACCTTACATTCAGCGCATGGGCCAAGACCGGCTCTACCGGCAACGGCCACGAAAAAGCATGGTACTACTGGCTCAAGCTCTTCGGCCTTTACGAATGGCCTTCCTGCATCGGCCTCCTCGTCGCCCTGCTCTGCATGTTGCCCCGCACGCCCCGTTTCATCCGCGCCCTCTCCATCTACGCCTGCGGCGCCCTCGCCGCATACAGCATCATTCACTACAAGACTCCCTGGTGCATCGTCTCCCTCACCTGGCCATTCCTCCTCCTCTTCGGTTACGGCGTCGATCTGGCCACTCAGAAATTCGGTAAATACGCCGCCGCCATCGCAAACGTCATCGCCGCCACCGTCCTCGCCGTGAACCTCTGCGACATGGTCCGGCTCAATTACCGCCGCTACACCGATGCCCGCGAACCCTACGTCTACGTCCAGACCTTCAACGACGTAAACAAGTTGATGAAACCCCTCGACGCCCTCATCGCCCGCAACCCCGCCAACTACCAGCTCATCGGCAACATCGTCCTCGATAGCTATCACCCGCTCCCCTGGCTCCTCGGCGATTTTCCAAACATCGGCTACTACAACGACGACGACACCCCCACCACCATGGACGCCGATTTCCTCATCGTCGAAGAATCCCGCATCGATGAAGTCGAGGCCGGCCTCCACGACCGATATTTCACCGAGGACTTCACCCTCCGCGATGCCCAGGACCCCTCGATGCTCTTCTTCAGCGTCAAAAAATTCCGCAGCCTCTTCCCCGGTCGCAAACCCGGCTTCGTCCCCAAGCCGGCTCCCAAACCCTCCCCCACCATCCCGCCTCTCCCATCGCACTCACCCCCATCCTCTCCATCCTCCCCCTCCCCGTCCCCCATTGGCCGTCCCTCGCAATGAAAACCGCGACCGCCCTCCTCCTCGCGGTTTGTCTCTCCACAGTCTGCGCCACCGTCCCCCTTTCCCTCATCGCCGGCCGCCTCACCCCGGAGGCCACCTGGCTCGCCTTCGCCGCCGGCATCGCCGGCGCCGTCATCTACTGGCTCACCAGCGGCTCCGCCGGCGCGCCCGTAAAAATGGGCTGGCCCGAATGCGCAGCCACCGGCCTATTCGCCTTATTCGCCCTCCGCGCCTTCTGCTGGCTCATCTTCTACAAGGACAACACCGTCTGCGTCCTCTCGCCGAATAACCTCGGCGACATGTCCCTCCATCTCACTTACATCAACTACTTCGCAAAAGGCGCCACCTTCTGGCCCCAAAACCCCATCTACAGCGGCATCTCACTCCATTACCCCGCCGGCATCGATATCTTCAACGCCATGCTCAAGCTCGCCGGCTGCGACGTCTTTCGCGCTCTCGTCTGGGTCGGCCTCATCGGCTCCGCCGTCACCTGTTACGCACTTCTCCGCTGGGGCCGTTGGTTCGCCGTCGTCGGCTTCCTTTGCAACGGCGGCCTCGCCGGCTGGAAATTCTTCCACCACTTCCGTCTCCACTTCGAGGATTTCCAGGACTTCGTCGCATGGAAAAGCATCCCCCTCTCGATGCTCGTCACGCAGCGCGGCCTCCTCTACGCCATTCCCGCCGGCCTCCTCCTGCTCGCCGCATGGCGCGCCCAATGGTTCCGCGATTCAATCGATGCCCAGCCCGCCGTCCGCATGCCCCAATGGGTCCAGGTCCTCCTCTACTCGACCATGCCCCTCTTCCATCTTCACACCTTCATGTTTCTCTCCGCCCTCCTCGGTTGCTGGGTCCTCATCGGCAGCGAGACCTGCCCGCGTCTCCGCCACGAAGTCATGGACCTCATCCTCTGGGCCATCCTTCCCGCCACCGTCTGCGTCTCCCTCGTTACCGGCCTCTTCCATCGCGGCGAAAGCGCCGCCCACGTCATCCATCTCCTGCCCGGCTGGATGCAGGATCACCACTCCTTCCTCGGATTTTGGTTCGATAACTTCGGCCTCCTCCTCCTTCTCGCTCCCGCCCTCCTCGCATGGACCATCTCGCGCTACCGCGAGCATGCCTCCGCCCGCAACTCCTTCGCCTTCGTCTTCCCCGCCATCTTCGTCTTTTGCCTCTCCTGCATCGTCATGTTCGCCCCGTGGGAATGGGACAACATGAAAATCATGATCTGGTCCTACATCACCATCCTCCCGTTCCTCCACCAGATGCTCCTCTCCATCCCCGAGCCCAATGGCCCTCCCCTCCGCCTCGGCTGCTACATCATTCTCTTCCTCTCCGGCTTCGTCTCCCTCATCGGCGGCATCGACCAGACCCACACCGGTTACAACATCGCGAGCCGCTCCGAACTCGACGCCGTAAACTTCGCCGTCCGCAACCTTCCCCCCGACGCCACCTTCGCCGGCTGGCCCACTTACAATCATCCCCTCCTCCTCTGCGGCTGCAAGATGGTCGAAGGCTACCCCGGCCATCTATTCAGCCACGGCATCGATTACGAAGCCCGCGACGAAATCGTCAAGCGCATGATGCTCGGCGCCCCCGACTGGCAATCCATC
>JBEKOV010000165.1:0-5230 GCA_049521415.1 Chthoniobacteraceae bacterium
TAATTGCTAATTGCTAATCTGAAATTGCTAATTGAAGAAAGCGCGGGTGGGGGTGGATACGCAGCTCGCCCACCCTGCCAGCCACCACGGTTCCCTTCCGCCTCCTCGGCGATCGGGTCGAGCGCGGGGATATTGCTGATCCCGCAGTCGCGGGATTGATGCTTGCGCCGGTGTAGAATCGCAAGTAGTTTGAGGCGAGTGAGTTATGGTGTTGGAGGTGGTTCCGGCACGGGGGCTCGACAGTTTTGGGGGGTGTTGATTAAACTGTGCCATGCAGCAGGGAGCCTTAGAAAAACTTGCCGGCGCGGTCCGGGATGTGCCGGATTTTCCGAAGCCGGGGATCATTTTCAAGGATATCACGCCGATCTTATCGGATGGGGAATTGTTCAGGGAATCGGTCAACCTGTTCCTCGAGGCTTGCAAGCCGTTGCAGCCGGATAAGATCGTGGGGATCGACGCGCGGGGGTTTTTGTTCGGGGCGGCGGTGGCGTACGAGATGGGGATTGGTTTTGTGCCGGTGCGCAAGAAGGGGAAGCTGCCTTACAAGACGAAGGAGGTGTCCTATACATTGGAATATGGAGAGGCGACGGTGGAGATGCACCAGGATGCGGTGAGCCCGGGCGACCGGATCGTGCTGGTGGATGACCTGCTGGCGACGGGCGGGACATCGGCGGCGGCGGCGAGGTTGATCGCGCAGGCTGGAGGGCATCTGCTGGAGGCGCAATTCCTGATCGAGCTGGGGTTCCTCTCGGGACGGGCGCTGCTGGAACCGGTGCCGGTGAGGGCGTTCCTGAAGTACTGATGGGGTGCGGTTTGTAAAATTCCGGCATCGGGCATAAATGCCATAGGGGAGGCATGAGATTAGCTTTCTCACGGGCGATTAGCTTATGGGCTCGCTCGCCAACAAATTCTCCACGTTCAAGAGGTTCCGCGATTTTCTAAGAGCGGAGGACAAGTTTTACGGGAAGCTGCTGGGGTCTTCGCTGGTGGGGGTGCTGGCGATCGCGATGCTGGGGGCGATCCTGCTGTACATGGCGTTCCGGGATCATGAATTTGAAAGCCTGCGGGCGCGGACGCTGGATATCCTTTGGAAACAAGGGGACGCCGAGAACGAAATCACGAAGCTGGAGGCGGCGTACAGGGGTTATTTGCTGACGGGCCGGCAGAGCGACGCGGACGCATTCGAGCACCAGGCGGCGCTGGTGCAGACGCAGCTGAACCTCGTAGCCGATACCGCGCAAACGGATGGCGGCCAAAGCGCGCGCATTGCCGACGTGAAGCGCCACGTGGCCGATTGGCTGCAAAAGACGGCAGGACCGGGAATCGAAGCCCGAA
Source organism: Chthoniobacteraceae bacterium (assembly GCA_049521415.1). Classification (GTDB taxonomy): domain Bacteria; phylum Verrucomicrobiota; class Verrucomicrobiia; order Chthoniobacterales; family Chthoniobacteraceae; genus DATAXI01. The sequence goes on from JBEKOV010000165.1 coordinate 1,336, forward strand.
GGAACGGTCTGGAGCCGACGACGGCGAGTGTGATCGGGACGCGACCGCTGCTGGATGAAGCACGCGAGGTGCTCGACTCGATGGCGGACGAGGAGCAGCAAACGCTGATGGGCCGCGGGCAGGATCAACAGAGCGTGAGCCAGTCTTTCCAGATTCTCGTCTTTGCGCCGAAGCTCGAGAACGCCATCTCGCGGATGCAGGAGGGGGAGTGGGGTTATCTTTTGAACGGGGACCGCGCGTCGGCCGATCTCTACAAGCAGGCGGTGACTGATTTTTATGCGTTTCACGGGCATCTGACGGTGCTCGCATCGGAGGCGAACAACCCGAAGCAACTCGATTTGCTGAAGAGCATCGCGGCGATCACCGACGGGTGGCAGCGGGACGTGGCGGGACCAGAGTTTGCGGCGAAGGCGGCGAACCGGGACGCGGCCGAGGCGGTCGCGACCGATCACGGCAAGGACCTGCTGGACGTAGCGCGCAAGCAGATCGCGCTTTTCGAGAATACGGAGTACGAGCGATATGAGGCGGCGAAGCAGATCGCGGAATTTGACCGGGTGCTGAAAACGGCGGGGTTTGCGCTGCTGTGCGTGTTTGCGATAGGGGTGCTGATCGCGTCGAGCTGGTACAGCTTCTCGGCTTACAGCCGGCACCTGCGGAAGATCGAATCGGCGGAAGCGCAGACGCGCTCGATCATCGAGTACACGCTGGACGGCATCATCACGATGAACGACCAGGGCCTCGTGCAATCGATGAATCCGGCGGCGGAGAAGATGTTTGGATTCACGGCGAAGGAATTGGTGGGGCAGCCGGTATCGAAGATTATCCCGCAGCGGCTCTTCCTGCACGACATGGCGGCGCTGGGCCGCGGGACGATGATGGCAATGGGCCACCGGCAGAATTATTACCCCTTCCCGATTGAGATTTCGCTGAGCGAGATGAAGGCGGACAGCAAGAAGAATTACGTGGCGCTGATCCGCGACGTGACGGAGAGAAAGCGGTCCGAGGAAACGCTCAAGCACATCGGGCTGGGCGTTTCGTCGTCAACGGGCGAGGAATTTGTGCGGTCGCTGGTGAAGCAGCTCTCGAAGGCGCTGCAAACGGATTTCTCCTTCCTGGTGGAGACAACGAAAAAGAACGAGGAGGACAACAGCTGCGCGCTGGTGATCGCGGAGCACGGGCACATCCGCAGCAAGACGAATTTCAAGCTGGCCAATACGGCGTGCGAGGAAGTGCTCAAGCGCGGGTTCCGCGCCTTCCCGAACGGGGTGCTGGAGAAATTTCCGAAGGACGAAGTATTGAAGGAACTGGGCGCGCAGAGCTTTGTGGCGATGCCGCTGGTGGATCACAAGGGGAAGACCGTGGGCCTGATGGGGGTCATCGATACGAAGCCGATGGAGAACGTGCAGATCGCCGAGAGCACACTGCAAATTTTCGCGGCGCGGGCCGCGGCGGAGATCGAGCGCAAGCGATTCGAGGAAGACCTGAACGCGGAAAAAGAGCGGCTCGCCGTCACGCTGCGGTCGATCGGCGACGGCTTTATCGCGACGGACACGGATGGCAACGTCGCGTTGATCAACAACGTGGCCGAACGCCTGACGGGCTGGCGGCAGGACCAGATCATGGGCAAGCCGCTGGTGGAAATTTTCAACATCCTGAACGAGCGCTCGCGCAAACCGTGCTCGACCATGCTGGACCGAATCGTCGAGACGGGCTCGGTCGTCGGCACGGCCAACCATGCGATTGTGGTATCGCGCGAAGGGGTGGAGCGGTTGATCGAAATTTCCGCGGCGCCGATCCGGGACAAGACCAATCGCAAGCTGGGAACGGTGCTGGTCTTCCGCGACATCACCGAGAAGGAGCACCTGGAGGCCGAACGCCGAAAGGCGGAGAAGCTGGAGTCGCTGGGCGTGGCGGCAGGGGGCATCGCGCACGATTTCAACAACCTGCTGACGGCGATCATCGGCAACCTGTCGCTCTCGCTGATCACGCTGCCGCAGGACGACGACTTGTACGAGCGGCTGGCGGCGGCGAAGAAAGCGTCGCTGCGCGCGCAGGAACTGGCGCAGCAATTATTGACCTTTGCCAAGGGGGGCGCGCCGATCAAGAAGACGGCTTCGATCGGGCAATTGATCCACGACACGGTGACGTTCTCCATTCGCGGCAGCAGCATCCGGGCGGATTTCGATGTGCCTGAGGATCTGTGGCCGGTGGAAATCGATTCCGGGCAAATATCGCAGGTGGTCAACAATCTGGCGATCAACGCGGAGCAGGCGATGCCTTCCGGCGGCACGCTGACGGTGAAGTGCGAGAACTTTTTCCTGATGGAGGAGAGCGCGGCGCTCTCGCCGTTGCGAGTGGGCAAGTATGTGAAGATCACCGTCAACGACCAGGGCATCGGAATTCCCGAGGAATATCTGAAGAAGATTTTTGATCCGTATTTCACCACGAAGCCGAAGGGGAGCGGGCTGGGTCTCGCCACGTCGTATTCGATCGTGAAGAATCACGATGGGTTGATCACGGTAGAGTCGAAGGTGGGTGTGGGGTCCGTATTCGCGATCTACCTGCCGGCGACGGACAAGCAGGTGGCGTTTGAGCGCGGGCGGTCCGAGCCGGCGAAGGGGAAGGGACGCATCCTTGCGCTGGATGACGAGGAGGCGATTTGCGAGCTGGTCAAGGCGGCGCTGACGCCGCTGGGCTACGAGGTGACGACCGTGCAGGACGCGCAGAGCGCCATCGACGCTTACAAGACGGCGATGGATGACGACCGGAAATTTGACGCGGTGATCAGCGACCTGACGATCCCCGGCGGCATGGGGGGCGCGGAGTGCATCAAGCACCTGATCGAGATCGATCCGGGGGTGAAGGCGATTGTCTCAAGCGGCTATGCGATGGACCCGGTGATGAGCCGGTATCGCGAATACGGATTCTGCGCGTGCATCGCGAAGCCGTACGAGGTCTCGGACCTGGGGCACGTGGTACACGATGTCCTGCAATCGAATAACTCGGCGGAGACGCTGATTTATCACGATTTTGTGCAGAGCCAACTGGCGTAACACAAAGGCGAAGGAACAGAAGTTAGCAAAGGAAGCAAAGGTTTCCGTTTGCCTGGGATTGGGCGCTGGGGTATTTGCCAGGATTGCAAATTCAACGGGCCATGTTCGCACAGGCCATCCCATGCCCAGGCTCTCAAGCTTTTTTGGAATCGACATCTACATGCCAAGCCGTGAGTCGAATCACCCGCTGCCGCATTTCCACGCCAGATATGCCGGTAAGAGGGTTTCCGTCGCGATCGGCACCCTTGAGATTCTCGCCGGACAAATCCCGGCGAAGGAACTGGCGATGGTACGCGGCTGGGCTTTCGAACATCGCGGTGATTTACTGCGCGCCTGGAATGAGCTAAGGTCAGGTCGCAGCCCACAGAAGATTAAAGGCCTCGAATGAAACCAAATTACCTTCTGGAGGAAGTAGCCGCGATTCGTCCGCTGGATGGATATCGGGTTGCGGTTACTTTCGCAGATGGCTACGCAGGCGAGGTTGACCTGGCGGTGCTGCTGGATTGTGGCGGAGAAATTTTCCAGCCCTGGCACGAACCGGAGTTATTCCGGCAAGTGACGGTCAACGATTTCGGCGCGCCGGAGTGGCCGGGCGAGATTGACCTTTCGCCGGGCAGCCTCAGAGCGTGGTGCGAGGCAGGCAGGTTCATGGATTACGATGAGACGGACCAGTGGATTGCGCAGCACTCGGGGACGCCCGAGAAGGCTGCGTAGAATCGGGCCGGGGGCGGCGCTTCGCGCGCCTTTTTACAGCAGGCCCGAGATCGTGTTGATGGTGAGGGCGAGGATGACGGTATTGAAGGCGAAGGAGAGCATGCCGTGGACGAGGGCGAGGGACCGGA
>JBEKOV010000166.1:0-4850 GCA_049521415.1 Chthoniobacteraceae bacterium
CAAGGGTGTTCACCCCCGTTCCGTTTACGGAGATGGCATTGCTATAAATGGTACCGTAGGCATTGCCGGGGAAGGGCCCATTGCCGCCGGGCCCGGTCAGGTCCAGGTTCAGGGTGGCGGTGGCGTTGAGGGAGCTGCTGCCGATGGTGATGGTGCCGGTGCCCAACTCGGTGGCGGGATTGGCGGCGCCCGGATTGGCGGTGTCTATTACCGTACCGGCCAGGACGCTCAGATTCCCGTAGGTGTCGGCGCCATCGCTGAGCGTCAGCGTGCCGCTGCCGCTCATGATCACGGCGCCAACGCCAGCCGATCCAGTAATGTCACCCGAGAGGGTCTGATTGACCGAACTATCATCCAAGAGAGTTCCGCTATCGGCAACGGCGTGCGAGTAAGTTTCGAAAGTTCCCCCCATGTCGGTCAACGAACCCGTTCCCGTGATCGCCAGCGTGGTGCCGGCCCCGATTTTTAAGGTTATATTAGGTAATAAATTACTTGACGGGACCAAACCAGATGGTAAGTTGAACGCATGAAAGCCGAATTTCCTGAGACTTTGCAAGAGGCGATCCAGTATTTTTCCAGCGAGGACACAGCGTTTGAGTTTGTCCGCTCAATGCGCTGGGCTGATGGCGTTCCCGTGTGCCATTTCTGCAACTCGCGCGAGTCTTACGCGCTGAGTGTGCGCGGCACTTGGAAGTGCAAGGAATGCCGGAAGAAATTCAGCGTTCGCGCCGGGACCATCTTCGAGGATTCACCTATCTCCCTTGGAAAATGGATGGGTGCATTTTGGCTGATCGTGAACGCGAAGAATGGGATCAGCAGCTATGAGATTGGCCGCGCTCTTGGCGTCACTCAAAAAACCGGATGGTTTATGCTGCAACGCATCCGGCTCGCCATGCAAAACGGCTCCATTGTCAAAATCGGGGGACAAGTGGAAGTCGATGAAACTTTCATCGGCGGAAAAGCCCGTAACATGCACAAGGGCAAGCGCGAGGTAAAAGGACGCGGGCCGGTGGCAATGACGCCCGTACAGGGGCTTTTAGAGCGCAAGACGGCCAAACGTGCGTCCCGCGTGATTGTGAAGGCGGTAGAGACTCGCAAGAAGCATGAACTGCAAAGCAACGTGCGCCAGTTCGTTCTCAAAGGGTCAGAGGTTCACACGGACGCGCTCCTCTCATACGACGGGCTGAATGAGGAATACACGCACAACGTCATCGACCATGCCGAGTGCTACGTGCGCGGCCATGTTCACACGAACGGGCTGGAAAACTTCTGGTCCCTGCTCAAGCGGACGATCAAAGGGACGTATGTGAGCGTCGAGCCTTTCCACCTGTTCCGGTATTTGGATGAGCAGTCCTTCCGGTTCAATGAGCGGAAAGACAACGATCAGGGGCGGTTTTTGAAGGCGATTGCCAACATCGCGGGGCGGAGGCTTACGTGGCTCAAATTGACGGGCTGCGAAGACGCCCTTCCGGCGTAAGAGCACGTTGAAACGCGGCAGGTCCAAGAATCCTCATTGACTTTCCCCTGGTCGGGGATTTTAATCGGCGCGTGATCCCGGTGGCGGGATTCGAACCCGCAAATCCTGCCGGACAGCGGTTTTAAAGACCGCCGCGTATTCCAATTTCGCCACACCGGGTGACGCGCAAGTAGTCCGTTTCTCGGGGCCGTCTGATGAGTCTTTGCCGGATCAAATCAGACGGCCCCGGATTTCTTTCCGCGCAAGGGTTCCCAACGGTGAGAAGAGGTCCCTGCGCTGTCAGGGTTTCATGCCGGAGGATTAGCTTATTGATACTGCGAATGCAATATCAAAACAGGGCCTTGGAATTTCAGGATTTACCGCACTTCCCAACCGTGGCAGGTTCCCTCTATGAGCAACGCAACGCCACACGAGCCCACGCCGTTCGAGAAGCTGCAAGCCTTCACGCGGCAGATTCTATCCGTGCCGAAATCTGAAATCGACCGTCGAGAAACAGAGTGGAAGAAGGCCAGGATGAATAACAGATCAAAACGGAAATAATACCATGCCTGAAATTAACCCTGATTCCCCTGAAAATCTTCGGTTTGACGTGGACAAGCACGAAGAAGATTTAACGCGCCTAACCTCCGACGTCGTTGCCTTGCAGAAGGAAATTTCCGTGCTGAAAGAGAAGCTAAACCGAACGATGGGTGACATTCGCTCGACCTTTGGGGAAATGGCTAAAGTTATCGATCTGCAACAAGAACTTTTTCGTGTATCGGTTCATCTTCCCCCATCGGCCCCTGCGCGAGACGCGAATCTCGCGCTTCGCAAAGCTATGGATGAACTTAAGAAAAAGATTCCTCAAGCACCTTAGCTGTAATCGCGTCCAATTCCGCGCAAAGACGAGCCGCTGATTCCCTCTCATTTTTGTCTTCGGAATTATCTGCCACATACCGCGCATTGCCGTAGCGGTGCAGCAAAAAAAGTGCGCGGACGCGACTCTCTACCTCTATCAATCGCGCCTCAGCTTGAGTTTCATTGTCGATGGCTGTCATAGCTCACCGCTCTACTCCTAAAAATGAGTAAGTCAAGCCAGTTCCATATGGTCCGCCCTGTCACGGCACCTGGAAAATCTCCTGTTTATATGGTCCCGTCAAATAAGTTATTACCTTATATTACTATTAGTGAAGGCGTCGGCGCCGCCGAGGGTCAGCGTGCCGGTGCCAGCCGTGACGAAGTCGCCGCCAATGACATTGCCGCCGAGCGTGATATTGCCGCCACCCGCCGTCATGGTGAAGGTGTCGGAGCCGCTGGTGGTGGTCGCAATATTATCGTTGATCGTTTCGAGGCTGGTGCTGTTGTTGGTGATGCCCGTCGTCAGTTGAAAACCATTTGAGTTCGAGAACGGATTAATAACAAAAGCGGCCGCACCGGATTTGAAGGTAATACCCGCAACAGTCCAACTGCCAGTCCCGGTCGTGAGGTTATCCGTCAGCGTCGCACCACCCGTGCCGGCGGCGCCAAATTTGAGCCCTTGACCCGAGGCGGGAGCCCCGGAGACACCCGTGCCGCCAGTCCAATCTGTACCGGTAGCCCAATTTGCGTTCGTCGTTCCCACCCAGGTGGCCTGGCCCTGGGCCTTCCCGGCCATCGCAAGCACGAGCGCCAGGAGAATAAGTGCCCATATTCGCAAGTTATAAAAAGAGCGTAAATATGAATCCTTGCGGAGGATCGCTCTTGTGGTGGCGGACGTGTGGTTTATCAGGGAGACCAAACGATTCGTTGGATACAGATGCCGTTTCATTAGGGTGGATGGGGTCCCTGACATTCAATGGGGGGATTGAATTTGACCCGGGGGGAAATCTTCTCATTCTATTTGCCAAGCTTGGTACCGCACATTCTATGCCAAACTTGGCAATCAGTCCCATTATCTGCGCGCAACTCGAAATCCCAGCACCGCCAGCAACACCGCCGCGCACAAATGCGCCACCCAGTCCCCATACCGGGTATAAAACGTCACCGCCCCATCGCGCGGCACATCAACCGTGCCGAACAATACCCCCTCGGTAAACGGGCTTCCCTCCGCATTGAGCAGCGAATGCTGCACCCGCCCCTCCGCGTCGACAATGCAGGTCACCCCCGTATTCGCATCACGCACCAGCGGCCTGCGGTTCTCGATCGCGCGGAAGAAAGCATTCGCCAGGTGCTGCTCCGCGCCCGGCGATTTTCCAAACCACGAATCGTTGGTAATATTCACCAGCAATTGCGCTCCCGCCCCCGGCCCGACAAACCTCCGGCAGTGATCCCCATCCGTATCCTCGAAGCAGATGAGCGGCGCGAGGCGGATCGGCGGCGAATCCAGATGAAACACCGTGTACTCCGTGCCCGCCGTCATGTCGCTCGGCACCAGTTCCCCCGCGATCATCGCAAAGAGCGGGAAAGCGTGGCGCAGCGGCACGTATTCGCCGAACGGCACCAGGTGCATCTTGCGGTAAATCTGCACCGCCCAGCCACGGCTCGTGAGACAGGCCGCGATATTGAATTCCCCCCCGTTGGGCGGCGAAAGAAAAGAGCCCAGCAGAAACGCCGTATCGTTGTCCGCGACGTAACTCTTGAGCCACGCAAAAGTATTCGGCTCGTAAAGATCGTTGAGCGTCGCCGCCTCCGGCCAGATCAGCAGCTGCGGCTGCCACGCCAGCGCCGTGTGCGTCAGCGCGTCGTAACGGTCGTAAATCCCCCGCGCCGTCGCGTCGCTCCATTTGTCCGATTCGTGGATATCCGGCTGCACCGCCGCAATCCGCAGCGGCACGCAATTCGCCGGTAGATCGACCGGATGCTGCAACGCATGCACCCCATACGCAAAGACCCCTACCACCGACGCCATCATAATTGAAAAATCCCAATGCGGCCGAATCCGCTGCCTCCCCGCCTCCGCCACAAAACGCCGAACGGTAATCAGCGCAATCACATTGGCAAACGCCACCAGAAAACTGAGCCCCCACACACCCGTCACGTCGACGATTTGCGCCAGCGCGAGATTCTCGTGCAACGCAACCCCAAGCCCGTTCCAGCCAAACCCGCCGAACAGCCATCCCCTCACCCACTCCAGCGCCACCCATGCCGACGCCGCCGCCAACGCAATGAGCACATTCCGTCCCGACGAAAGGAACTCGGTATCCCCGCGCGGCAGCAACCCGATGAACCACGCCCAAGCCGCGACAAAAACCGCGAGGTAACCCGCAACCAGGATCGGCAGGCAAACCAGCCAGCGATTCCCGAACAATTCCGCCAACGGCCCCCCCAGCCACAATAAGGTAACCGCAAAGAATACGAACCCGGCCACATACCCCATCAACAAATTGCGCCACCAGCCCCCCCTCGAAAACCAGAC
>JBEKOV010000167.1:0-4707 GCA_049521415.1 Chthoniobacteraceae bacterium
CGAAGCTTTACCCCCGCCCGTCAACTCTGCTATAACCCGCACAGATTTAAGATTACTTTCCGAAAGCGATAAACTCTGAACCCAGCCGCCCCACTGCTCCAATCCTTCTCGCATCAGGACGAAAATTTTCCCGCCCCATTCTCCATTCTCAGCCAAGCCATCGAGCAACGCGCCTTCCCGGTTGCGTCTGTCGCCGTAACCCAAGGCGATCGCCTGGTAGCCCTGAAATCCTTCACCTGCAGCACGAGAGAACCGGGTGCCTCATCTTTCGCCTCCTTTGCGAAAGGTGGGGATTTCGATCTTGGGCTGACCCCCTCCACCCTCTTCGACCTGGCTTCCCTCACCAAGCCCATTGCCACTACAACCATGGCTGCGATCCTCTACCAGCGCGGCCTGCTCGAGCTGGACGCTCCCGTAGTCGGCGTCATCCCCGAATTTCTCGTCGACTCCTGCGGCGAACTCGATCCTCGACGCCCCACCGTCACCTTCCGCATGCTGCTCGCCCACTCCTCCGGCCTGCCCTCCTACGAAAAATTGTTTCTCCAAGCGCGCACCCGCGACGACCTTCTCCGCGCCGTTTTCACAATGCCACTCTCCGACAATCCTGGCAATCGCGCCGAATATAGCGACATCGGGTTCATCCTCCTCGGCGCCGCCCTCGATCGCATCGCCGGAGAGTCGCTCGATGTTTTCTGCCAGCGCGAAGTATTCGGCCCTCTGGCCATGGTCAACACCACATTCAATCCGCCGCCTGGCACTCGTAAGCAGATCCCTCCCACCGCCGACGATCGTACCTTCCGGCAACGAATCATTCAGGGCGAAGTCCAGGATGAAAACGCCTTCATCCTGGGCGGTGTAGCCGGACACGCCGGTTTGTTCTCAACCGGGGAAGACCTGGCGCGCTTTGCTCACGCCATTCTCCAGGGCGGTTGCCTCATCCTGCGCCCCGAAACCGTCGCGCTCTTCACCCGCTGCGAATCCGCACCTGTCGGGACCTCCCGTGCCCTGGGCTGGGACACACCTTCTTTGCCCTCGCAGTCCGGCAAATATTTTGGACCGCGCTCCTTTGGCCATCTCGGTTACACCGGCACCTCGCTTTGGATCGATCCCGACCGCCAACTCTCTATCGCTTTGCTGACCAACCGAACCTGGCCCGACTGCTCGAATCAAGCGATCAAACAAATCCGCCCCAGGTTTCACGACGCCATCGTCGAAGCGCTTGCTCGTCTACAATAGCCCGGGTGCCCCACTTCTCGCTTCCTTTGCGAGAAGTGGGCTTCGCACGCACATTCAAGAGCAAATGGAGAACGACCTCCGCTTGTCCCGCCAACGTAAGGATGCTGCCGACTTCCGCCAACTTTCCACCGAACAAATCCTTCCCGCCGCGCGCGATCTCGACCGCAAATCCTCACTCGAAATCGTCCGCCTCATCAATCGCGAGGACGCCACCATCGCCGCCGCCGTCCGTCGTGCCCTGCCCCAAATCGCTCGCGCCATCGACGAAGTTGCGACCGGAATTCGCGCAGGCGGAGGGCTCATCTACGTCGGCGCCGGAACCAGCGGACGCATCGGCGCGCTCGACGCCAGCGAAATCCCACCCACCTTCAACACCGATCCGCGAACCGTCCAATTCATCATGGCCGGTGGCCCCAAAGCCCTCGCCGCCTCCACGGAAGCCAGCGAAGACGACACAGCTCTCGCCGTCAAAGAAATGAAAAAACGCAAGCCCGGGAAGCACGACGTCATCCTCGGCATCGCCACCAGCGGTCGCACTCCCTTCACCATCGCCGCCGTGGAATACGCCCGCCGCCGCGGCGCCCGCACCATCGCCTTAACCTGCAACCGCAACTCCCCCCTTGAGCGCGCCGCCCACTTCGCCATCGTCACCGAAGTCGGTCCCGAAGTTCTCGCTGGATCGTCCCGCATGAAAGCCGGCACAGCGCACAAGATGGTTCTGAATATGATCTCCACCGGCGCCATGACACGCCTGGGCTACGTCTACGGCAACCTCATGGTCAATGTCTGGACCAAGAATGAAAAGCTGATCCAACGCGCGACAAGAATCCTCCAACAAGCCACCGGCGCCGATCACGACTCCGCAACTCGCGCGCTGGAAGCGTCCGGCAACCGAACTCCAGTTGCGGTCGTGATGTTGGCCGCAAACGTAACCCGCGCTCAAGCCGCCACGGCGCTGAAGAAGTACAAAGGCAACGTGCGCCAGGCAATCTCGCACGCGAGGAGCAATTAACCTATTGTTCCCGCAGATCAGCGGGGATCTCCTCCTCGTCCCCGGCGTACTCTGTGGTTAATTTGCCTTTGGTCGGTGCCCTCTCGATTAACCACTCGAAATCCATTCCCCGCTAAAATAAAAATCCATGGACAAGTTCGTAATCCGCGGCGGCGAGCCGCTGCTCGGCACCGTTCGCGTCAGCGGCGCAAAAAATGCCGCGCTCCCCTGCATGGCCGCCGCCCTGCTTACTGACCAACCCGTTATCCTCGAAAATATTCCCCAGGTCCGCGACATTCAGACCACGCGCAACCTGCTCGCCGCCATGGGCGCCGAGGTCGAACTCGGCTACGGGCGCGCCCAGCACCGCACCACCATCCATTGCGCCAATCTTGCCGCCCCGGAAGCCTCCTACGAATTAGTGAAGACCATGCGCGCCTCCACGCTCGTCCTCGGCCCGCTCGTCGCCCGCTGCGGACACGCCCGCGTCTCCCTCCCCGGCGGCTGCGCCATCGGGAGTCGCCCTATAGATCTTCACATTAAAGGCCTCGAACGCCTCGGCGCAAAAATCGTGCAGGAACACGGCTACGTCACCGCCAGCACCGATCGCCTAAAAGGCGCCGAAATAGTTTTCGACAAGATCACCGTCACCGGCACCGAAGACCTGCTCATGGCCGCCACGCTCGCCGAAGGCGAGACCATCCTGCAAAACTGTGCTCGCGAACCCGAGGTCGCCGACCTCGCCGACCTGCTGAATAAAATGGGAGCGAAAATCGAAGGCGCCGGTACAGCCACCATCCGCGTGAAAGGCGTGTCCAAGCTGAAAGGCGCGAAGCACCGCATCATTCCCGACCGCATCGAGGCCGGAACCTACATCATCGCCGCCGCCATGACCGGAGGCGACCTCAACATCGCTGGCTGCGATCCTTCGCACCTCGACGCGCTGCTCAGTAAGTTGCACGAAGTCGGCGTGAAGACGAAAATTTCATCCGACTCCGTCCGCGTCATGGGCGATAATCCCTTCACCGCCGCTGACATGTCCACCGAAGAGCATCCCGGCTTCCCCACCGACTGCCAGGCGCAATTCATGGCCTTGGCCACGCAAGCCGAAGGCACGTCGGTGATCACCGAAAATATTTTCGAGAACCGGTTCATGCACGCCCAGGAATTGGTCCGCATGGGCGCCAATATTAAAATCGAAGGCCGCCGCGCCGTGGTCCGCGGCAAGACTCCGCTGAGCGCGGCCGCCGTCCTGGCTAGCGACCTCCGCGCCTCGGCGTCCCTCGTCCTCGCCGCGCTGGTCGCCGACGGCGAAACCATCATCGACCGCGTCTACCACATCGACCGCGGCTACGAAAATATCGAAGAAAAATTGAAGGGAGTCGGCGCGCAGATCAAACGCATCGGCGAAATGTTCCCCAAGAAAGCCGCCGCCGTGAAGTAGAACCACTTAGCCCCGGACGCATTCGTCCGGCGGCGCGGGTTGCCCAGCCCGTTCGACACGCCTAGTTCCCTTGAGGTTTGCCAGTCGCAACCGTAGGTTCCGGTAAGCGAGTTTTTTGCAGCAACTGCAGTTCGGATTCCCACTCTCCGACGTGTCTTCCCAGCGCCCATTGCACCATTACGACATTCGCCGCCAGGTTGGTGGGCACGGACAGAGCGGGCTTGGGTTCGACTCCTTGCGGTCTTATGGCGAACACCCTTACGGGGTCGCCATAGCCGAAAGATACAAGGAAGTCGCCGGCTGGGTTCAGAAGAGCCTCGCCGGAAAGAATGTAGTTCTCCTTGGCCACCTTGGATTGCAGAATCAACGACAGAGTATCGGCGTGGTAGGTTGATCCGGTGAGAGATTCTGGAATCGGGAACTTGATTTCGTAGGTATCGCCGCCACGACACACATGAGGTGTATTGAAGTCGCTGGCGAGAACCCACGATTTGGCCAAGCTCCCGGGCAACCGGCCAGCGCGCTCGATTCCCCAATTCGTCGCGTCTGGTTTGGAAACTCCAAGGCAATCCGACGAAACATCGTTAGCCTTTGCAGCGGCGTCACTTTTCTTCTCTGCGTTCCAGGCAGCGGCTCCCAGGACTCCGGCTATATCTAATTCCTTTTCGAGTTCATCGAGCTTGTACGTTCCGTGTCGGAGTTCGACCTGAAGCGAACAAGCAGGTTCCGTGAAGTAAGAGACGGACACCAGATCGGGATTCACAAATTCAATGGTGGCCTGGTCGGTTTCCGAGCAGTTCCAGTCCGGATTCTCCGGATGATACTCGCCAACCGCATGCGGGACGGATCCGGCGGGGGCCGCATAGACGAATTCTTGATAGCCCCACTGTTCCGCAGGCCCTTTATGCAACGTGCCCACCCGCCAAGAACCGTCCTTCCGCGGAACGATCAGGTCGGGTAGATCGGCGGCGATTTGCGCCTTGCCCTCGCGAAAGGTGATGAGAAGCGTGCGATAGCTTGACGCTTGTTCAGCGTC
>JBEKOV010000168.1:0-4456 GCA_049521415.1 Chthoniobacteraceae bacterium
TCTGGGGTCTGGCTGGGGAGGTGATGATAGTCGAGGCCGGCTTCGCCGATTGCGACGACGCGCGGGTGACGGGCGAGTTCGCGGAGATCGGCGGTCACGTCATGGGCGGCTGATTGGACGGAGGTTGGGTGGATGCCGGCGACGGCGAAGATGCGGGGATCGGATTCGGCGAGGGCGATTGCGCGGCGGGTGCTCTCGAGGGAGGTGGAGATGGTGAGGATTCGGGTTACGCCGGCTTCGTCTGCCCGCTGTAATACGGCGGGGAAGTCGGGCTGGAAGTCGGGGTAATCGAGGTGGGCGTGGGTCTCGGTGAGCAAGGGAGTAAATTCGAAATTCGAAAATCGAAATTCGAAAGATTTGGCGCTTGGCGCGCCTGTTACCACTGGATGACGGCGCTAGCCCAGGTGAGGCCGCCGCCGAAGACTGTGAGGAGGACGTAGTCGCCGAGTTTCATGCGTCCGGTGCGGCTGGCTTCGTCGAGGGCGATTGCGACAGCGGCGGCGCTGGTGTTGCCGAAACGGTCGAGGTTGACCATGAATTTTTCGAGCGGGAGATTCATGCGATCCGCGACGGCCTCGATGATGCGGAGGTTTGCCTGGTGGGGGATGATGCAGGCGAGGTCGTCGGGAGTGAGGCCGGCGCCATCGAGGGCGGCGTTGGCGGCGGTGAGGAGGGCGGTGACGGCGTGTTTGTAGGTTTCCTTGCCGTTCATTTTGATGGTGTTGAGTTTTTGGGAAAGGGTCTCGGCGGTGGTGGGGAAGCGGGAGCCGCCGCCGGGCATGTAGAGGACGTCGGTGAGGGAGCCGTCGCTTCCCATGTAGACGTGGACGACGCCGTGGGAGCCGGCGCGGTTGCGGAGGATGGCGGCGCCGGCGCCGTCGCCGAAGAGGACGCAAGTGTTGCGGTCCGACCAATTCACAATCGAGGAAAGTTTGTCGGCGCCGATGACAAGGACGGTGTTGTACGTCGAACTGGTGATGAATTGCTGGGCGATCTCGATGGCGTAGAGGAAACCGGAGCAGGCGGCGGAGACATCGAAACAGGCGGCCTTCTTCGCGCCGATCTTTTGCTGTACGAAGCAGGCGGTGGAAGGGAAGAACATGTCGGGGGTGACCGTGGCGACGATGATGAGATCGATTTCCTCGGGGTCGATGCCGGCCTGGTCGATGGCGCGGCGGGCGGCGTGGGCGGCCATGTCGCTGGTGAATTCATCGTCCGCGGCGATGCGGCGCTCGCGGATGCCGGTTCTGGAGACGATCCATTCGTCGGAGGTGTCGACAGACTTTTCGAGATCGGCGTTGGTGAGGACCCGCTCGGGGACATAGGAGCCGGTGCCGATGATGGAAACGGTACGTTTCGGTTTTTGAAGCCGGGCGCTACGTGGCTGCGATCGCGTCATGGTATTTTTGAAGTTCCTCGACGATGCGTGGGTTAATTTGCTGCTGAATGCCCTCTCCCGCAACGCGAATGGCGTTCTTGACGGCCTTGGGGGTGCTGGCGCCGTGGGCGATGATGCAGATGCCGTTTACGCCGAGGAGGGGGCTGCCGCCGTATTCCTCGTAATTGATCTTTTTCTTGATGGTCCTGAAGGCGCCCTTTGCGATGAGGGCGCCGATCTTGCGCATGGTGCTCTTCTGGAGTTCGTGTTTGAGCCATTCGAAGATGGCTCCGGCAATGGACTCGCAGGTTTTGAGGACCACGTTGCCGACGAAGCCGTCGCAGAGGACGACTTCGACGGGGTTCTCGAAGAGGTCGTGTCCCTCGATGTTGCCGCGGAAATTGAGGGAGCTTTCCTTGAGGAGCTTGAAGACTTCCTTGGTGAAATCGCTGCCCTTTACGTCTTCGTCGCCGATGGACATGAGGCCGATGGCGGGGTTTTGGTAGCCGAGGACGTGCCTGGAATAGACGGAGCCCATGACGGCGTACTGGAGGAGGTGAATGGGGCGGGCGTCGATATTGGCGCCGGCGTCGATGAGGACGAAGACGTTGCTCTCAGTGGGGATGATGGAGGCGATGCCGGGGCGATCGATGCCGGGGAGGGTGCGAAGTTTGATGGTGGTGGCGGCGACGGCGGCGCCGGTGTGTCCGGCGCTGACGATGGCTTCTGCGTCGCCGCTCTTGACGAGGTCGACGGCGCGGCTGACGGAGGAGTCTTTTTTGCGGCGGACGGATTCGACGGCGCCGTCGCTCATCTCGACGACCTGTGAGGCGTGGACGATCTGGATGCGGGGATCGGAGAAGCGGTGGGAATCGAGCTCGGCTTTGATGCGGGCGGTGTCGCCGACGAGGAAGAGTTTGGTGATTTGAGGGTATTCGCGCAGCGCCTGGACGGCGCCGGCAATGGTGTTGCGGGGAGCAAAGTCCCCGCCCATGGCGTCCAGGGCGATCTTCATGGAGTGTTCACAAGGCGAGGGGATTTATGACGGGAGCGGGGGGGCTTGTGGAAGGAAAATTCGAAACGGAAGGATTTTGAAACAGAAGGAAGCAAAGGAAGCAAAGGGGGGAGGGGAAATTTGAAAACCGATCCCGCAGTTGCGGTCGCGTGCCTGCGGGATCATTCCACTCGGCTCGGAGGATTTGAATGGAAGCCGTGCCAGAGGGGGGCCTTGGAGGCTTCGTGGAAGGAAATTCGGGGTTATAGGTTTTTAAGTTTCTGAGATTTAATTTGAAAAGACTGTAATTTCTGCTAGTTCTGTGGTTAATAAAATAGGAGAGGCACCAGTCGGCGCCGATTAAATCCTGACGGCGCGAGTGCTGCCAGGGCGGATTTTTCCGGCGAGCGCCGAGTCGAGGCGCCATCTCCCCGCGGTGGGGTGGAATGGGTCCTTTGATTACTAAATGCGGGGCGGCGGGCGCCGAAGCTCCGGAGCAAATCGTGTCCGGAGATGAAGGTGACATTCCTCACGATCGGGACGCGTCCGGGGAAGACCAGCGGATTGAACAGGCTGAGGCCCGGACGGAACAGGCGGAGACACGGACGGAACAGGCAAAAGCGCGAACCGAACATGCGGAGACGCGACTGGAGCAGGCGGAGACACGGACGGAGGAGGCCGAGGCACGGACCGAGCAGGCAAAGACACGGACCGAGCAGGCGGAGGCCCGGACCGAGCAGGCGGAGACGCGGATGGAGCAGGCCGAGGCACGGACCGAGTTGGGTGAGCATGCAATGCGCGCTTCGGAACTGAGTTACCGGCGGCTGTTCGAAACGGCAACGGACGGTATTTTGATTCTGGACGCCGGGACGGGCCGAATCAGCGACGTGAACCATTCGCTGTTTGAACTATTGGGTTTTTCGCACGAGGAGATGGTCGGCAAAACCGTGGATGAACTGGAGCCGCTGAAGGGCATCGCATCCTGTGAGGAAATATTGGGGCGGCTGCGAGAGGACGGGTGTGTGCGCTATGACGACGTACCACTGGAAACGAACGACGGGCGCCACATTTCCGTAGAGTTTGTCTGCAATATGTATCAAGCGGAGGAGAAGGAGGTGATTCAATGGAATATGCGTGACACCACAGGGCGCAGGGATGCGGAAGACGAGATACGCAACCTCAATGCGGAACTGGAGGGGCGCGTCACGGAACGGACGGCGCAACTGGAAGAGGCCAATGGGGAACTGGAGGCGTTCAGTTATTCCGTGTCCCACGATTTGCGAGGGCCGCTGCGGCATATTCTGGGGTTTGTGGACATGCTGCAAGTGGATGCGGGACCATCCCTTTCCGAAAAAAGCCGCGGTTATCTGAGCACGATATCACAAGCGGCGAAGCGGATGGGGACGTTGATCGACGACCTGCTGGGTTTCTCGAGGATCGGGAAATCGGAGATGCAGAAGACTGAGGTCAACCTTGACGAGCTGGTGCGGGAGACGGTGGGCGATTTTCTGGCGGAGACGAAGCGGCGAGGGATTGTATGGGAAATCCATCCGCTGCCGGCGGTGAAAGCGGACCGCGCGCTGCTGCGAATGGTGCTGGTGAACCTGATTTCCAATGCGGTGAAGTTCACCAGCACACGCACCGAAGCCCGGATCGAGATCGGATGGGCTCCGGGCGGCGAGGGGGAGACGGTGACATTCGTCCGCGACAACGGCGCCGGTTTCGACCCGCTGTACGCCCATAAACTGTTCGGCGTATTTCAACGCCTGCACACGCAGGCCGAGTTCGAGGGGACGGGGATCGGCCTGGCGAACGTGCAGAGAATCATTCACCGGCACGGTGGCCGGACATGGGCGGAAGGCGCGGTGGACCACGGGGCGACGTTTTATTTTTCCATCCCAAAACAAGGCCAATACGTTAATGGACAATGAAGTAATCAATATCAAAAACATCCTGCTGGTCGAAGACGATTTGCCGGACGTGGAACTTACGCTGGCCGCGCTGGAGCAGCACGATCTGGCGAACAAGGTCTTTGTAGTACATGACGGCGCGGAGGCGCTGGACTATCTTTACTGCCGGGGACA
>JBEKOV010000169.1:0-4405 GCA_049521415.1 Chthoniobacteraceae bacterium
TGAACCCGCTGACAAAGCGCCAGGATGAAATCCAGGGACAGATCGACAAGCTGGTGCAGGCGAATAGCCTCACCGATGCGCAGGACAACCGGCTGGAGGACCTCAAGGACACGCTCGCCTATCTCTCCGGTCTCGAGTCCACGACCGTCAATGACGTGGAGGACCGTTTGCACAAGGTGGACAAGATCATCCGCGGCGGGCCCCTCGACCCGGCCGCCGTACGGTCGCATCACGGCGCCTATACCGCCGAGCGGCTTTACGTGAACCAGAAGATCACCGACCTCGTCTCGAAGGCCGAGACCGATCAGTCCGATTACCGGCGAGCCGAGCCGGTCAACGTGTTCTTTGGGCCGGTGAAATATATCGGTCAGTTCCGATGCAGCGTGCTGCTCTTCAATACGCTGGTGCTGCTCGGCTTTACCTTCGGCTGCCTGGGACTGCTCCACATTTCGCTCAAGCGGCAATTGAGCACCAAGGCGTAGCGGGAAAGCGACAGGAGGTTCAGGCCTTGCCGTGAAAGCGGTCGCCTATCCCAGATCTCCCGGACTACGCCTGGACTATGCCGTTGCGGACCGCGTAGCGGACGAGGTCGGCCAGCGAATCAAACTTCATCTTCCGCATCACCGCGGCGCGCTGGCCTTCGGCGGTTCGCAGATTGACGCCGAGCCACTCCGCGAGGTCCCGGTTGCTGTCCCCCGATGCAAGCTGTCGCACGATCTCAAGCTCGTGCGTGTTCAGTCTTCCCGCGGAGGGGGCGGCATCGGCGGGTCCGCTTTTCCTGGTGAAGAGCCGGGCAAAGATCACCTCGGAGACCTTGTTGGTAAAGTAGGCCTTGCGCGCGGCCAGGGAGCGGATAGCGCCCAGCAGGTGGTCACGGGCATCGGATTTGAGGATGAAACTCTTTGCGCCGGCGGCGAAGGCCTCGCGCATCAGGGCGTCGGTCTCGATGCCGGTAAAGAGCAGCACTTCGCACTCGGGCAGCGCCTTGCGGATCTGGCGCGTGCATTCAAGGCCATTGAGGCCTGACATGTTCATGTCCAGGATGGCAACATCGGGACGGAGAGTATCGGCCTTTTCGACCGCCTCGATGCCGCTGCCGGCCATGCCGCAGACCTCCATGCCGGGCTGCGAGGCGATCATCCTCTGGAGGCCGGCGCAAACGACGTCATGGTCGTCGGCGACAAGGATTCGGACGGTTTTCACCGCCTGAGTCCCTTCACTGGCCCCGACGCTGGCAAGAAGCGGAGAAATCACGATATTCCATAGACAGCATAAATAGCGCCAAATCCAGCCCGCCCCTTTCAGGCGGGAGCCTTGCCTGTTTCCCGGACACCCTCTAGCTTCCGATTGCCGCCCGGCTCGAATACCATGGATTCCTTCCCCCGATCGTGAATAGCGCTCCCGATTCGACCCTTCCGCTTTGCGTGGACCTCGACGGCACGCTCATCAAGAGCGACTTGCTCTGGGAAGCGCTCGTGCGCCTTGTGAAGCGAAATCCGGCGCAAGTGCTGCTGCTGCCATTCTGGCTGGCCAAGGGGCTGGCCAACTTCAAACGGCAAATCGCTCGGCGCGCCCCGGTGGACGTGGCCCTGCTGCCGTACCGGGCGGAATTGGTGAGCCGGCTCACCGAGATGAAGGCGGCTGGCAGACCCCTGGTTCTTGCCACGGCGACCGATAGCGAGCAGGCGAAACAGGTGGCGGCCCACGCGGGTCTCTTTACGGAGGTCATGGGCAGCGACGGGCGCACGAACCTGCGTGGCGCGGCAAAGGCCGAGGCGCTCGTGAAGCGCTACGGCGAGCGTGGATTCGATTATGCGGGCGACTCAACGCGCGACCTGCCGGTGTGGCAGCGGGCGCGCTCGGCCATCGTGGTGGCGACGCCGGGAGGCAGCCTGGAGAAGGCGGCCGGGAAGGTCTCCAACATCGTGCTGACGCTACCTTCCGGCCCGCCGAAATGGCAGGCGGCGCTCAAGGCGATGCGTCCGTATCAATGGTGCAAGAACCTGATCATATTCGTGCCGCTGCTGGCATCGCACCGCTTTACCCAGTTGCCGCTGTTGATGCGGTCGATCGATGGATTCGTCGCGTTTTGCGCGGCGGCCTCGGCGGTCTATGTGGCGAACGATCTGCTGGACCTGGATTCGGACCGCAGGCATGCGATCAAGTGCCGGCGCGGTTTTGCGTCCGGGGATTTGCCGATCTCCTGGGGGCTGGTCATGGCGCCGGGTTTGATCGTGGCCGCCTTCGCCGTGGCGTTGACGGTAGGCGCGGAGTTTCAAATGCTGCTGCTGGTTTACCTGCTGCTCTCTTCAGCCTATTCCCACTGGGCGAAGCAGGTGCCGCTGCTCGACGTGTTCATCCTTACGACCCTTTACACAATGCGCTTGATCGCGGGTCACTCGGTAACGGGGATTCTCCTGTCGAACTGGCTGTTCATATTCTCATTGTTCATCTTCCTGAGCCTGGCGCTGGCGAAGAGATATGTGGAAGTCACCGGATCGCCGGCCGGCTTGGCGACGGTCCACGGGCGGGGGTACAAGCCGGGCGATTCATCGCTGCTGGCCGAGCTGGGGATCGGCAATGGGCTGATGTCGGTGCTGGTCCTGGCCCTCTACGCAAAGAGCCCGGAGGCGGCGCTGCTCTACCTGCATCCGGGGCGGTTGCTGCTGATTTGCCCGCTATTCATGTATTGGATCAGCCGCGTGTGGCTGCTGGCGCACCGGGGGCAACTGCATGAGGACCCGGTGGTCTTCACATTGAGGGACAAGGTCAGTTATCTACTGGCAGTATTGGCGCTGGGGATATTCTGGTTTGCATCGTCCCACAGACTGCTCCCGTGACCCCCACACCCCCCTCAACGCCTTCCTCCCCCACAAAGCGCGCCTTGATCATCGGCGGCGGCCCGGCGGGGCTGACGGCGGCGTATGAACTGGCCAGCCGCGCAGGCGTCCAGCCAATCGTGTGCGAGAAGCTGGACCTGCTCGGCGGCATCGCGCGCACGGTCAATTACAAGGGCAACCGCATCGACATCGGCGGGCACCGGTTTTTCTCGAAATCCGACCGTGTGATGGATTGGTGGCATGCAATGATGCCCTTCCAGCAAACGGCGGCGGCGGTGCAGAAGATCGATTACCAGGGCCAGAGCCGGGAAATCCGAATGGCGGATGCGGCGGACCCGGAGAAGCGCGACGATGTGATGTTGCTGCGGAGCCGCAGCAGCCGCATCTATTTTCTACGCCGCTTTTTCGATTACCCGATCTCGCTGAGCCGCAATACCATTGTGAATCTCGGCTTTGCGCGCATGGTCCGGATCGGGATCGGTTATCTGCGGGCGCGGTTGTTCCCGGTGCGCCCGGAGGTGACGCTCGAGGATTTTTTCATCAACCGGTTCGGGCGCGAGTTGTACGCGACCTTCTTCGAGTCCTATACGGAAAAGGTCTGGGGGCTGCCGTGCGCGCGGATCAGCGCGGAGTGGGGCGCGCAGCGCGTGAAAGGACTGTCCATTACCAAGGCGGTCGCGCACGCCATTCGCACGCAATTTTCCCGCGAAAAGGGAATCGCGCAGAAGAAAGTCGAGACGTCGCTGATCGAGCAGTTCCTCTATCCAAAATTCGGCCCGGGCCAGATGTGGGAGTTGTGCGCGGAGAAGATCAAGAAGCTCGGCGGCGACGTGAGGAAGGGGTTGGACGTGCGAAAATTATATCTCGAGGGCAATCGCATTCGCGCCGTGGAGGTGTCTGGGGATGGCGGCACGGAGCGGATCGAGGCCGATTATTTCTTCTCGACGATGCCCGTGCGCGACCTGGTGGCCGCGCTGGTGGCCGGCGGCGCGGATGTGCCGGCGCCCGTGCGCGAGACGGCGCGGGACCTTCCGTACCGCGACTTCATCACGGTGGGCCTGTTGCTCTCCGGCTTGAAGGTCAAACCGGATGCGGCTGAAGGGGTCGCGCTGATCCGTGACAATTGGATCTACATCCAGGAGCCGGATGTGCTCGTGGGGCGGCTGCAAATCTTCAACAACTGGAGCCCGTACCTGGTCGCGGACCCAACGAAGGTCTGGGTGGGCCTGGAATATTTCTGCAACGAGGGCGACTCGCTCTGGGCTCGCACGGACGAGGAACTGGCGGCGCTGGGCCGCGAGGAATTGAGCCGGATCGGCATCATCGAGCATGACGCGGTGCTCGACTCCACCGTCATCCGCGTGGAGAAAACTTACCCGGCCTACTTCGGCGCGTATGAGCAATTCGGGCGCGTGCGCGAGTATCTCGATCCGATCGAGAACCTATTCCTCATTGGTCGCAACGGAATGCACCGTTACAACAACCAGGATCACTCCATGCTCACCGCGATGACCGCGGTGGATAACATCATCGCGGGAATCACTGACAAGGCGAACATCTGGGCG
>JBEKOV010000170.1:0-4196 GCA_049521415.1 Chthoniobacteraceae bacterium
GCGGTGCGGCGGCGGACCACGTCGACGCGGTGCTCGATGAAATATTTGATGGTCTGGATGATCCCCATTTCGCGGGGCTGTCCATTGACCACCGCCAGCAGGATCATCGAAAAACTCTCCTGCATCTGCGTGTGCTTGAAGAGCTGATTCAGAATAATTTGGGGTTCTGCCCCACGCTTCAGCTCGATTACGATGCGCATGCCGTCGCGATCGCTCTCGTCGCGCACGTCGGAGATGTCTTCGATCTCCTTGTCGTTGACCAGTTGCGCGATGCGCTTGATCAGGACCGACTTGTTCACCTGGTAAGGAATTTCGGTGACGATGATGGCCTGGCGATCCTTGCCGAAGGCCTCGATGGCGGCGTTGGCGCGCATCATGAAGCGTCCGCGACCGGTGCGGTAAGCTTCGAAGATTCCGGCGCGGCCGTGAATGATTCCGGCAGTCGGGAAATCGGGGCCCTGCACGAATTTCAGAATCTCTGCGAGTTGCGCGTTGGGATTATTCACCAGCGTGATGGTCGCGTCGACGATCTCGGTGAGATTGTGCGGCGGAATTTTCGTGGCCATGCCGACGGCGATTCCGTCGGAACCGTTGACCAGCAAATTCGGAATGCGCGCGGGCAGAACGTCCGGCTCGACCTCACTACCGTCATAGTTGGGATGGAAGTCGACGGTGTCTTTGTCGAGATCCTCGAGCAGCGCAGTAGAAACCGGGGCGAGCTTGGCTTCGGTGTAACGATCAGCCGCGGGCGGGTCGCCATCGACAGAGCCGAAATTGCCCTGGCCAAAAATCAGCGGGTAGCGCAGGCTCCAGGTCTGCGCGAGCCGAACCAACGCGTCATACACCGCGAGGTTGCCATGGGGATGGTACTTGCCCATGACTTCGCCGACGATCCTGGCGCACTTGCGCGTGGCCCGGTTCGGCTGCAGCCCCATCTGGGCCATAGTAAAAAGTATTCGGCGGTGAACAGGCTTTAGACCGTCGCGAACATCGGGCAGGGCGCGGCCGATGATCACCGACATGGAGTAGTCGAGATAGGACCGCTTCATCTCCTCTTCAATGTTGACGGGTTGAATGTTCAACGCGCCGGGGCCATCGCCGCCGGGAGGAGGAGTGAGGGGAAGTTCGGGGTTTTGATCGTCCGCCATTTTTTGCTCTTCAGCCTTTAGCTCTTAAGCTTTTAGCTACAAGTCTGTACGCGATGCAGGTCCAATGCGAGGGCCTCTAAAATCCTGTAACTGTCTTTATTTGCAGGGTGTTATGTCGTTTATGACTCTGATTATTATAGCACGGGCGGGGCTGATTTTGGACGGTGTGACATTCTCGGGGCGACGATTCAATTTCAAGCTCTCCGCGAACTTGCGGCCCTTGTTTTATCCACCCTCGCGATTGAAAGCGGTGATTCTGTAGTTGTACCTCCGGAGGTCAAAACATCTTAACCGCGAAGGACGCAGAGGGAAGGCCGCAGAGTTCGCGGAGAAAACCGAAAACCGTTCAGCGCTACAGGGCCAGGTAGGTTTTTCTGTGCAGCCAGCTGTTTTCGTCGCCGATTACTAATCTGTCGGGCCATGCGGGGACGGTGTTGATCAGGAGCTTCAGGCTTGTGGCACCCGGGGGAATGTTGAACTCGAGTTGCGTGGAGTAGGAGTCGGCGGGCTTCAGAGGAGTGCTGAGCGGAGCACCTGCGATCGAGATGGGAGCGTATTCGTGGCCGGCGGCGTCGATGAGGCGCACTTCACGCGGAGAAGGAGTCAGGGGAGCATCCTTGGGGCGAGTGGGAGAGGTAGTGGTTTCGTCGAAGCGAGTACGGAGTGTGATTTCGTAGCGGCCTCCGGGCGTGGGCTTGGCATCGAGGACGGAGTAGGCGAGGTGACAATCAATCTCGCAGAAATATTTCTCCTGTCCGCGAGCGAGGGTGGTGGATCGGCTGCTTGCGGAGAATCCGAAGAGAAGCGCGAGGTAGACGACCGCGCCGCTGCCGACGACGAGCAGGGCCCGGCGGGCGAAGCGGGGCTGGCGGGCGAACCAGAATACGAAGGCGGACGCCAGAGCCAGGAAGAAGACTGCCCCGGCAGCGAGGAAGCCGACGATGGCGAGCGGAGCGGGGAAGTTCATGTTGCTGGCGATGGGAGGCGTCATGGCATTGAGTCCTTGGGCAACTTGAGTCGAGGCTTGGGGAAAGTCAGGATAGATTTCGTCGCCGATCCAGTAATTTTCGAAGAGTAGCGCGAGCAGGGTTCCGAAGATCCAGATCGTCCAGCGAAGCCGGCGATGAAGGCGGACGGGAATCGCGGCATGCATCAAGAAATCGGCGGCGTAGGCGGCGCAGTAACAGAGATTGCCCAACAGCGCCAGCACGAGCATCTTGCCCAGCGAGGAAAAGGTGAGGGCGGTTTGGAAGTGGGGCCAGGTAAGAATGATCCAGAGCAGGACGAACAGGCTCAGCAGGGCGTTGTAGAAAATCCGCCCGCGCTCCCAGAAATAAAGCGCGGAGGGCGGGTTCAGAGGCTGGCTTGAGTTTAAGGTTGGGTCCGGCATTCTATTTGCCCCGATAAGTACTTTTCTATGCAAAGACCGCAGACAAAAATTTTTCAGCCTTCTTCGCGAGTGACCCGGATCCACTCTTCCATTTGATCGAGATATTCGGCGAGGGCGCGGCGGCCGGAGGCGGTCAGACGGTATTCGGTGCGGGGGACGCGGCCTTCGAAAAATTTTACGCAGGAAATGTATTGCGCTTCTTCCAGCTTGCGGGCGTGGACGCTAAGGTTGCCGTCGGTGGTCTTGAGCACGCGCTTCAAGTCATTGAAGCTGAGGGAGTCGTTGGTAGCGAGGGCGCTGACGATGCCGAGACGGATGCGCTCGTGAATGAGGCGGTCGAGCTCGGGGAGTTCGGGAGCACGGGCGGGGGCAGGCACGCGGGGCTGCTCGCGCTGTGGTTCGCGATGCTTCTGCCGGTGCTGGGACTCGGGCTTGGCGGATTTGCGGGCGGAAAGAGATCTAGCCACCGTGCCTCCGGGCGATGAGAAGTCCGAACAGAATGTGCAGTCCGCCGAAACCAGCGGCCAGAAAATAGTTTCCCCAAGCGATTGGCGCGAGCGCGGCTAGACCGCCGAGCAGCATGAAGCAGAAGCCCATGACGGGGACGATAGTGACCGCGAAGGAGCCCCCGGTCATGAGGCCGGCACCGTAGAGCAGCAGCCAGGTTGCGGGCAGCGCGGATTGCAGGCCGGAGCGGAACAGCAAGAAGGTGAGGAAGGCTCCGGCGATCAATGGAGGCGCCAAGCCGAAAGCCGCCTTGCGCGCGGGGCCGGAAAGTAGCGGGAGGCCGCGACGGTTCGCTTTCCAGGCGCAGGAAAGTAGTCCAATGGAGACGGCCAAGAGACCCTCGGCCAGCCAGACGCGCAGCCATGCGAAGTTCGAAATCTGACTCGCTGCCAGGGTGGCGGCGCCCAGGGCGGTGACTCCGAGAAGAACCTGTCCCCAGCCGGAAACAGCGGTGAAGGCGGCGGAGCGTTCCATGGTGTCGCGAATGAAGCGCAGGTCCGCGGCGAACTCTGGAGTGCCGCGGCTGGAAGCGGAACGCGTAGATGCGATGCCTTCGGAAGCGCGCTCGGCGGTCCGGTGAATGCGCCGAATTCGATGCGGGCGCCGGTCGAACATGAGCTTCAGGTTAATCGAGCTAGCGATCGCTGTCAAGTACTTTGTGCTACAGAGCGCTACGACTTTTGCGGGAAAATTCGAGGGCGCGCAGCGGTTGGGAAAATCCCCACACCTCGCTAAGGGCCGAGATAGGGGCACCCGGCGAGTTATGTGGCACAGGGGAAGATCGATTTCGCAGGGGCCAAGAACGCGCTCAGAGGCTCCCAGGCCGGGCCTAGCACTATTGGCGATAGTATTCGCGCAGCCGTCGGCTGTGGATAACCTCACGCTTTGGGCTTGCCGTTCGGCGCGAACCGGGCTAGCATGTCGTCCACCCTTGATTAGGCCAAATGCCTTGCCGCTATTGGCTTTCAAGGGAGACGCAAGTTCTGGTTTCAGCCCGCAACCGGGGTCTCGGTTTGCTGGTTCCAGCGCACTGCAGCACTACAGGCGAGGAAAATTTCCTTTGCGATTCCGATCTCCACGGCCCAGCTTCGCCAAGTTAAGTGCAGAACATTCAACCCAGGAAGTTCAGCCCACGATGTCCAATCTTGTAA
>JBEKOV010000171.1:0-4131 GCA_049521415.1 Chthoniobacteraceae bacterium
GCAGGCTCAAGGGCTTCCGCAGGATATTCTCACGCTTCGAGAAGCTCGACGTCATGTTCATCGCCTTTCTTCACGTCGCCCTGATCTTTACTGCACTCCTTTTACCTTAACAGGCCCTAGCTGGGTGGCGAATCGATCCCACCATTGCGGCCGTACATTTCACGCCGCCACGCAAGGCCGAATCTGCCGGAAAATCTGCCGTTGCAATTTTTCCGCATTCCGAAGTTCGCATTCACTTTGAATGTTGAGCCAAAAGCGCGGCGACTGTCCGAAATACCGGGCAAGGCGCAGTGAAGTATCCAGCGTGATCGCGCGCTTTCCGTGGATGATCTCATTGACCCGGCGGGGAGGCACGCCCAAGGCCCGGGCAAGGGCGTTTTGCGACAGGCCCATCGGCTTCATATAGTCCTGCAAGATGAAGTCTGCCTAGGAAAGGGGCAGGTGTGCCAAATGGGGGGGGGAAAAGAGGGCCACCCCCCCAGGTAAGGAATCTCTTTCAACCACCCCCCGGCGCGGGGTCTTGGCGACTGTCGTCGTTTTTCTATGTGTCGCCCGAGAAAGTGCTTCCCACTTCCCATCTCGGAAAATTTTCGCGGGAACCCTCATGAATACAGGGGAAAAACGATGGGAAGTCAATGGGAAGCACTTCTCATTTTGCTTCCCATCGTCCCATTGACAGGGCGAGAGGGTCGGAAATTGTGAAATCCGCCCTTTCGGTTGAACAGTCGGCGAAGGCCCTGGGCGTGAGCCGGCGCACGCTCTCGACGTGGCGCAGGCGGTACAAGGGTAAATGCCCCGACCTGGGCAACGTGGAGGCGTGGCGGGCTTTTATGCGCGAGCGCGGGCTGGGCCAGTACAGTTTGCGACTGAATGCGCCGGACGGCGGCGGAGAGCGGCCAGAGGATTCGCAAAGCGAGCGTGAGCTGAGGCTGGCGGAGAGGAGGGTGCGGCTTGAGCGGGAGCAATTCGAACTTGCGAAGGCGATTGAGCAAACGATTCCAATATCCCAAGTGCAAGCGGCGCTGGCGGCGATGGTGGGGGCGTTCAATGCCACGCTGAATGCAATGCCCGGGCGGGCGGCGCTGAAGGTGATTGATCGGGCGCGTGTGGCGTTCCTGGACGCGGTGAGGGATTTGCTGACCGAGAAACAATTCGAGAAGCTGGAGGCGGCGCTGAACTCGGCGCAGATTGATTACGCGGATGTCGAGGAGGTTATCCGGGCGGAAGTGGATTTGGCGAAGCGGACGCTTTGCGAATGCGACTATCTGCAAAAGGGAGGGGCTTCCCCACAATGAAACCGGGCAGGTCGTCCGCACCCCCAATTTCGGCCAGAATGCGGAGGCTTTTCCGCAAGGTGCTTCGCCGCTGCCTGGTCCCGGTTGACACGGGCGCGAACAAGGACTCCAAAAAATGCTCATAAACGCAAAAATCAAGGAACAGACGGCGCGCATTGAGGCGCTGGAATCATCGCTCCGCGCCGCAGGCAAGGAAGTGCCCGCCCGGCCCGACATGCCGAGTCTTGCGTATACCAAGAAGGGAAAGGCACTGACTGAGCACGCGGACAAGCTTGAGGCTCTGCTGGGTGCCGGCGGCGGGGCGTCTGGCGCGCCGGAAATTCATGGCGCGCCAAAGGTGCCCGGCCGGGAAGGCAATGACGCACGAGATGCCGAGGGTCACGAATATGAATTGAAGTCGGTCAATGTGTTGTTAACGCAAAGCTTTTCGACCCACCACCACATGAACCCGACAATCATCGCAAAATACCGGCTCGTGAAATGGTGCTTTGCCGTATACGAAGGCATTGAATTACAGGAAGTATACGAGATGGGGGCGGAACGCCTCGAACCCTATTTCACGAAATGGGAGGCGAAATGGAAAGCCGATGGCGACAGGGATGTAAACAACCCAAAGATTCCTCTCACTTTCGTGAGGCAACGAGGCACGCAGATTTTCGCAGCAACTGAACCTCCGGTGCGCGTCGTACCGCAATCTCCGGAATCGAAGCCACACGATCCAGAGCAGCCGGAGGGATAACGCTGCCGCAAAGCTACGCCTCCCGCCCAGCCGTCTCCTTAACCTGCGCCTTGTCAAACTGCCGCACCATTTGCTCCACCAGCGCGCTCTCCTGCGTGATCGGCTCCAGCGCGCAACGCATCTCGGCAATCGCAAAGCACACGCCGGTCAGCACGACCAGCGACCCGATGAGGAACAGCGCCGCCGAGACGATGCCCATGGCCTCGCTCGCGCCCTCGAAGGCGTACAACTCCAGCGAAAGACAGCACACCACATAAATCGCAATCCCGCCGAGCAGGCAGGTCAGCGCCCGCTGCAGGAAACGCGCCCGCCGCAGCACCGCGTGCGTCTGCAACCCCTGCATCGCGATCAATTGCTCCGTGCGATGCGCCAGCAACTCATCGGGCTCCTCCGCGTTGCGATGCGCGTGGAGCTTTTCCTGGTGCTCGATGCACTCCCGCTGCAATGAGCGCAGCCGCGACACGATGGCCGCCATGCGGTTGTAAAATGCGAGGCTCAGAAGACTGCACGCGGAGATCATCACCACCGGAACGGCGGCGGTCGAGATGACGCCCACTCCATTGATCAGGTGCATAGCGTTTGCGGTTTGCGGTGGGTGGCGCGCGGAGCGGACCGCGCCGCCGGCCTCGGTCCCACCAGGTTTTGCGGGTTGCCGGCAAGGAACGCATGAATGTTTTCCACCGTCGTCTGGTTAATGCGGGCGATTGCCTCGAAGCTGTTAAAAGCGACGTGCGGCGTGGCGATCACATTCGGATGCTGCAGCAGTGTATTGTTGTGCATGATGCTGCGCACCTCGGAGATGCGCCGGGGATCGCTCGCCAGCGGTTCGATGGCCGCAAATGAATCGTGCAGCCGCTCGACGATTTGCTCCGCCAGGATGTACGCCGCTTTCTTGCGCATCACGCGCTCGTCCTCCAGTACGTCCAGTCCCGCGCCCGCGACGACTCCCGATTCCAGCGCATCGATCAGCGCGTCGCTGTCGATGACCGGCCCGCGCGCGGTATTGATGAGTATGAGGCCCCGGCGGCACCTGGCAAAGGTGTCGCGATTGAAAAGATGAAAGGTCGAAGGCGTCAGCGGCACATTGATCGAAATAAAATCAGCCAGCCGCAGCATACGCGAAAAAGTGACGTAACGGAAGCCCAGGCTCTCCGCCGCCTCCGGGTCCGGATGACTGTCGCAGCCAATCGTCTCCATGCCAAATGCCTTCGCCAGCCGCAGCACCTGCCGCCCGATGCGCCCCGTGCCGACGACGCCCAGCGTCTTGCCGTGCAGCTCGATGCCGCGCAGCGCCTCGTACGAAAAACGCCGCTGCGACCCCACCTCCATCGCCACGCGCAGCTTGCGGCAAATGGCCAGCATCAGCGCAAAAATATGCTCCGGCACCGTATTGTCTCCATAGGTGCCGCCCACGTTGCACACGATGACGCCGCGCCGAGCGCAAGCGGCGAGATGGATGTGCTCATGCGTCGTCGAGCGCGTGACGATCAGCCGCGCATTCGGATGCCGCGCGAGGAAACCCGCATCGATCTTCGAATCGATGAAAATCGACAGCGCCTCCGTATCCGCCGCGCAATCCTCGATTGCGGAGCAGAATTCAATTTCGTGATCGCTCAGTTCCTCTTTGAAAAACGCCTCCTCCGCGGATCCCGTTTCGATAAAGGAGATTTTCATCGTGCGCGGCGCTCGATCGCTCGGAGCGCTTTCGGCAGCCGCAGGTCGGCTTCGTAATCGCCGTCGCTCAGACGGTGCAATTGGAAGCCGGCGCCACGGCAAATTTTTTGCATCCCGGTATTGGCGGCGAGAATGGAGCCCGCGATGCGGTCGAGCCCTTCCCCCTTTGCGACTTCGATCAGCCTCTCCATCAATTCGTCGCCAAGTCCCTGCCGCTGCCATGGATCGCCAACCAGGATCGCAAATTCCGCCTGGCCGGCCTCCAGCGTGCGGCTGAGGCGCCCGATGGCCAGGATTTCGCGCCCTCCCTCCGGTCTCTCATGTTCGACCGCCAGCGCGATCTCACGGTCGTAGTCGTTAAAACAAATGCGCGTCAACCGCTCATGCGCGATTCGCTCGTCCAGCTTCAGCATCCCGAAGTAC
>JBEKOV010000172.1:0-4073 GCA_049521415.1 Chthoniobacteraceae bacterium
ATGGCGGTATTGCCTGACTTCGTTTTCAGTAATCAGTCCACGTTTGCGAGCCTCGGAAAATGCCTGAGCCAGCAGATCAGGTGAAAGTTCCTGTGATTCGCCCAGATCAAGAATGGCCCTCAGCGGGCGGGTAACGCGAAACCCTTCACGCTCTTCAATTGCCTCGCAGGGAAGGTCGGCATAGTGCAGGACAAGTACGGGCGGTATTTTGGAATTCTTGCGAAATTTCAGAGGCACCGTCATGTGCAGCTTGGCCGGCATCAAATCCGACAGGTCGTGGATGCTGAGCGCCGTTTGATGCGAATAAACTCCCTGGGGATGATCCTGTCGATCTCGTGACCAGAGAGACCAGCGAACCAGATCAGGGCGCTCGTTGGCCGGAAAATGCGCCAGGCGGAAAACGCCCCGGTGTTCACGCTCCCAATTTCCCGCACGTACATGGTAGGTATGATTCGTACGATCAAACCCCGCTTCCTCAGCCTGTTTTGCGGTAAAATAGCCTCCCTGGCTTTCCGCCATCGCGAAAAGCCTGGCTTCGGATTCATGGGAAGACCGTTTTATAACGCAAGGATTAGCTTGCACCAAGCAGCCCTGGCCTCAACACAAATAGCGTAATTATTACGCCGTTTGAGAAGTCGGACCCTCCGCACGGACCAAAATTGTGCGCCTCCAGTTCCGCCAATCGCGGGTTCGCATTCGGCGCGAGGCTGTTGGTGTCCCGCCCCACCCCAAGTCACTGCCAAATACTGCCGTTATCACCGGTTTTCGAGGGATATCGAAGGTTGCAAAGGGACACCGAAAGACGTAATTTACTCTGTAGATATGAAAAGCTCCCGTAAAGTCGGGGGTTTTGTAAGGCGAAGGCCGGCTTTGCCTCGCTGGGGTGGGGGATTGGCATTCCCGCCCTTTGAAAGTCTCCGCACAGATAAAAGGTCCTACGCCGCCGCGGACCGATTCGCCAGACTCTCGATCAACTCCCTCGCCTGCGAAAACGTGAACGGCTTTGCCAGGAACCGGCAGGCGCCCGACCCGCCCACGAACGGATGATCCGCCGCGAGAGCCCCCGAGCACAGCACCAGCTTCACCTCCGGATGGCGGCTTATCAGCGCGTGGGAAATCGTGATCCCGTTGAACCGCGGCATCATCACGTCCATGAACACCACGTCGGGATGGAACCGGTCGAAGGCCGGCAGCACATCCAGGCCGCCGCTCGTGACAATGCAGACCTCATGGCCCGCGTTGCGGAGATATTGCGCCAGCCCGCCGATCAACTCGCGTTCGTCGTCTGCCAGGAGGATGCGCATGGGGGCCACCTTATGACCGGACCGCGCCCTTGACCTGCACGCAGGCCACAGCCTCCAGCAGATCGTCCATGTGGAATGGCTTCGTCAGCATCGTCCCTTTTACCTGGTTGATGAAATCGTTGATCTTCTGGTTCCCCCGGTGGCCCGTGATGAAAATGAACCGGCGGCAAAGATGCGGACGCATCCGCTCGATCGCCGTGTAGAACATATCGCCCGGCAGCTTCGGCATCATCATGTCGCAGATGATCACGTCGAATTCGTCCTTCATCACCGCGCGCACCCCTTCGGCCCCGTTGTTCACGGCGACTACGTCGTAGAAATTGGAATCGAGGAAATCCTTGATAATCCCCTTGAACATCTCGTCGTCCTCCAGGAGCAGGACACGTTTGGTTTCGGTGACAGGAATGGCATCCTTCTTGGCAATGGGGCTGGCGGCTTGCATTGTAGAAAATATAACTGATATGGCGGCTCTCATCCGTGGTGTAGCAGGGTGTATGCCACCCCTATTTCCTATTCCCATCAACCTCTCCCGGCGGCTTCGCGCCCCCACTCCGCGTCATTCTTCCGACGAATCCTTCGCCGTTACCCCAGGGGCCGGCATCCAGGCGCTGATGTCATGGTTCGTTTCCAGGATCACCTCCGTCCCGTCCACCCGTTTCACCAGCAGATGGCGGCTGTCCACTCTCACTTCCCTCCCATCCTTGGCCGTGTGCCGCAGTTGCCCCGCCCAATAACCCTCCGCCGCCACCGCCTTCGCGAATTCCTCCCGCCGCGTCTGCGTCTCCAGGAGGTCGTGAATAATCTTTCCCAGCGCCTCGTTCCGCTGCCAGCCATACAGGTCCTCGGCCCCGCTGTTCCAATACAGGATCAGGCCGTCAAGATTGCGAACGATGATCGCGTCATGCGAGAGATCGAGCAATTCGGCCTGCTGGCGCAATTGGTCGTTCAGCCGGTGCTCTTCCGTCGCATCCATGCAGACGCCCGTACACTGCCATTTCCCGGGCGAGATTTGCACCACCGCCACCTCCTCGCGAATCCAGACCAGTTCGGCAAATTTATCCAGGCATCGGAACACCTGCGAGTAGGACGCCCCCCCGTTGATGAACACGCTGGCTGACGCCTCGTAGGAACGCTTCAGGTCCTCCGGATGCCGGCTCGCGATCCACGCCTGGCTGTAAGTCCCCCCCGGCGGAATGATCAGCGGCATGAAGTGCTGGGCCGCCACCTCGTCCTGCACCCTCAAGTCCCAATCGAACGGCGATTCGACGGGATCCGATTTTTCCCACCCCTCCCGTCCGGTCGCGATGCCGCGCCACAGAACGCAGCGCGCGTGGGTGATCACGCTCCGGACGTCCTCCTCC
Organism: Chthoniobacteraceae bacterium; assembly: GCA_049521415.1. Taxonomy (GTDB): domain Bacteria; phylum Verrucomicrobiota; class Verrucomicrobiia; order Chthoniobacterales; family Chthoniobacteraceae; genus DATAXI01. Next base: position 2,666 of record JBEKOV010000172.1, read on the forward strand.
GCGCGCTTTTGGTTCGTGATATCCTGGTAGCAGCCGAAGCGGTAGAGCGGCAGGCCCTGCGGATCGCGCACCAGCGTCACGTTGGTCAGGCACGGGAAGCGGCTCCCATCCTTGCGAATATGGACCGACTCATACATCAGGTGATCGCGCGCATTGATGATATCGATCACCTGCGGAAGCTTGTCCACCGATTCCGGGGCGAAGAGTTTCGGGATCGGCATTCCGATGATTTCGTCTTCCTCATAGCCATGCATGTGGGCGAATGCGGGATTCGCCAGTTGAACCAGATTGCGGATGGAATCGACGATCGCCACGCCCCATGCGGAGGTTTTGAAGATCGTCTCGTAAAGCGTCAGCGCGCTATTGGCCTGGCTCAACGCCGAGGTGCGCTCGCGGACCCGCTGCTCGAGGGTCCCCGTCATTTTGCGCGGATCGGCCTCGGCGGCGAGTCGCCGGCGCGTCTGTTCATCCTCTGTCTGTTCCGGCGTGGGCATTACGGAATCGATGGATTCTAGGACGGAAAAGCAGGCGCGGCAAGCGCCGCGGCTTGGGAGATATATAGGACCCATGGGGTCCATGCCTCCTACCGCCTGCCCGCGGCTTTCCGCAGCCGGTCCATGATCGCCACCCCCAGTCCGGATTCCGGCGCCGGCTCCGCCACGATGATATCCAGGCCCAGCGCATCCAGCCGCCGCATGGCCGCGAATAGATTTGCCGCCGCCTCCACCGGGTCATTTCGCGGCGTCAGCACTTCCATTGCCGCGAATCCCGCCGACCGCTCCGCCCGGCTCCACGCCAGCAGGCCCGCGCGCCCCGGCGCCGTCCACGCATCGCCTTCCGGGATGTTCGAGAGCAATTCCAGCCGGGTGCGTGGCGCGTAATGGCTCTCAAGCTGGCCCGGGGATTGGATAGTCGAGCCCGGGGGAGGGGAGACAACCGTTGCAATGCCGGCCAAGTCCGCCGATGTGACCGGACCGGGGCGCAGGATTTCGATGACCCCATCCCGCGGTCTGATGACCGTGGACTCGACGCCCAGCACACAAGGTCCGCCATCCAGGATCATTGGGATGCGCCCGTCCAGTTCCTCAAGGACATGAGCCGCAGTCGTCGGCGAAATGCGCCCGAATCGATTCGCGCTTGGCGCGGCCACCGGCTTGCCGAATAGATTCAGCACCGTCCGAAAGACCGGATGCGCGCTCATCCGGACCGCAACGGTCGGCAAACCCGAGGTCACGATATCCGGCACCATGGCCTTGCGCGGAAGCACAAGCGTCAGCGGGCCCGGCCAGAATCGCCGAATGAGGGTCTGAACAAGCGAATCGTTTGCCGCCGTCGTGAGACGGTCCAGCCATTCCACCGACGGAAGATGGACGATCAGGGGATCGAACGACGGACGCTCCTTCGCCTC
>JBEKOV010000173.1:0-4071 GCA_049521415.1 Chthoniobacteraceae bacterium
ACGTGAAAACGGATTTCACCAAATGGTGATTGGAAATCGGCTTGGGTCTTCCCCGATTCTTTGTGTTCTATGCGTTCTCTGTGGTTAATCAATCTGTCTTCAATTGCATGGATACGGCTAAGCCCGAACCCTTCGAATTTCGATTTTCGATTTTTCTTTCAATATCTCGCAGGTCAGAGCGCGCCAAAGGCGAAAGCGCTATCTGATAACCCATGACGGCAACTCGCGCTCGATCTCCTCAATCGGGATGCGCTCGCCGCGGTCAATCTCGGCAAGCCCCTGCCTCACCGCTGCCACAAACTCAATCTCCCGTGCCACATCGTGCAGCGAAACGTCTTCGGGAAGCCTCTGAAGCAGATCCTGAACGATTTCCTTCGCGCTCATTCGGGCAATCTGTGTTGTCGGCAGCAAAGATTCAAGGCCAGGTTTCCGGCAAGTCGCGCATGCGCATCGCACTCCTATCCCTCGCAAATTCAAGATCGATCCCCGATAGCTCCTCACTTCCAAGCGCCTCCAAAAGCGTCCGCACCTCCCGGCAAATCTCATCACTGATCTTGATCGTCACATTCATTTTAATCTCTCGTGCTGTACGCCAGCACGATTGCACGGGACCATCAAGCAAAACCAAACGCCCTTCCCCTCCGCTTCTTCCTCAGCCGCATTTGACTCCAAAAGCCGTACAATCCATTGTATTGGCCCATCTGATTCCTCGTCTGAAAAAGACGCGGCGAAAAAATACGATTCCAGCCAGGCGTTAATCGCTCAAGTTCCTGAATACGAGCCAATAGCGCGCCTCCGCGCGCCCAATCTTTCATCCCGCAACCGCGGGATCGAATTCCAGCCTCATGAAAGTCCACCAGCATCAGATCCCCCTCGAGGGCCTCCACCTCCAGGGCGAAGACCCGGTCGCCATCCTTCAGCTCGACGATCCCTCCGTCCGCCCCCTCACCCCCATCCGCTGGGCCGTCGATATCGGCCTCTCCGACGGCGGCCTCTTCGCCACCGGCAAACTCGCCATCGACCTTAGCCTCCAGTGCGGCTCCTGCCTCAAGCGCTTCACCTTCCCCCTCCGCATCGACGACTTCGCCACCCAGCTCCAGCTCACCGGCCCCGAAACCGTGGACTTGACGGATCAGATGCGCGAAGACATATTACTCGCCCTTCCGCCCTACCCGCACTGCGATTGGAACGGGAAAACTGTCTGCAAAGGCGCCACCCGGGACTCAAGGGACTCCACACAGAGCCCCGGCAAATCCCCCGATACGTGGGCCGAACTCGATAAACTCAAACTCAAGTCCAAATAACATCATGGGAGTCCCAAAACGCAAAACCTCCAAAATGCGCCTCCGCACCCGCAAGGCCGCCAACCGCTTTCACGCCCGCCAATTGGGCAAGTGTACCCAATGCGGCAGCCGCATCCCTCCGCACACCGCCTGTCCCTCCTGCGGCTACTACAGAGGCCGCCAGGTCCTCACCATCGAAGCCGCCTGACCGCGCCCACCCGCTAGGCGCTCCACGAGTCGATCTTTGCCCGCCTGGCGCTTTCAATCCCTTCGAGCCGAGCCGAGCGATCCCGCAGGGTCAGGCATGCCCGCAACCGCGGGATCGGTTTCCAATTCCCCCTTCCCCTTTGCTTCCTTTGCTTCCTTCTGTTCAAAATCCTTCCGTTTCGAATTTTCCCTGCTTCACTAATACAGACTCCCGTCACCGTGGCAAACGCCGAATGGCAGCCCGCTCCCACAGTAACAGGATCGTCCCGGCTCCTTCACCGCCTTTGGCGCCGCTCGCTTGGCTGGTAATTCGCTCAGTGGCAACCATTCCGACGACTCCTCGTCATAATACAAATCAGTGGGCACGAGGCTGGTATTCGTCATCCGGATTTTGATTTGCCCCACCGACCATTCCCCAATGATTTCATTTCCTCTGGCAATTCTCATAAACCCGAATTCCGATGTTGGAGGGGATGAGATGGCGCAAGATGCTGAGCGGCGATGACATGAGGAAGGCTGAGGCATATCATTCGATACGGCGAAGCCTGACGAATGGCACTAGCAGCCGGCAGATTGTGCCAGATCGCCCCGATCAACTTCGGATTTCGGGTTAAAAGCAAATCATTCGCCCTTGCCATAATCAATTCCCGGTTCCGCTCACTTGTTCGAAGGCGGCGCTCGTGGATTCCAATGGTCCCTTCGCACTGTCCGGCTTCGGAGCGTCGGGTTTGGTTCCATTATCGAGCATCCCGCGGATTCTGCGCGCGAGCACTCCCGGGGTATATGGCTTCGGCAAAAACGCGACACCATGATCGAGGACCCAGTCTTGAGCCATCGCGCCATCGGTGTAACCTGACGTAAAGAGGATTTTCAGACCGGGATGGCTTGTTCTCAGGCTCTCCGCCACCGCCATCCCCCCCATCCGCGGCATGATCACATCGGTCACCACCAGCGCAATCGCTGCCCCCCTGTGCTCCCGCGCCACTTGCAAGGCCTCCCGGCCGTTCGAGGCCGATAACACTTCATAGCCCAGCGCTTCCATCAAACGGCAAGCCAGGTGCCTCACCGATGGCTCATCTTCCACGATCAGCAAGGTTTCCGTCCCACGCGGCAACAGCCGGCTCTGAGCCGGTTTCGCTGCGACCGCCACCGTCTGTTCGATTCGCGGAATGTAAATCTTGAAGGTCGTGCCTTTGCCAACCTCGCTTTCAACGTCGATGTGACCGCCGCATTGTTGGACAATCGTCTGGCACGTTGCCAGCCCCAGACCGGTCCCTTTGCCCTTGGGCTTCGTTGTGAAAAATGCTTCAAACAGACGCCCTTTGACCTCTTCGTCCATGCCGGTCCCGGTGTCGCTCACACTCAGCATTATATACTCGCACGGATTTGCTCCCGCCGGCGCGCCCTCGTGGTTTCCGTCAAGCCCGGCATTCGCTGTCGCAATCGTGAGCTTGCCCCCGCTTGGCATCGCATCGCGCGCGTTGACCACCAGATTCATCACCAATTGCCCAATGTACCCGGCGTCCGCCTTGACGTTTCCTATCCCTTTGCCGGGGACAATCTTCATCTCGATATTCTCGCCGATAAGCCGCCGCAGCATCTTATCCAGGTCAATCACCGTTTCATTCAGGTCGAGCACCACGGTATCCACCGTTTGTTTCCGGCTAAACACGAGCAATTGCCGCGTCAATCCCGCCGCCCTCTCCGATGCTAGCCGAATCTCCTCGGTGTAGGCTCTCAGCGGACTCTCCGGCGCAAGATCCTCCGTCATCAAGTCGCTCGAAAACATGATAATCGCCAGGATGTTATTAAAGTCATGCGCCACCCCGCTCGCCAGTTGGCCGATCACTTCCATCTTCTGCGCTTCGATAAACTGCGCCTCCAGCCGCCGCCGTTCAATCCGCTCTTCCACCTCCTGCATCGCCCGGCGCACTGCCGGAGCCAGCCGCATCAGTCGATCCTTCAGCACATAATCCGTCGCGCCGCTTTTCAGCGCGTCGATTGCGCGCTCCTCGCCCAGCGTTCCGGAAACAAGGATGATCGGCAGGTCCGGCCATCGCGCGTGTGCGATTTCAACCGCCGACAGCCCGTCGAACGCCGGCAGCGAGAAATCCGACAGGATCAAATCGAACCCCCCGAATTCGAGTTCCGCTATGAATTCATCGCGGGTTTGCACGCGGGTGGTCGCACAGGAGATGCCCTCGCGTTCCAGCGTGGATTGAATGAGCCCGGCGTCGGCTGGATCATCCTCTAGGTGCAGGATATGGAGCGGGGTCTTCATTTCCATCCTCTTTTCTTCCGGACGTGGCGCTTTGAACCGGGTCTTCTTTCGCCGGCCTGTGCAAAGGTGATTCGTTAATCATGGCCCAAAAAATTCCCACGTGCTTCACAGCCTTCATGAATTCGGAAAAATCCACCGGCTTCACCACGTACGCGTTCACGCCTTGTTCATAGAAATCATTGAGATCCGATGTTTCGCGCGACGATGTCAGCGCCACCACCGGGATCGTTCTCAATTCCCGGTCAGCCTTGACGATCTTTAGCACCTCCAGCCCGCTCACTTTTGGCATCTTGTTATCGA
>JBEKOV010000174.1:0-3968 GCA_049521415.1 Chthoniobacteraceae bacterium
CAGTCGTGTGCCCCTTTTCTCTCGCCGCTATGATCCGCTCCCGCAGATCAAGACTGTAGGTTCGCATCCACCTACCATACCACTCTTTGCCTCAGATTAAATAGAAAATGCTCTAGGCTGAGGCGAATGAGCAAAACCGAAATGGCGGCCATGCCCGACGAAGAGCGGCATGAGACGCTGAAGTCAATTCTTGCGCGCCTCTATCCCGAGGGCCAAAAGACCATCGAGCGAATGCTGCGGCGGATTGAGAATCCAAACACACCGGAAGATGTGTGGGAAGGCTTCGAGCAGGCCGAAGATGGCAAGGGCATTGAGATGCGCGACGAGCATTTCGACAATCCTCCGGCGTGAAGTATCGCTTCATCGCACAGCCAAAATTCTGGAAGAACTACCGCAAGCTGACGCCGGCGCAGCAGCAAGCGGCAAAGCAGACATGGCAGCTCTTCAAACAGAATCCCTTTGACGCGCGCTTGCGCACACATCGAATCAACTCCCTTTCGGCGATCTTCAAACGCACGGTGCATGCCGTGGTGATCGAAGGTGATCTGTGAGCAGTCTTTTATGTCGAGGCCAACACTGTCGTGACCGTAAACATCGGCAGCCACGACATCTACAAGGCATAATGCGAAAATTGGTGCATCGTGTAGGACTTGAACCTACAACCCAGTGATTAAGAGTCACTTGCTCTACCAATTGAGCTAACGATGCTTTTCCTCTGGAGAATGGGCGCCGCGGTTTCCGCGGGGCGGTAAACATCGCAAAACATCGCCCCAACTCAAGCAGTTTTCTCTGTATCCCACGGGCTCTTCCCGCTAGGCTGCGCGCCTGTGCCAGACCCATTCCTACAGGCCGCCATCGACGAAGCACGCAAGGGGCTGGCCGCGGGTGGCATTCCCATCGGTTCCGTGCTGGTCCACAATAGCCGGATCATCGGACGCGGCCATAATCAGCGGGTGCAGCACGGCAGCGTGATCCATCATGCGGAGATGAATTGCCTGGAAAACGCCGGCCGCCTCCCGGCCCGCGTCTATGCGCAGTGCGTGCTTTACTCGACGCTCTCCCCCTGCCCGATGTGCAGCGGCGCGGCGCTGCTCTACAAGATTCCGCATATCGTCATCGGCGAGAACCTCACCTTCCAGGGGCCGGAGGATTATGTGCGCGGGAATGGCGTGCGACTGGACATCGTGCAGGATCCGGAGTGCATCCAGTTGATGCGCGATTTCATCGCCGCGCGCCCGGAGCTTTGGAACGAGGATATCGGCGTATAAGGCCGATTGGCGGCATTCCACTATAATGGCGCCCCGACCAGGACCACCGTCTCGCTGACCCGCTGTTTCGGATTGAGTTGCTGCGTCACCGCGATGCCCGCGGAGAGCAGCGCCTCGTATACCGCGCGCGTCTCCTGCTGCGGTGGAAAACTGGCCGCGGATACCGTGACGCCCGCCGCCAGCGGCAGCCCGCGATGCTCCTCAACGCCGCGCACTTCCCAGCCCGCGTCATCGAATGCGGAGGCGATCTCCTCGGCGAATGCGCGCGAGACCTGGTCGCCGTAGCTCGATTCAATCATCACCGTGTGGGGCCCGTGCGCGCGCAAGGTATCGGCAATGACCTCATGCTGGCGCACTGAGATATAGCGAGAGGGCACCTCCGGCTCCAGGCTCTCCGGCTCGCGCCAATCGGCGGGCGGCTCGGACGGACTGGCGCCCACGTCCGGCGGCGCTTCGCCCACCGGCTCGGGCGGCTGGGGCGGCACGGGCTGCGACGGCGCGCCTTCCTGCGGAAAAGTGGGCGGCGGGGGCGAAGGCGGCCTGTAAAAGGAGGTAAGGGGCGGCGACGGCTCGGGCTCAGCGGGCGCGGCCGCAACGGCCTGGCGCTCCTCGGCCCGGTCTTGCAACTGCTGGTTTTTGAGCATCAGGGAGAGGAGCTGGGTGTCGTATTCGCCCTTCCGCTCCGCTTCGCGCAATTCCGCCTCGTGCTGGAGCTTCTGGGAGGCGTGATAAGTCGAGAACCCCCCCAGGCCGATGAGCAGGAAACCGAGCCCAATGGCCAAAACGCCGAGGGACTGAAGCGTATCGGGAGTCACATTTTTGGCGGGGGAGAATAGGGCCTTTTTCTGGAAATCCAAGATGTATCACATTTATCAGAATTCCAGCGATTGGAAGTTTAAACGGTTCAAAACCGCTGTCTCCTTCCCTTTTTCCCTGAATATCCGTAATTTCCCTGCGTCAGAATAGGTGATTCCCTTTGCCCCACGGTGGCACCGCCGATGCTACATCATCAACCATGAACGAAGCCCTCCATGCCCGAGTGCGCCACATCTTCGCCCGCGAGTTCGACCGCCGCGGTCTCCTCACCTGGGACATGATGCTGGCGCTCCAGAGCGCGCTGGAGGAGCACCGGAGCCCCGCACCCGGCTCGCCAGCCTTTGACAGACGCCCGCGGATGGGCCAGATTCCGAACATCTGTCAGGGTGGGTTGTCGAAGGGTACGAGGGGTTCGAGGGAATAATATCGGCGGCAGCGGTTTACTCCGCTGAAACTTGGCAATAAACCAAGAGGGGTTGGAATCCCCGGCCGCCGGCATTTCCCGGTCGAGAGGCGTAGTTCATTGGAAGGCAAGTCCCGCAACTTAATGCCGCAGTTGCCAATTGATCGTTCACATGATATAAACGTCATGTGAAAACGACGATCACCGAACGGGGGCAGGTATCCATTCCGGCTGAATTGCGGCGGGAAATGCATCTGGCCGCAGGTCAGATTGTGACGTGGGAACGGGTTTCCCCGACTGAGTGCCGGATAGTCGTTGCCACTCCGCCGAAGGTTAAACCGGACCCGGTGGGCGCATTGAACTTCGCAAGGGAGCATGGCTTGGAGACCATGCAGACGGATGAGTTTATGAAAATCCTGCGCGAAGGGGAGGAAGAGTAATGGCGTGGGTGGTGGATTCGTGCGTGCTGCTCGATATTCGGATGAATGACGCGGATTTTGGACTCGCTTCCGCAAATTGTCTGGCGGCGCGCCTGTCCGAAGGATTGACCATTGCCCCGATTACTTATGTGGAACTGGCGCCGGCTTTCAGGGGCGACATGGCGATCCAAAATACGTTCCTGGAGCGGACCGGCGTCGAATGGCTGACATTCTGGACGCGCGCCGATACGGAAGCGGCCCACCATCTCTGGGCGAAGCATGTGCAAAGGAAACAAGCCGGCCTGGGCAGCAAGCGACCGGTGGCCGACGTGTTGATAGAAGCTTTCGCGAAGCGATTCCAAGGGCTCATTACTCGCAACTCGAAGCATTTCACGACTATTCCGGTTACCGTTCCGGCCCGAGTTTGAACTCCCCGTTGACGCTACACCAGCAGCTACGAAACCGCCAACCTCATCCATTCGCCTCCGGCTCTCAATAGTTCCTATTGAAGTTTCAATGGGAATGACATTCGGCCCCTGCGGTTTTCGCTCCCACAAGTCCCACGACGCTCAAACAAAGGACTTGAGGGAGCGAAAATCTTCTGGGGCCAGAAAGTTGCCATTGAACGCGCAAACCTCTCCCTGGCGACGAATCGCCGAAAGAGCTACGGACTTGCCCCAGCCCCTTTCTTAGGTAACGTCCCAAAAATGGCCACGCTGAACTGGAACAAAGAACCTGCACTCTCGCCATACGAATCCACCAGACTCTTTCGTTGGAACGATGGAGTGACGTCGAAGCATTACGATTATCTTGCAAACAACGAAGGTTTGGATGCGATCCGCACTGCCCTCGCGGAGACGTGGCACGTCGCCGTCTATCACGGTTGCCGCAGCAAATCCTTCCGTAGCGTTTATAAATACCGGGAGGCTGTCTTGCCAACGTCTAGAGCATTTTCTATTTAATCTGAGGCAAAGAGTGGTATGGTAGGTGGATGCGAACCTACAGTCTTGATCTGCGGGAGCGGATCATAGCGGCGAGAGAAAAGGGGCACACGACTGCGGA
>JBEKOV010000175.1:0-3922 GCA_049521415.1 Chthoniobacteraceae bacterium
ATCCGGTGTGGGCGGCTGGAAAAAGAGGGCCGCGGCAAGGAAAACCGGGCGGAGACTCACCGCGGATTGAGCTTCGCGCGCGGAAATCCGGCCCGGAATCGAGCCTGTCAGACGATTGAGCGAACCGGGATTGAACCTTTTGGTGGAACGGGCCGGGATCGAACCGACGGCTTCTTTCATGCCGCGGAGAAGCAGAGCGACGTCTTGTTGACGGCAAAGCACTTGCGATCCGGCTGAACCGGCGGGACCGGCCCAGTCGGCGCTCAGCGCTGCCGTTCAGGCGTAAACCACTTCGCCGTGGACGGTGCAGGAAGAGTGTTCCGTGCCGCCAATGATTTCCTTCGCCCTGGCGACCTCTTCCGGCGCAGCATGGACGATCAGCAGGAACTTGTCGGTCTTCAAGGCCACGTCGTACTTGAGGACGCTATCCTTTGGGATGCCGATGCTTACCAGGCCCGCTCCCACCGCGCTGACTCCTCCAACAACCGCGGCTCCTTCAAGGCCGGCGATGATCCAGGCTACCAGCGGGCCAGCCACGAGAATCGGCCCGAGGCCCGGTATCGCGAACAGCGCCGATCCGAAGAGCAGCCCCCAAAATCCACCCCAGAACGCGCCTACCTTGCCCCAGTACTTCATGCGGTCGCCGATGTTGTAGTAGCCGACGACATGTTCATCCGTGTGTGTGTTCCTCGCAGCAATCGAGAGACTCTTCATGTCGATGCCGGCCTGCTGCAGTTCCTTGACCGCGTGCTCCGCCTGCTCGTGCGTGTCATAGATTGCAATTACTGAATTGGTGGTCATTCTCTTCTCCATGGACTTCGGTTGTCTGCGATCGATTGAGGCGCCGTTCAACGCTCCGCTATGTCCACAGAGATTGTGTCAGGGTTGGATACCCGGTCGATGGTCATATTTGCACGCACATTCGGGTAACCCGGTCTCCGCGCGATCCGCGATTCAAGATGCGCCCGTCCGGTCCGGCGGCCATGGGGTGGCCAAAAGAGCACAGCCTTTGCTCCTGTGCCAGGAGGAAACTGGGAGTCCAGCCGCCTCATTCACGCGGCCCGGAGGTTCTCATGCCTGAAGGCCGTGCTTTCCTATCCCTGCCGACGAAGATCCTCTTGCCGATTGACTTTAGTCCTTCATCGCAGGCGGCATTGGAGATGGCAACCGATCTGGCGCAGCACTTTCACGCCGAACTCCACCTTCTCAATGTGATTCCATTGTTTCCTACCACGTCTTTCCCTGACCTGCTGTCGGAAAGCAACTTCCTTCAGGAAGCGAGAACATTTGCCGAGGGTCACCTGGCCAAGTGCGAGGCTACTCTCAGTGCCAAGGGCATGAAGTCAACGTCCAGCATCGAAGTCGGCAACGACGTAGCGGGAAACATCATGGAAGTGGTGGAGCGGGAGCAGATCGATATGGTCGTCATTTCCACGCACGGCATCTCCGGGTGGCGTCCGCTGGTCTTCGGCTCTATTGCAGAACAGGTCGTCCGGCACGTGCAATGCCCGCTGTTGCTGCTTCGCTCAGCCAGCGCCGAGGCCGGTGATACCATCCGGAATGGTGCGCGATCTGAATTCGCGGCGGCGAAAGCATAGGAGCAGGTAGCCACGTGAGCGCAAACACCGTTGGTGTGCCCTCGCCAGCCAGCCCGGCCGCAGAGCCGGTTCCGCACGTTGCGCCTGAGGGTCTCGCGAGGGAAGAGGCGCGCGCCCGTCTTGAAAAAGACGGCCCCAACGCAATGCCGGATACCTCGGCTCATCCGCTGCGCAATGCGTTGGGCAAATTCTGGGCGCCGGTTCCATGGCTGCTCGAAGCCTCCATTGTGCTGGAGATCGTGCTGCACAAGAACTACGAAGCCGCAGTCATCGCAGCCCTGCTGGTCTTCAATGCGGCACTTGCTTATTTTCAGGAGAGCCACGCCCAGGCTACGCTGACTGCCCTCAAATCTCGTCTTGCTCTCAATGCATCGGTCCTGCGCGATGGAGCATGGAGCACGATACCCGCATCAGAGCTGGTATGCGGCGATGTGGTGAAGCTTTCGCTTGGCGCCGTGGTCGCTGCCGATGTGCACCTGACCGGCGGATCGGTCGAACTCGACCAGTCGATGCTCACCGGGGAATCGCTTCCCGTTGAGGCCGGCGCAGGCGCCGACACATACGCCGGAGCTCTCGTCCGGCGCGGTGAAGCAACTGCGACGGTGACGGCCACGGGCGTCCGCACGAAGTTTGGCAGGACGGCGGAACTGGTCCGAACTGCGCACGTGGTGAGCACGCAGCAAAAGGCGGTGCTCAAGATCGTGCGCAATCTGGCGATTTTCAATAGCTTCGTCATCCTCGCGATGGGCATATTTACCTACGCCCATGCCATGCCATGGAGCGAGATCGTTCCACTGCTGCTCACGTCGATTCTGGCGGCCATTCCCGTGGCACTGCCCGCGACCTTCACTCTTGCCGCGGCGATCGGAGCGAGAGCTCTGGCCAGGCTGGGCGTCTTGCCCACACGCCTTACCGCTGTGGATGAAGCCGCGTCGATCGATGTCTTATGTTCGGACAAAACAGGAACGCTGACATGCAATGAGCTCTCGGTAACCAGCGTGCGCCCGATGCCGGGATTCGACGAAGCGCACGTTCTGGGATTGGCGGCTCTGGCAAGCTCCGAGGGCGGCCAGGACCCCGTCGATGCGGCCATTCGCGCGGCTGCCGCGCATAAGCCAGCAGCGCAATTGCCAGGACTGGCCACCTTTGTGCCGTTCGACCCGGTGAAGAAGACCTCACAGGCCACGGCCACGGACGCGAAGGGCAATACGGAGTGGATCATCAAGGGCGCCTTTTCCGCGGTAACAGCACGGACGGCTCCATCGCCCGCCGCAGCTTCAATCGCCGATGGGCTGGAAAAGCAGGGCTTCAGGGTCCTGGCGGTAGCCGCAGGCCCCCAGGCGAGCGTACGAGTCATCGGCCTGATCGCGCTCAGCGACCCTCCGCGGGCGGACTCGATCTCTCTCATCTCGGAGTTGCTCACCCTCGGCGTACACACGGTGATGGTGACGGGAGATGCTCCGGTCACAGCAGCGATCGTCGCCAGGGCGGTTGGGTTGAAAGGCTCTGTCTGTCCGCCCGGAAAACTTCCCGACAACATCAAACCGGAGGACTTTGCGGTTTTCGCGGGCATTCTTCCCGAAGGAAAATACGATCTGGTCAAAGCCTTTCAAAAAGGCGGACACACGGTGGGAATGTGCGGCGACGGCGCCAATGACGCGCCCGCGCTTCGCCAGGCGCAGATCGGTATCGCCGTTTCGACTGCAACCGATGTGGCCAAGTCAGCCGCCGGCGTTGTATTGACCGAGGCCGGACTGGGCGGCATTGTGTCGGCCGTGAAAGAAGGCCGGATCACGTTTCAGCGCATCCTGACTTACACGCTGAATTCAGTCATGAAGAAAATCCTGCAGGTGCTCCTGCTGGCAGTTGGATTGGTCATGACCGGGCACGCGGTTCTCACCCCCATGCTGATGGTCATCGTTATGATCACCGGAGACTTCCTCGCCATGTCGCTGACAACGGACAGGGTCAGCCCATCGCCGATGCCGAACTCATGGCAAATCGGAAGAATTACAAGCGCAGGCGTAGTTCTAGGAGCCTGTTTCCTTGCCTTCTCCACTGCGCTCCTTGCAGTCGGCAAATTCCAATTGCATCTCGGCATCGCGGCACTTCAAACCCTCTCCGTGGTTGGCATCGTGTTTGGCTGCCAGGCCACGACATATGTGATCCGCGGGCGCCAGCATTTGTGGGGATTGCGCCCCAGTATTTGGCTTGTGCTTTCTTCCGTGGCCGACGTTCTTATCATTTCAACGCTCGCTTTATTCGGAATCGCAATGACGCCATTGCCCATTGCAATCATTGCCGGCGTGTTTGTCGCTGCGCTG
>JBEKOV010000176.1:0-3920 GCA_049521415.1 Chthoniobacteraceae bacterium
AGGCCGGTCTCGTCGAGGAAGACCAGTCTATGGAGTTCCCATTCTTTTTGCCTTGCGCGCCAGCTTTGGCGGGCGGCCCGGAGGTCCTCCCGGTCTTGCTCGGCGGCGCGCAGCGTTTTTTTATAGCTTAGGCCCAGGCGCTTCTGTTCCTGCCGGTCGCGGTATTGGGACCGCTGGCCGATCATTTCGGGCCGGTGCCATTCGGCGGCTGAGCCATGGATGACCAACCAATAAACTTACTCATCAATTACCAATAGAAATCAATATCGATGAATTCGGCAACCTCTTCAACTATCCCTGTCGCATCACCCTCCGGGTCGAAGCGGAGGCGCGATAAGGCCCTCTTCACCCCGGACACTGTCGGGACGGCAATCAAGGAAGCGTTTGTGATGCTCCGTCCGGACATCCAGTGGAAAAATCCCGTAATGTTTGTGGTGGAAATAGGTGCCTTTCTCACACTGATCTTTGTGATCCAGGCGGCGCTCGGAAAGTCATCGAGCCAGGTATTGACCAGTTACTTTGTGGCGCTGGATTTCTGGCTGTGGCTGACGGTGCTCTTCGCGAACTTTGCGACGGCGCTGGCCGAAGCTCATGGCAAAGCGCAGGCGGACTCGCTGCGCCGCACCCGCCGGGATACCGTGGCCCATCGCCTTCGCAGCGGCGGGACGACGGAGGACGTGTCTTCCACGGAATTGAAGCCCGGTGATTGCGTAGTCGCTGAGACGGGCGACATCATTCCGGGTGACGGAGAGATCATCGATGGCGTCGCATCCATCGACGAGTCCGCGGTTACCGGAGAATCGGCCCCGGTCATACGGGAATCCGGAGGAGATCGCTCGGGTGTAACGGGCGGCACTACTGTCGTATCAGACCGGATTGTTATCAAGATTACCGCTGCGAGCGGAGAATCATTCCTGGACCGGATGATTGCGCTCGTCGAGGGCGCCATTCGTCAGCGCACGCCGAATGAAATCGCGCTTACCCTCGTACTTACAGCCTTCACACTCATCTTTCTTATTGTGGTAATTCCGCTTTGGCCAATGGCCTGGAATGCCGAGCAATATATGATGGGTTATCTTGGGATCACGGATCCTCTAAAGAGCCTCGGCACGGATATCCCCACCCTGGTCGCGCTGCTGGTGTGCCTGATTCCCACGACGATTGGCGCGCTGCTCGCCGCCATCGGCATCGCCGGCATGGATCGCGCGTTGCAGAAGAATATCATGGCGAAGAGCGGCAAGGCCGTCGAGGTGGCCGGTGATATTGACATCGTACTCCTGGACAAAACTGGCACCATTACCGTCGGCAATCGGCATGCGACGCAGTTTCTACCCGTGGGCAAGTACTCGAATATCGAAGTAGGCCGGCTCGGAGCACTGGCATCCTCAGCGGATGAAACGCCGGAGGGAAAGAGTATCGTGAAAGCTTTCACGGCCCTGGGCCAGACACTGACAGAAGTACCGGAGAGTGCGGTGTTTGTTCCCTTCAGCGCGCAGACGCGCATGAGCGGCGTCGATCTTCCCGACGGGAGGCGCGTGCGCAAAGGTGCGTCGGACGCTATTATCAAATTCGTCGAGGCGGAAGGCGCGCGCGCGCCGGCGGACCTTCGGGCTCTCGTGGACACCGTCGCGTCGAAGGGCGCCACACCATTGGTGGTCGCGGAGGACGAGCAGGTCATCGGTGTGATCGTGCTCGAAGACATCCTGAAGCCCGCGATGAAAGAGCGCTTTGATCGCCTGCGGGCAATGGGCCTGCGCACCGTGATGATAACCGGCGACAACGCGCTGACGGCGGCCACCATCGCCAAGCAAGCGGGAGTGGACGACTTTGTGGCAGAAGCCACGCCGGAAACAAAACTGGCTTATCTACGAAAGCAACACGCGGAAGGCAGGCTGGTCGCGATGATGGGCGATGGCACCAACGACGCGCCCGCCCTTGCGCAGGCCGACGTCGGCCTGGCAATGAACGCCGGCACGCAGGCGGCGAAGGAGGCGGCCAACATGGTCGACCTCGACAGCGACCCGACCAAGCTCATCGACGTGGTGGAAATCGGCAAACAATTGCTCATGACCCGCGGTGCGCTGACCACCTTCTCCGTGGCAAACGA
This sequence comes from Chthoniobacteraceae bacterium, assembly GCA_049521415.1. GTDB lineage: Bacteria > Verrucomicrobiota > Verrucomicrobiia > Chthoniobacterales > Chthoniobacteraceae > DATAXI01. The sequence continues at coordinate 2,108 of JBEKOV010000176.1, forward strand.
TGTCGCCAAATACTTCGCCATCATTCCAGCCCTCTTCGCGGGAACCCTGCCGTGGCTGAAAGTCATCGATATCATGCACCTGCACTCGCCGACCTCGGCTATTCTATCGGCGGTTATATTCAATGCCCTGATTATCCCCGCACTTATCCCGGTGGCATTCAAGGGCGTGAGTTACAAACCGCTCGGCGCCGACGCGCTGCTGAGGCGAAATCTGCTCATTTGGGGCGTCGGAGGCGTCATCCTGCCATTCATCGGCATCAAGGCAATCGACATGTTCATGACCGCGATGCACTTCGTCGCCTAACCGTCACTTATTAAGAAACAAGAAACCAATCATCTATGCGTTACATTACCAAAAGCCTCTGGCTGCTCTTCTTCAGTGTCATCATCTGCTGCATCATCTACCCGGCCGCGGTGTGGGTGATCGGAAGGGTGTGCTTCCCATTTCAGGCTGACGGGAGCATGGTCAACGGTCCCGATGGCAAGCCCGTCGGCTCCCTGCTGATCGCGCAACCATTCACCAAGCCGGAATACTTCCAGCCCCGCCCATCCGCCTGTTCCTATGATGCGTCCGCGTCATCCTCCTCCGCAATCGCGGCAACCAATTATGCGTTGCGCGCCCGCATCGCCCAGCAAATAGGACCGATCGTCACTTACAAGAGCGGACCGAAGACCGGGCAGCTTGTAGCGCCGGACATCGAGACATGGTTCCAAAAGGACAAATTCGCTGGCAGCCCGGGAATCGTGGCCCAGTGGGCCGATAATCACAACGGAATGGCGCAGGGCTGGGTCAAGAGCACGCCGGCCATTACGGAGGCGATTGCCGACTGGGCGACGGCGCATCCGGCCTTGGTAAAGCAATTCGTCGCTGCCAACCCGACCATCCCCTCTCCGCAACCCAATGACCTGGCGGTCTTCTTCTTCGAGCAATTCTCGAAGCAATATCCCGGCAAGTTCCCCTCCGTAACCGCCACGACGGGAACGGGCGGCAATATCACGAGCACTTCAATCGTGCCCGTGACAACTGGTGGAGATATCCAATCAAACTTCTTCGATATGTGGCTGCAGGATCATCCGGACGCGCAGATCAATGACGTGCCGGGAGATATGGTGACCTCCTCCGGCTCCGGCCTGGACCCTCATATAACGCTGCAAAATGCCGAGTTCCAGGCGGACGGTGTTGCCGCAAAATGGGCCGCGGATACCAAACGCGATCCAAAGACCGTCCGCGGCGAAATCGAAACACTATTGCAGGACAACGCCGCGGCGCCGTTTGGCGGCCTTGCGGGCGAGAAAATGGTCAACGTCCTCCAAATTAACCTCGCGCTCCGGAAACAATACGGGGCGCCGCAATAACCCGGACCGTACCCGCGCCTAAACACCTCGAACTTACAGCATGGTTGGTCCGGCCCCCGGGTGGATTCGCTGCCATACCGGAGCCGGACTTTCCAGTTCGAAGCAGGCAATCCTGGCTGCAAAATGCAGGTCCCGAGCAGAGCAAATATTGCATAATGCAGGGATCGGATTTGGCCGGAGCAAAAAGCAATAAGGTATAAGTCGTTGCGTTTAGGTCTCTTGCGCACCCCCCGATCACAATGGCACGCTGGCAGCTTATATAAGTCAGCATGGATCAATCCCATAGTAGGGGATGGCGGAGTTGGTTACCCACCTTCGCCGACCATTCAAATACTGTAGGCTCTAGACCAGAAGATTTGAAGAAGTCTTGATGAGAGATAGCAGATTTGAGCGGAGTTTGGAAGGGGATTGGCTGTAGCGCCACTCGCATTCCTTGAGATGAAGATCGAAATTGACC
>JBEKOV010000177.1:0-3870 GCA_049521415.1 Chthoniobacteraceae bacterium
GCAGCACGGCGGTAGGATTGCGCGAGGGGGGAATGACGGCGGAGGGGGTGGCGCGAGAGCTGGAGGATTGCGCGCAGATGCGGGGGGCGTGAACGGGTCAGGAGCGCGTCCGCAAAAACCTGGCGCGGATTACCGAGAGGAGCGTGGGGAAGTCGACCGGCTTGGCGCAATGGCAATCGAAGCCGGCCGCGAGGGTGCGGGCGCGATCGGCATCCTGGGCGTAGCCGGAGATGGCGACGAAGAGGGCGGTCCTGAAGCGGGAGTCCGCGCGGAGTGTGGCGGCGATTTCGTATCCATCGAGTCCGGGGAGGCCGAGGTCGAGGAGGAAGACCTGGGGATCGAACTCGCGGGCGGCGACGATGGCGGAGGGGCCGTCGTGGGTGACGCGGACCTTGCAATTGCGGCGGCTGAGAAGGAGGGCGAGTGTCTGGGCGGCGTCGATGTGATCGTCGACGATGAGGACGCGGAGACCGGCGGGGAGATCGCCGGGGACATCGCCGACGGGAGTGCTGCCGGAGGGGGAGGATTCCGCCGGGAGAAGCGGGAGGCGGACGATGAATTCGGCGCCGGCCTGTTTGCCCGCGCTGAGGACTTCGACGAAACCGCCGTGCATCTCGACGAGCGATTTGACGACGGTGAGGCCGATGCCGAGGCCGCCTTCGGCGCGATCGAGGGAAGTCTCTCCCTGGGTGAAGAGTTTGAATACGTGGGGGAGGAGGTCGGGGGAGATGCCGATGCCGTTATCGGCGACGGAGATCACGACCTCGGAGTGGTCGCGGCGCGCGGAAAGGCGAATGCGGCCGTGTTCGGGGGTGTATTTGACGGCGTTGCCGAGGAGGTTGACGAAGACCTGCTCGAGGCGGGCGGAGTCGCCATTGACGCGGAGGCCGGGGTCGTCGATTTCGGCGACGAGGGTGTGGCCCTTTTGTTCCATGGCGGCGCGGACGGCCTCGATGGCACGGGCGAGGACGGCGTCGAGGTCGAGGGCCTCGAGGCGCAAATCGATGCGACCGCGATTGATGCGCTCGACATCGAGGAGATCGTCGACCATGCGGGAGAGCTGGGCGGTCTGGCGGTCGATGACGGCGGCGGCCCATTGGCGTGCGCCCGGGTCCTCGGAGATATTCTCCGTGATGCTGACGGCCTGGCGGATGGCGGCGAGGGGATTGCGCAATTCGTGGCCGAGCATGGCGAGGAATTCGTCCTTGCGCTTGTCGGCTTCGACCAATGCCTCCTCGGCCTTGCGCTGCTCGTGGACGTCGGTGCAGGTGCCGACCCAGCGGATGATGGCGCCGGAGGAATTGCGGACGGGAGCGGCCTTGATCTGAAACCAGCGGTAAGCGCCATCGGCGGCGCGGCGAAGGCGGCAGTAGGTGTCGAATTCCGAGCCGGTCTCGATCGATTTTTCCCACTCCGAGATGAGGGAAGGGGAGTCCTGGGGATGAAGGATCCGGGGCCAGTCGTCGCGCGTGATTTCGCGGGCAATGCCGGTGTAGTTGCGCCACTTGGCGTTTTGATAGGTGCTGAGGCCATCGGGATCGGACTCCCAGACGAGATGGGGCATGTCCTCGGCGAGGGCGCGGAAACGGGCTTCGCTCTCGCTCAACTCGGAGGTGCGCGTGGCGACGCGGCGCTCGAGGTCGGCGTTCAATTGACGCAATTGATCCTGGGTGCGGTGGCGCTCGGCGATCTCGGCGATGAGGGCCTGGTTGGCGAGTTCGCTCTGGCGGGTCTTGCGGTGGAGGGTGGCGAAGACGGCGACCTTTGAGCGGAGGACGGCGGCGTTGATGGGCTTGTGAAGATAATCGACGGCGCCGGTGCTGTAGCCTTCCATGACGTGCTCGTCCTCGCTGAAGTAAGCGGTGAGGAAGATGATGGGGACGCAGGCGGTCCTTTTCCGCTGCTTGATCATGTGCGCGAGTTCGAAGCCGTTCATGCCGGGCATCTGAATATCGAGGACGAGGAGGGCGAATTCCTCGGAGACGAGCGCGAGGAGGGCCTCGTCGGCGGAATTGGCGCGGACGAGGCGGTAGGCCGGGTCCTCGAGGACGGTCTCGAGGGCGATGAGGTTCTTGGGCTCGTCATCGACGATGAGGATGTTGATCGGCTCGGTCTCGATGGCGTTGAGGGAATGAACCGCCTCGGTGGTTTCCGGTTCGAAGAGGGCTTCGGGGGCGCCGTGGGTTTCCGCCTGTGTTGCGTGGCCGCGACTTATTGGGATCATGGCTTTGCGAATTGGGTTAAGTTTCAAACGGGGTTTAAACGGGGTTTAACGGAACAACCAGACGCGCATGAGAGAGAGGAGTTGATCGGTGTTGACGGGCTTGGCGATGTAATCGGAAGCGCCGGCGTCGAGGCATTTCTCGCGGTCGCCTTTCATGGCCTTTGCGGTGAGGGCGAGCATGGGGAGGGTGCGAAACTCCGGCATGTGGCGGATCTCGCGCATGGTCTCGTAGCCGTCCATGTCGGGCATCATGATGTCCATGAGGACCATGCTGAGGTCGGGGGTTTTCTGGATGAGCTCGATGGCCTGGCGGCCATTGGTGGCGCTGATGACCTCCATGTCCTGGCCCTCGAGGAGGGAGGTGAGGGCGAAGATGTTGCGGGCGTCGTCGTCGACGAGGAGGACCTTGCGCCCGCGCAGGACCTCGGTCGAGCCATGGAGGCGCTCGAGCATCGCCTGTTTCTCGGCGGGCAAATCGGTGACGACGCGGTGAAGGAAGAGGGCGGTCTCATCGAGCAGGCGCTCGGGCGACTGGACGTCCTTGAGAATGATGCTCTTGGCCATGGTCTTGAGCTGGATCTCCTCCTCGGCGGAGAGGTCCTTGCCGGTGAATACGACCACGGGAATGTCATTGAGGGCGGCCTCCATCTGGACTTTTTCGAGGAGCTCGAAGCCGGTCATGTCGGGGAGGCGGAGATCGAGGACGACGCAATCGAACGGCTCGTCGAGCATGGCTTCAAGGGCTTCGGCGCCCGTGCTGACGGCCTTGAGCTCGATGTCGTCGTGGCCGAGGAGGGCGATGATGGATTCCTGCTCGATCTGATTGTCCTCGACGATGAGGAGGCGCTTGGTGCGCGGGACGGTGAAGTTTTTGATGCGATCGAAGGCGATTTCGAGGCCCTCGGTGGTGGGGGACTTGATGATGTAGGAGAAGGCGCCGTGGGAAAGGCCGTGGCGGCGCTCTTCCTCGAGGGTGACGATCTGCACGGGGATGTGGCGGGTGGCGGGATCGAGCTTGAGCTGGTTGAGGACGGTCCAGCCGAGCATGTCGGGCAGGAAGATATCGAGCGAGACGGCGGCGGGACGGTATTGGCGGGCGAGGGAAAGGCCGGTGGCGCCCTTGCTGGCGACGAGGCCCTTGAAGCCGTGGTCGCGGGCGAGGCCGAGGAGTATGCGGGCGTAGTGTGCATCGTCCTCGACGATGAGCATCACGGCGTCGCCATCGACGATGATGTCGCGGTCATCGGCGACATGTTCCTCGCGAGCGACGGGCAGGACGGTGAGGTGGGGCCTCGTGTCGGGAGCGGCGGGAGTGGAAGGCGAGCCGGCGGTCGGGCCGATGTAATGAAGAGGGAGGTAAAGGGTGAAGGTGCTGCCCTCGCCATGGACGCTGCGGAGGCGGATTTCGCCGCCGAGGAGGGTGGCGAGCTCGCGGCTGATGGCGAGGCCGAGGCCGGTGCCGCCGTATTTGCGGGAGGTGCCTGCGTCGGCCTGCTGGAAGGCCTCGAAGATGAGACGCTGTTTCTCCGGAGCGACGCCGATGCCGGTGTCCTCGACCTCGAAGGCGACGACCTGCGGGGCCTTGGTCAAAACGGGGTGATCCATGGTCCAGCCTTGCGTGGCGAAGTTGACGCGGACATCGACGT
>JBEKOV010000178.1:0-3731 GCA_049521415.1 Chthoniobacteraceae bacterium
TGCCCCACCGGCTCCGTGCTCGAGGTAAATCGATAAGTCACCGCGCCGCGCCCGCCCGGGATCGAGGCGATTCCCGCGATGCTCTGGCTTACCGAGGTCACCTTCAGCACGGCTCCCTCGGATTCGGTCACGCTGTCGAACACCGGAATGGAAATCGGCGCCAGACCGGCAAACGCCGTGACCGCTCCCGCCACCGGGGGGATATCGAGCGTCTCAAAACTCCCCAGGTTTCCATAAGTGGGCCCGGTTACATCCGCCCCCACCGCCCTATAATAATAGACGCGATGCGGCTCCAGGCCCGTCACCGGGATGGCCACCGACTGCGTGGTGCCGCTCGCCTCCAGGCTCACAAATGCGCTCGTGCCATTGAGCGCCGGATTCGTGCCGGTGAAAAGGGGACTGACGCTGTAAATGAAATAGGCTTCGAAGTTATTCGGGCACGACAACAGACCGTGCAGCGTCGCCCCCGCCGGCGTGATATTGGTAGCCAGGCTCGTCGCCGCGTTCACATCCTGGAACAGCGCCGTCACGTCGATGTTGCCCGAGTCGAATACCAGCTCGTCCGTCGTATCCGGTTGTCCGTTGATCACGAACGCGACGTTGGTTACCGAGAAGCTCACCTCGCCAGCCGCATCCAGCGACAGCGAAAACGTCGCGTTGAAAATCCCATTGGTGCCCGAAGAAACCTGCTGGTTCAGGATCGCGCTCGGCAAAACGGCGCCCGGATTCGACACCGCTCCCTCGAGCACCGATGAGAGCCCCGGCGAGATTGCATCGAGCGCGGTACCCACCGGCTCGCTCGCCGGCACCAGCGTCGAAAACACAGGCCCCACCCCGTGTACATCGCCCGTGATCGAATAGACATAAGCCGGCGCGGCCACGATCTCGAACGGTACGCTGGTGCGGAACTGATTCACCTCACCCTGAATGATGAGGTTGTTGATATTGATCGAGACCGACGTGCTCACCGATTGCCCGCGCGCCGCCGCGCACACGCACACGCACACCAGCCACGCCAGCGCCACCCACCGCGAGAGAGATTTCATCGGTTCCGGCGCCTGCTATCCGGAGGCCAATTGTCCCTTGAATATCCACATGAGCGCCTTCACGCCCAGTTCGAGCAGGTTGAAGGGCTTGCCGATGAAATCGTTCCCGCCGCTCAGGCTCCCCTGCGCGCGGTTCTGGAAGGTGTTCATCCCGGTCAAAAACACGATCGGCGTTTTGCGGTGATCCTCGAGCTGCCGGATCCGCGTGCAAAGCTCGAATCCCGAGGAATTCGGCATGTTCACGTCCAGGAAGATGAGGTCAAACTGGTTGTCCTCAAGCACGCTTATGGCCATCTCCGCTTCGTCCGCGCAGGTGATCTTCATGTTCACCAGCTTCATCGCCGCGCTGATCATCTGCCGCGCCGGCGGCTCGTCATCCACGACGAATACATCCGCCGCCGCCGGGTCCTGGAGCCGCTGAAGATTCTTCTTTTCGAAGAGCAGCGCCATGAAATCGATGGCCTGGCTCACCGTGCGCACGATCGACGGATTGATCTGCTCCGGCATCGCGTAGAGATCGTAGATCAGCGCTTCGATGGTCGAGGTCAGGCATCCCATCGGTTTCAGCCCCAGCATCTGCACGCGCCCGGATAGCTGATGCGCCTTGCAAAACAACTCATACAGCCCCACTCCGTTCCGCGGATCCTTCACGAAATCGTGCAGCGCCACCCGCAGGGTGTTGATCGTTTCCGGCGCCGCCTCGCACACCGATTCGACCCACATCTCGCGTTCACCCTCCACGCTGGCCGCGTCCACGGGCGGCATCCCCAGGGACTGGGCCACGTGTCCAAACAAATCTCCTTCGAGCCCGGTCCCCCTGCCACTCACCCGGTTTGCGCCCGCCTTCTCCATGGCCGTCCCCACCGGATGAGGCAAACGCGAGACCACCCAAATCTCCCGCTCGCCCAGTGCACCGCGCAGGACTTCCACCGCCTCGATCGGGCTGAAACCCGACATGATCGGGTCCACGAGCGTCAGGTCCGGGTTGCGGTCCCGGGCCGCCCGCCGCGCCGCCTCGGTGGATCGCACGGTATCCACCGTTATCCCCATAGACTCGAGTCTTCCCCGGTGGTAAGTCGCGACCAGTTGATCCTCGGCGACGAGGAGTATTCGTTTCATACTGTTTGGAAAGAGGGGTGGAGCGGTGATTTTAGCACCTCGCATCCCGGTCCGCCAGCCCCGGCGAACCTTCTTTTGCGAGATTGGAACGCGGACTGCTTTACAGGAGGTCCGTGAAAACGCATAGCGAAAATCATGGACGCACCCGGCGGGCCAAATCCTCCGGTATGGTCAATTCGAAGCTCATCCTGGCCGCCGTGCGCCTCTGGGAGCTCAAGCGGCGCAACCCCCGGTAAGGGGATTTTGCAGGCCGGACGCTACCCATGGGGTTGGTGGAACTCATGGGGTTTATGGGCGTCCCGGCAAATCTCCCTTTTGCGGCCCTATCAGCCCCGTCAGCCCCTTTACCTCCCCGGTCGTCAGCGTCCGCCATTGCCCCGCGTGCAATTCCCCAATCCGCAATGGACCGATTCGCGTCCGGACCAGGCGTTTCACCTCGTAGCCCACTTTATATAGCATCAGGCGGATTTGGCGCTTGAGGCCCTGTTTGAGCACGATGCGCAGGTGAGCCGGCGCCAGTTGCCGCACCTGCTCCGCCTTGGCGCGCCCGCCCTCGATAGTCATCCCGCGCAGGAGCCGCGGCGTATCCTTCGCCGCGTCGAAGGGCCGATCGAGCAGCACCTCGTACTCTTTCTCGATCTTGTAACGCGGATGCGTCAGGCGCAGCCCCAGCTCGCCGTCATTGGTCAGGATGAGCAGCCCCTCGCTCTCCAGGTCCAGCCGCCCCACGTGGAATAGCCTCGGCCATTTCCCCGGCAGCAGGTCAAAGATGGTGCGCCGCCCGTGGGTATCCTCCGCCGTGCAGAGATAGCCGCGCGGCTTGTGGAGGAGGATGTAGAGCGGCTTCTCCGGCACGACCCGCCTGCCGCCGAGCTTTACAAAATCATTTTCCGTCACCTCTGTGGCCAGGGTCCGGCAGACCTGGCCGTTGACCGTCACCCTCCCGTCCCGGATCAATTCCTCGCAGCTCCGGCGGGAGCCCAGGCCCGCGGCGGCAAGGTAACGGTTCAATCGCACGGGGGCAGCATGCACATTTTTCAGGTTGGCCACAATCAGGGGCTTGAGATTCGGTAAAAATTCGATGAAATTCCGCCGGCTCGTTAATTTTCACAAAGATTTACCAGTGACCCGACAACCCATCCCCCGGAAGACGGTTTACCGTCTCTCGCTGTACTACCGCAGCCTTCAGCGGCTGAAGGCCAACCAGATGGCCACCGTCTCCTCCGCCGCCCTGGCGAAGGCCGCCGGCGTCAAGCCGACGCAATTGCGCAAGGACCTGACCTATTTCGGCCAGTTCGGTACCCGCGGGCTTGGCTACGATGTCGAGGCGCTGAGCACCAAGCTGACCGAGGCGCTCGGCACCGCCCGTCTCCAGCCGGTCATCTTGGTGGGTGTGGGCAATTTGGGCGCCGCACTGCTTCATTACGGCGGCTTTGCCAAGGAGGGCTTCGAGATCGTCGCCGCGTTCGATTCCGACCCCACTCCAAAGCGCACCGAGGAGCTGCGCGTCCCGCTGCTGGGAATGGGCGGCCTGGGCGCTTTCCTCGAGGAGCGCGGGGTGAAAAT
>JBEKOV010000179.1:0-3686 GCA_049521415.1 Chthoniobacteraceae bacterium
TGAAAGCGGAGCATGGAGTTTCAATGCGTTCCAATGCCCCCATGGGTCCGATAAGCCCCAATCCCTGATGCCCCGGCCCGCCGCGATCCTGGTGCCCATTCTCATTGCCGCCACGGTCGCGGCGTCGATTGTGGCATGGCACGAGCACCGGCAACTGGAGGCCCAGGCGCCGGTCATCGATAAGGCGGCGCTGTTTGAGTCCGAGAACGATCAGCTCGGCGATGAGCTGGCAGCCGCCCAGCGCCAGGCGCTCGAAGCGGAAAATGCGCCGCGGCGGGCGCAAATCGAGCAGGATGTCTCGGCGATCCGGCAGCTCCCGTTCAAGGAGCAGGTCGTCTATGAGTCGCTAGACCGGGCGGGTATCCGGCAGGTGGTGTCGGGCAAGCTCTCGGAGGTGTACACGGACCAGGAGATTGAGGACATGTCGACGGCGTACTCCGCGCTGGGGCTGCTGCCGCCGCATTTTCCGCTCAAGCAGACTTATATCAATCTGCTGGGCGAGCAGATCGCGGCGTTCTACGACCAGCATCAGCACAAGCTCTTCATGTTCCAGGACGCGAGCCTCGAGAACGCCCAGAACCGCGTGATCCTGGCCCATGAGTTGACGCACGCGCTGCAGGATCAGAACTTCGGGCTGCTGAGGCTGCCGCTGGAGGTGAAGAACAATGACGACCAGGCGGCTGCCGCCAGCGCGCTCATCGAGGGTGACGCGACGCTGGTGATGGCTCAATACATGCAGAAGGATCTCACGTGGCGCACGATGACGGATACCGTGATGTATTCGGCCACGCAGAGCATGGAGCAAATCCGCAAGGCGCCCCGGTTCCTGCGGGAGATGCTGGTCTTCCCCTATATCCACGGGCAGCAATTCTGCCAGGCGGCGTTCGAGCGCGGCGGCTACGCGGCCCTGACGGCGGTTTATGCGAATCCGCCCGCGTCGACGGCGCAAATCCTTCACCCGGAGAAATACTTCGCCGAATCGCGCGAGGATCCGATCCCGGTCAGCATTCCCGACACCACGTTCCAGGGGCGTAAACCGATTGCCGATAATGTGCTCGGGGAAATGGGCTGCCGGCTGCTGTTCGAGCAATTCACCGATGAGGATTCCGCGGAGGAAACGGCGGCCGGGTGGCGGGGCGACCGTTATCTGGTGTTCGATCAGGGTGATTCGCTTGTTTGGCGGACCATCTGGAATTCCCCGGCGGCGGCGGCGGCTGCGGCATCGGTGCTGGCGGGGATATGCGAGGCGCGTTTTCATGTCACCGCGGCAAAGTCCGGGGAGGGGTACGCGTTCAGCGGCGCGACGGATCATTTTCCGGGAATTGAGTTTGCGGGAGCGAATGAAGTTGTCTTAACGGTCGCGACGAACCAAAAATCAGCCGATCTTCTCCGCGAAAAATTTGCAGGAGCCTCGCATGGATAAATCGGAAATGCGCCTCGACCCGTTGCGGGAGACATGGACCATCTTCTCCAGGTCCCGCCTGCAGGCGCCGCCATTCCTGGCGCGCCGGCGCGGAGGGCGCGCGCGCGCGCGGTTCAGCCCCTTTGCCGCCGGGCATGAGGAACTGGCGCCGCACAGCCTTTATACGAAACCATCGAGCGGTCCGTGGCAGGTGCGCGTGGTGCCGAATCGCGCCCCGGCGGTGCGTGTGGAGGGCGATCCGCTGCGGCATCCGGACGGTTTTTACGACATGACCGACGGGGTGGGCGCGCACGAGGTGATCATCGAGACCCCCGGCGCCGAGGCGCTGGAGGCGTTGCCGCAGGCCGCGATTGGCGAGGTCATCAACGCCTGGAAATTCCGGATGCTGGACCTGATTCGCGACGGACGGATGCGGGCCTTTTTCATCGTGAAGGACGTGGGCGAACAGGCCGGCTCGCAGGTGTCGCACTCGGTCAGCCAGCTCATTGCGCTGGCGATTCTGCCGCCGACGCTCGTGAAGAAGCTGGAAGTGTCGCGCGATTTCTATGAGCGCAAGAAGCGCTCAATCTTCGAGGACATTTGGCGCGAGGAGGTCCGCACCGGCACCCGGCTGGTATACGAGAATAACGGTTTCGCCGTTTTTTGCCCGTACGCCTCGCGGACGCCGTTTGAGATGGCCATCTATCCGAAGCGGCAGTGCGCCGATTTTCACGGGATCACGGACGAGGAAATTCAGCAGCTTGCCGATGCCATGGGCACCGCGCTGCGGAAGCTCTCCGGCGCGCTGAACCGTCCGCCGTATCACCTGATGCTCCATACCGCCCCCACGCGCACCTTGCGGCGCGACCATTGGAACACGCTCCAGGCGGACTTTCGCTGGCACATCGAGATCGTGCCCGCGCTCTATTACACGAGCGGCTTCGAGACCGCGACGGGCTGCTATCTTAACCCGGTATTTCCTGAAACGGCGGCCGCGTACTTGCGTAAAATTGCCGCTTAAACTGCTTTAGGCGCTTGAACTTCCTTTGATTTCCCCTGTCCAATCTTTCCAATTCCGAATTTCCCATCCGATGACCGCCCGCCACGTCTTTTACGAAGGCCGCGTCCAGGGCGTCGGCTTCCGCTATACCACGCGCCGGATCGCCGCCGGGTTCGATGTGACCGGCTGGGTGCGCAATCTGCCGGACGGGCGCGTCGAGCTATTGGCCGCCGGCGAACTGTCCGAAGTGGCCGATTTCCTGACCGCCATTGCGGACAGCGAACTCGCCGGCGTCATCCGCAATGCCGCCACGGAGGAGATTCCTCCGCCCTCCGGCCTGCGCGGATTCGAAATCATTGCCTGAAATGAACCATCTCAAATTTTTCGATTTTCGATTTTCGATTTTCGAATTTCCCCCTTCCCCATCGTCTCCCCAATGAGCGCGATCACGATCAAAAAGCTTACCAAGGTCTTCCCCATCCCGTTTCGGCGCGAGCGCATCGTCGCGGTGCGCAATCTGTCGCTGGAGGTCGAGCCAGGGCAGGTCTACGGGCTGCTGGGCCCGAACGGCTCGGGCAAGAGCACCACCATGAAGATTGTGCTCGGCCTCGTGTCGCCCAGCGCGGGCAGCACCCACATCTTCGGGCGCGACAGCCGCGACGTGGAGAGCCGCGAGGAGGTCGGTTTCCTGCCGGAGAACCCCTATTTCTACAAATTCCTGACCGGCGAGGAGACGCTCCATTTCTACGGGAAAATCTGCGGCCTGCACGGGGCAAAGTTGCGGGAGCGGGCGTCGGAGCTTCTGAACCTGGTTGGACTCGAAGGCGCGCGCGACCGGCGGCTGGGGGGGTATTCGAAGGGGATGCTTCAGCGGGTCGGGCTTGCGCAGGCGCTGATCCAGCAGCCGCGGCTGCTGGTCCTGGATGAGCCGACAGCGGGGGTCGATCCGGCGGGATCGCGGGAAATTCGCGACTTGATCCTCGATTTCAAGAAACGGGGGATCACCGTGCTGCTTTGCTCGCATCTGCTGAGCCAGGTCCAGGAGATTTGTGACCGCGTGGGCATCCTGCACAAAGGGGTGCTGGTGCGAGAGGGCCGCCTGGACGAGTTGATTTCCATTGAAAACCAGACGGAGATCATCCTCGAGAACGCCAGTCCGGAGGTGCTTGCCCAGATTCGCACCCTGCTCGACCAGTCCGGCGCGCGAGTTCTGGCCGAGCGCAAACCGCAAACGACGTTGGAACGATTCTTCCTCGAGGTGACTTCGACGCCAAAAAACTGAGC
>JBEKOV010000180.1:0-3684 GCA_049521415.1 Chthoniobacteraceae bacterium
CCGCCCTACCCCATCCCCTCCACCCACTCCAGCATCCGCCACAGCCCCTCCTCCCTCCCGATTCGCGGCTTCCACCCCAGCAGCCGCTCCGCCTTCGAATTATCTGCCACAAAAAATTTCTGGTCACTGTGCCGCCACGGCAGCCGCGTATACTTCATCTCAATCCCCAACTCCCCATTCAAAAACTCAAACAACTCCAGCAGCGAACTACTATTCTCAATCCCCCCTCCAATATTGAACGCCTGCCCCCGCACCTCCTCCATCCTGTCCACCGCCGCCAGATAACACCCCACGCAATCCTCCACAAACAACAAATCCCGCACCTGCTTCCCATCGCCCGCGATCGTAAACGCCTCCCGCCCCCGCTCCTTCTTCGTCTCGATCGCCTGCCGGCAAAACCATCCCACCCACCCCTGGTCAAACGTCGCGAACTGCCTCCCGCCAAAAATCGTCGAGTGTCGGAACACCGCCGTCCGCAGCCCAAACACCCGCGCATAATCCAGCATATAACTGTCCGCCGCCCCCTTCGAGCACCCATACGGCGTCTGGCAATCAATCGGCGCACTCTCATCCACCCCCCGCGGATGCGTCGGCGAGCTATACCTCAGCCGCTCCTCCACCAGCCTCACCGTCGCCAGGTCCCCGTACACCTTATTGCTCGACGAGTACACCACCGCCGCCTCCGGCGCATGCTCCCGCACCGCCTCCAGCAGATTAAACGACCCCACCACATTCGTCTCAAAATCACGTCGCGGATTCCTCATCGAGGTCGTCATCGCCACCTGCCCCGCCAGGTGCAGCACCGCCTCCGGTCGCGCGCTCGCCACCGCCCGTTCCATTTCCGCCGCATTCCCGCTATCCCCTTGGACGAAACTCAGCGCCCCCTGCTCCCGCAGCCACTTCAGATTCTCCGCCGACCCACTCTTCGACAGATCGTCAAACACCGTCACCTCATCCCCGCGCCTCAGCGCCGCCGCCGTCACATTGCTCCCCACAAATCCGCATCCGCCTGTGATCAGGAATCTCATCGCGATCCCGCCACAATCTTTCGTTTCAGCGAAACCAATCGCCACAGCGTCCCCGCGTACCCGATCGCAAACGTCAGCAATTGCCGCTTCGTCTTCCCCGCCTTCCGCTTCTCAAACGTACTCGGCACCTCCTTGATCCGGTACGGTTGTCCCGTGCGACTCATATAACTCAACTTCACCAATATCTCCTCCACGATGTCAAAGTGGTGGCACTCCAGCCGCAGCTTTCGCAAATCATCCCCCCGATACAATCGGAAACTGTTCGACACATCCAGGCAGTTCAGCCCCAGCGCCAGCCGGAAGATCACATTCACCATCTGGCTCATCGCAATCAGCATCCACGGGTTCTCCGTCTTCCCCCCCGGCGCATATCGCGACGCGATCACCAGGTCATAATCCGAGCGCCACTTCCACAGCTCCGGCATAAAATCCGGATTATGCGATCCATCCGCATCCATAAAGACCACATATTCCCCCGCGCTCGCCGCGATCCCCGTCTCCACCGCATTCCCGTACATCGATCCTCCTCGCCTCGCCACATACCGCGCCCCATGCCGCTCGCACACCTCCGGCGTCGAATCCCTCGGCCTCTCCGTATCCACCACCACAATCTCGTAACTGCCCGCCAATCCCTTCGCCACCCCGTGCAGCTTCGGCAGCAGGCGGTCCAGATTCTCCGCCTCCTCGTACGCCGGCAGCACAATACTCAGCACCATATTTCCGTCAGGCATCCTTCTTCGGCCTCCTCACCTTCAAATCGGGAAAACTTGCCCGCGCCAGCTCCCATATCGCGTATGCCAGCGCGGTTCGCGCCTCCCACTTCAGCCCCTTTCGCGCCCGGCTCACATCCGCCACCAGGTGCATCGGCTCCCAATGCGAGTAGCTCCGCCCGCCCCAGCGCACCTTCACCTTCAGCCCCAGTTCATCCAGCACCTCCTCCACCATCTCACGCAGCCGTACATCCCGTCCGCTGCCTATATTAAAGACTCCCAGCGTCTCCGGTTCCTGGCCCGTAGCCGCCTTCACCACTCCCGCGGCCACGTCATCCACCGCGCAGTGATCCCGCACCTGCGTCCCCGGCGACAGATCCACCGGCATCCCCTCCTGCGCCGCACGCAGCAGCGCCGGAAACAACCTCTTCCCGTCATCGTTGATGCCCGTAAACGAAAACGGCCGCAGCACCGTCAGCGGCACGCCGAACTCCGCCGCTGCCGCCCGCACCAGCAGGTCAGCAGCCGCCTTGCTCGCCCCGTAAGGGTGCAGCGTATCCAGCGCGTCATCCTCCCTCAGCGGGCGGCCCGTCTCACGGTACGCCAGTCCCGTGCTGATAAACACGAACCGGCAATTTCCCCGCTCCGCCAGGCACTGGCACATATGGATCGTCGTATCCACATTGAACCGGATCAGATCGAACCACTTCGGCTTCGGAATCTGCACCCCGCTCGCCGCGCAATGGATCATGCACTCCGGCTCAAACTCCCTCAGCATCCGTCCAAGCGCCTCCCGGTCAAAAAAATCCACCCGCCGGTACTCGATTCCCTTCCGCCGGACCCGGATTTGCGATTCCTCCCGCAGCAGCGCCAGCACCTGCGACCCCTTCGTCCCGGCCAGTCGCTCCAGCACCCGCGATCCCAGCGTCCCCGACGCCCCCGTCAGCACAAATCGACGCGCGCCCTCCCCACTTCGTTTCTTCGCTCTCGTTCCTGTGGGCATTGGATGACAACTCAATTGTTTCGGGGGAAAGGATTTCGCGACGGGACTGCAAGCGGCTGATACTGGGTGACCATCCCTCCTGCAATCTTTTTTCTGCGGCCTCCCGCCATCTGCCGGGGAGGGTGGGCAAGCTGAGTCGCCAAGCTCGCCAGTGAAGCCACCCATCGCACACATTTTCTCTTGCACGCTGCCCATTGCAAACTGATTCTCCCCGCTCCATTCTCCTCGGGTCCCGCCCCTTCAACCGTCCAATTCATGACAAGCCCCATGCCCAGCCTGTTACAAATTTTCGAAAGTCCCTCGGCTCGCGTATGGGCGCCTGCTTGCTCCCTCCAGGTTGAAGCGGGAATTGCGCGAGTCGAGCAGGTAAAGCCGCCATCAGGGAGAAAGTCCAAGTGAAACTTAATAGGATCCCCCTTCTACTGATCCTTTCTTTCGCCGCCGTCGGTATTTTCCTTGCCCCTTGGTACGTCCCCGCGTCGCGGCCGTCCATTTCCGTGTCATACAGGTACGGCTTTAATAACTCCGTCGCGATCCTGACGGTCGGCGTCACGCTGGTCGCCCTGTTTATTCGCGCGCTCTTCCGCCGCCGCGCGATAGCCGGTGACACCATGGATCAAATTATAGCCCGAACCTTTGACTTTGGGACGGCGCAAGGCGGCAACTCTAAACTCACTCGCGCCTTCCTTTACGCCGCCGTCATTTTCTCCGCGCTCGTGGCGGGATGCTATTGGTACATTCCCTTCGATGACTTTGCGGAAATGAGCTACTTTCTCTCCCGGCTCAACCTGATGATCCTTCACCAAACGCCATATTACCAGTGGCTCTAGACCAGAAGATTTGAAGAAGTCTTGATGAGAGATAGCAGATTTGAGCGGAGTTTGGAAGGGGATTGGCTGTAGCGCCACTCGCATTCCTTGAGATGAAGATCGAAATTGACCTT
>JBEKOV010000181.1:0-3589 GCA_049521415.1 Chthoniobacteraceae bacterium
ATTGCTGGGGCCGGGCGCGCCGCCGCAAATTCTTTTCGGGAAGGACGCGGCGATCGAAGGCAAGGAGTACATCCGGCTGGCCAACTCGAACGAGGTGGACGTGGTCTCGAACGACTTGCGGACGCAGGTGACGAAACCGGCGGACGATTTTCGCAGCCATCAGCTCTCCGACATGCCTGCGACGGAGGTTATCAAGGCGGATATCAATACGCCGGCGGGCGAGATCGAACTGGAGAAGGATCACGACCACTGGCAGATCGACAGGCCGGTCAAGGCCCGGGGCGACGACGGAAAGATTTCCGACATGATCGCGCAGACGCTCACCGCGAAGATCAATTCCTTCGTGCCGGCGGAGCAGGCTGGCGCGGCCAGCACCGCCATCGGGGACGCGCAGGCGTCGGTTTCGTTCACGGCCGAAGGCGTGGACAAGCCGGTCGTGCTCGAAATCTCGAAACCGACGGAGAAGGATCCGCAGAGCGTCTATGCGAAGCTTTCGACACGCGACGCGTTCTTCCTGCTGCCTAAGGCGGCCGCCGCAATCCTGGATACGAAGCCGAACGATGTGCGGGACAAGCATCTGATCCGGCTGGACCTTGACGTGGTGGATCGCATCCACATCGCGCCCGCGGGCCAGCCGGAAATCCTCCTCGCGCGCAATGGGGAGAATTGGACCATCAAGAGCATGAACGACAAGTCCGCCAATACCGGGGATGTGCAGAAGATGGCGGCGGACTTGCAGAACCAGCAGGTGACGTTCGTCTCGGACGTGGCGACGGACCTTGCGAAGTACGGGCTGGATGAGCCGCAGTTGAAGGTGACGTTCTCTTCCTACGCGAGCGAGAACACGGCGGAGACGAAGGCCGGGGAGGAGCCGCTCGAGAGCATCCTGTTCGGGAAGGTGGACGGGAGCAATGTGTACGCGAAGCTGGACGACGAGCCGTTCATTGTGTCGGTGCCGGAGAGCATCCTCGATGAGATTTACACCAATCCGATCAAGTGGCAGGACACTGCGATTTTCAATCTGAAGGCCGATGACATCTTGGGCCTGGATGTGACCAAGCCGGGCCAGGCGACGCTCTCGCTGGTGAAGGAGAAGGGGCAGTGGATGCCGGCGAAGGGCGATATCGCGCTGGACACGACCAATATCCAATCGATGGCGAATACGATCTCGACGCTGGAGGCCATCCGATGGGTCGGGGCGGCGGCTCCCGGCGAGGGCCTTGAAACGCCGGAAGTCACGATCACCTTCACCATGGCGGACAAGACTTCGCATACCTTGAAGGTGGGCGGCCCGTCGGGCGATTACTGGAATGCCAGCGTGGCCGGGGTCGATGGAGTTTTCCTGATCAGCAATCCCGATTACGACGCGCTGATTGCCGAAGTGCTGCCGACCCCGGCGCCCGCGGCGGCGCTGCCCGTGGCGCCGCCGGCCGCGGATAACGGCCAGGTGACGACCCCGCCGGTTGAGGCGAAATGACGGGAGCTACGGGCCGGCGGCCTTCGTCGCGGTGTAGAGGGAGACGATGCCGCCGGTGAGCGGCTGCCATGCCGCGGATGTGAAACCGCATTGCTCGATAAGCGTGAGCATTTCGCGCCCGGTCGGAAATTTCTCAATCGAATCGCCGAGGTATTGGTAGGCCGATTTTTCCCGCGTCACAATGCCCGCGACGACCGGCAAAATGCGGTGGAGATAAAGGCGGTACGGCGCGCGCCACGGCCAGCGGGGCAGGGAGAACTCGAGGACGAGGAGATGGCCGCCGGCCCTCAGGACGCGCGACATCCCGCGCAACGCGCCGGGCCATGACTCCATATTGCGCAGGCCGAACGCGACGGTGACGACATCGAACGAACCGTCAGGGAATGGCATGCGGAGCGCGTCGGCCACCACGGTCCGGCGCAGGCCCTTGGCGCGGGCGCGCTCGAGCATGGGCTCGCAGAAGTCGGCGCCGGTGACCGTCGCTTGCGGGCATGCGCGCTCGATGGCGAGGGCGAGATCGCCGCTGCCGGTGGCGAGATCAAGGACAGCGGCGGGATTCCACGAGGCGACGATGGCCGTGGCGCGGCGGCGCCAGAGAAAGTCGAGGCCGCCGGAAAGGAGGTGATTGGCGAGGTCGTACCGGCGAGCGATCGACGAAAAAAGAGAGTGGACGAACTTGGGCTCTTGCAGGGGCGACAGCCTACTTGCGCGGCCAGATGACGCGAATCAAATATGCCAGGGAGACGGTGGTGAGGACGGAAAGGGCAATAAGAAAATTCTGAAGAAAGGAGAGCCAGGTCATTGGGGGGGAGGGTGTTTTGCCAGTAAAACGTGGCAAAAAAAGAGCGTCAAATGATAATAAGTTATACGGAATTTTGCGTAGGAAAATAACGTGCGCGGAGGCTTGTTGTGAATATATTATCAGCCATTCCCGACGCGGGAATGGTGCTCTCGAGAGGATTTGAACCTCCACGGGTTACCCCATACGGTCCTGAGCCGTACGCGTCTGCCAGTTCCGCCACGAGAGCGAGTGGGGGAGGAAGGATAGTGAGCCGAGGTGAAATCGCAATGGGAATTTGCGATGGGACCGGCTGTCCGCCTGTACGGAGAGCGCTCCATGTCCGGCCTGTTTTCTCAATCAGAGCGCCAGCCAGGAACGCACGGCATCTTCGACCTTTGCGAGGGTTTCGGCGTCCAGTGTCGCGATGCGCCGGATCAATTTGGCTACCGGCATCGTGCCGATGCTTTGAGCGTCGAATGCTCCTGCATCAAAGCCCCTGGCCTCGTGTGCAACCTCAAAGCGGGTTTCCCGCAGGCTTGTCGTGCGCGGAACGTAAGTGACCAACGCTCGCTCGTGATCGAGATAAGCCACGCTCAGAATAACGGCGGGACGCACCTTTTGCGCCATGCCAAGATCCACCAGCCAGACTTCGCCGCGCCTTACTTCGGCTCGCGCCATTGATCGCCCTGGCCTTCTTCGGAATCCAGCATCGAAAAGACCTCAGCCGATGCATTGATCGTAGCTTGGTATTCGTCCAGCCACGCCGCCACTTCGCGCACTTGCTCAACGGGCAATTGTTCGATAGCGAATTCAATTTCGGCCACGGTGCTCATGGACCCATGCTATCGGGTATCGCCTCGGTTTGCAAGTCTCCGCGCCGAAGGGCGTGACCTTGAGTCTCTGAAAAATTTGAAGATCGAAGGGTCAGGAGATGCGCATGGGCATCAGGACGTAGAGAAACGGGCTCTGGACCTTGATTACGCCGGGGCTCATCTCATCGATCAAATCGAGGAAGACTTCGTCATTCGGGAGATTGCGAAGCGGGGCCATGAGGAACTCGGGATTGAAGGCGATGGAGAATTCGCGGCCCTTGTAGGAGACAGGCAGGGACTCGCGCGCTTCGCCGACCTCTGGTGTGTTGGCGATGATGTCGATGTTGTTTTTTGCGAAGACGAGCTTCACGGAATTGGATTTCTCGCTCGAAAGCAGCGAGACGCGATGGACGGAGTTGAGGAAGCTCTCGCGCTCGAGGGTGATCCGTTCCTTCGCCTCCGGCGGAATGACCTGGCGGTAATTCGGATAATTGCCCTCGATGAGCTTTGACACGAGCA
>JBEKOV010000182.1:0-3468 GCA_049521415.1 Chthoniobacteraceae bacterium
CCCGCCAATTCAGGTCCCCCCATCGTCCAGCCCCCTGTCGAAATCGTGCCCCACGATCTGACTGCCCCGCCCCAGCCCCTCGACCATGATTCCGAACACGGCAGCGCATCCGCCTGGCGCCTCATGCAAGGCAGCATCCTCCTCGCAAACATCCCCGGCACCGAGCCCGAAAAGCCCGACTCCCACCACGAGTCAAAGATAACGCCGTAACTGTATCCGCATTGAAGCGCATCCTCATAAGCATGCCGAAGGCATGCAAGAGCGGTAGCTTGAGGCGAGGAGGCGGCAGGGATCAGAGGAGGTTGGCGGGCGGGCGAGCCGTTGAATCCCGCTCTGCGGGATGATACCCCCGGAAGGCTACAATAGAAGGACACGACCCCGGAGGGGTCGCAGAGCCTTTCCAATCCCCTACCTCACACTCCACTCCTCCAGCAACTCCGTCGGCACCTCCGCCAAAAACCGCGACGGCCTCTGAAACATCTCCCCATAACCCGCATTCAATCTCATCAACGGATAAGTCAGATACAACTCATCCTTCGCCCGCGTAAGCGCCACATAGAACAACCTCCGCTCCTCCTCAATCGCCGCACTCGACTCCAGCGACCGCGAACTCGGAAACATCCCCTCCGCCATCCAGATCACGAACACCGCCTTCCACTCCAGCCCCTTCGCTTGGTGCACCGACGATAGATTCACCATCTCGTCATCCTCATTCCGCGTCCCAAGCTCCCCCTCCGTCTCCAGCGATGTCACCAGCGCCAGTTGGTCCAGAAACTCCCCCGTCTTCTCATACTGCCGCGCATAATTCTGCAACGTCTGCAAATCCTCCCGCCTCTGCTCATAATTCGGAAACTTCGACTTGAGATAATCGTCATACACCGCCTCGATCACCCCCGCGATCATCTCCGCCGGCGCATGCGCCTGTCCACCCGGCGCAATCTCATCCAGCGTATATACAAGCTGCTGCCACGACTTACTGCTCTTCGCCGCCACCTTCAGATCAAACAACAGCTTGTGAAACGACCCAAACGAAGGCGCCCCCGACTCCGGCGCCGGATCATCCCCCAGCCTCCCATGCACCGTCGCCCACATTCCCTCCGCCGAGCGCGCCCCGATCCCCGGCAGCAGCCGCGCCATCCGCTTGAACGCCACCTCGTCACTCGGATTCACCGCGAATTTCAAAAACGCCGCCACATCCTTGATATGCGCCTGCTCAAAGAACCGCAGCCCGCTCGTGATCGCGAACGGAATCCCGTGCCGCGTCAATTCCATTTGCAATTCCATCGAGTGATAATGCGCCCGGTACAGCACCGCCATCTCGTTCAGCTCAATCCCCTCCTCCCGCAATTCCAGGATTCGCTGCGCCACAAATTGCGCCTGCTGATTCGAGTCCGCCAGCGGCACCAGCCCCGGCTTCGTCCCCCCTCCGTCCCGCGCTGCCCGCAGATGCTTGTGGAATTGCCGCGCATTCCCCGCGATCGCCGCATTCGCCACCTCCAGCACCTCCGGCACGCTCCGGTAATTCGTCTCGATCTTATACACCGTCGCCCCCGGATAACGCTTCGGAAAATCCAGGATATTTTGAAAATCCGCCCCGCGCCATGAGTAGATCGCCTGCGCGTCGTCCCCCACCACCATCACGTTGTGGTGCCGCGCCGCCAGGATGTCGATAAACTCCGCCTGGATCCGGTTCGTATCCTGATACTCATCCACCAGGATAAACTGAAACCTCTGCTGGTAATGCTCAGCGATCGACGGCGTGCTCTCCAGCATCCGCAGCGGCTTCACCAGCAGATCGTCGAAATCCAGCGAATTCGCCCCCAGTTTCCGCTTCTCGTACTTCCCTTGCAGCGACTCAATCTCCCCCTCCAGCGGAATAAAATACGGATACTTCTCCGCCAGCACCTCCCCGATCGGACGCGACGTATTGATCGCGTACGAATAAATATCCGCCAGCACCTCCCCTTTCGGAAATCGCTTGTCCTTCGTATCGATCCCCGCCGCCGCGATCACCGAGTCCACCATGTCCTGCTGATCCTCCCGATCCATGATCGAGAACCCCGGCCGAAAACCCGCCGCCTGCGAGTGCGCCCGCAGAATCCGGTTCCCGATCGAGTGAAACGTCCCGCTCCACAGCCCCGCCAGATCGTGCGGCAGCAGATTCGTCACCCGCTCGATCATCTCCCGCGCCGCCTTGTTCGTAAAAGTCAGCAGCAGAATATTCGACGGGCTCACCCCGTTCTCCACCAGGTACGCCACCCGATACGTCAGCGTCCGCGTCTTCCCGCTCCCCGCCCCCGCGATTACCAGCGCCGGTCCCGGCGCCGCCGTCACCGCCTCGTGCTGCTGTGCATTGAGCTGCCCCGCGTAATCGATCCGCAGTGCCGGCCCCGCCGATCGGTGCAGCGTATACTCGCGGCTCATCGCGCCCCTACCACTCTTCCTCGCCGCCGTGCTCCTCGTTCCGCCGCGTCGCATCCTCCCGCCGTTCCAGCGCCTCCAAGTCCACCAGATCCTCGATGTACGCGTAAACTTTTTCCGCGCGATCCCCCGACAGCGCCTGCAATTGCGCGCACGCCGCCTGGTACCGGTCCAGCTTCACATAATTGAAATCCGCATTCCGAATATCCGCCGGGTCCAGGTGCCCGTACCCGTGCGCCTGCGCGTATTCCGGGTCCAGCAGCAGGTCCGCGCAATCCTCCCGGATGTGCTCCTCCAGTTCGTCCCGGTTCTGCCCCTGGCTCAGCACCTCCGGGATTTCCCGCAAGCGCCCCTCCACCCACCCGCTCTCGGGCCAGTAATCGAGCGTAAATTGCTTTTTGATCAACTCCATGACGGGCCAATGTAACGCCAACCCCCCGCCGCACAAAGAGGGAAAATTAGCCCGGAGCGAGCCCCCTGCGCTCCGCGCGGCCCGAAAGCCAATCGCTACCTTCGAGGAGGCGGAAGGGAACCGCGGTGGCTGGTGGGCGGCCGAGCTGCGTACGGACGCCCAACCGCGATCCCAATTAGCAATTTCAGATTAGCAATTAGCAATTTCGCCGCCGATCGACCCGACCGCTGCGTATTGATCCCGCCCCGCCATCCCAATCAGCAATCAAACTTCAGCAATCAGCAATTCTGGTCTCCCCCCCGCTCAGCACCCGCCCAAATAACTCTCCCTCACCTTCTCATTCGCCCGCAGCGCCTCCGAGCTATCCTCCAAAATCACGCTCCCACTCTCCAGCACATACCCCCTCTGCGACACCTTCAGCGCCAGATTCGCATTCTGCTCCACCAGCAGAATCGTCACCCCCAGCGTCGCATTGATCTCCACGATCCTCTCAAAAATCGTCCGCACCAGGATCGGCGCAATCCCAAGCGACGGCTCATCCAGCATCAAACATTTCGGCTTCGCCATCAGCGCCCGCCCGATCGAAAGCATCTGCTGCTCCCCGCCCGAAAGCGTCCCCGCGACCTGCCGCTCCC
>JBEKOV010000183.1:0-3076 GCA_049521415.1 Chthoniobacteraceae bacterium
CCGCAGTCGTGTGCCCCTTTTCTCTCGCCGCTATGATCCGCTCCCGCAGATCAAGACTGTAGGTTCGCATCCACCTACCATACCACTCTTTGCCTCAGATTAAATAGAAAATGCTCTAGGTCACATCATTCGATTTTCGAATTTTGGTTCCCCCCTCACTTATCCCGCTGCTGGAAAATCGAAATCGACGTCACTAAATCAAGCGCCCGCTCCAATTGCTGGTCGATCAACACCTCCAGCGGGTTGACTCCCGATTGCTCCGCCTCCAGTTCATCCAGGTCAGGATTGCTTCCTGCCACCAGCGCCGCCTCGTTCAGATGCGGGCGGTCATATTCCTCCGTCACTGAGTCGATTCCCTTGGACGTGATGCTCGCCATCACGTCCGCCTTCGAGGCCGTCCCGAGCCCCACGCTGATATCCGGCTCCAGGCCGCTTTCGCCCGGTTCTCTGCCATCGGGCAGGATCACCCGCGCCACCGCCAGGCGCAGCGTCGCGTTACCGAGCGGCACGTCGGTGTAATCGAACATGCGCCCGGCAGTTTTATCCCCCACTACTATGGCCTTTGCGCATTTCTGCAAGGCAGACGCGACCGTCTCGGCGGCCTCCGCGGTTTCGCCATCCACGAGCACAACCAGCACGCCCTTGAAGACCGGGTCCGCTTCCGCCGTAAAAGTGCGCGTCTGTCCGTCGGCGGAATCGGCTCCGGGGATCGTGCGGCCTTTGCCTGCCGTGAGACTGAACATCTCGGTGCCCTTCGCGCAGAAGAGCGCCGCCAGGTTCGCCGCCGCGTCGTAATCGCTGCTCGGCGTCGTCGCGCGCAGGTCCAGCACCACCGCGCCAATACCCTTCGCGCTCCAATCCTCCAGCGTCTGCCGCGCCATGTTCACATTCGTGAGCGCCCCTGGCCGAAGATAGCCGGTCTTGCCCTCATAATCCTCCGCGTGGAACGGCGCCGCCGCCCCCGCGCCTGCCGTCCCTGACTCGAGCGTCGCTTCCGGCGCCAGGTGGTCTAGCAACCCTTGCAGCGTGGCGCGCTCCAATTCCGTATCGGATAGCGCGTCCGGTTGGATAAAGCTCTCCTTCAACGCCGCGACCGCCTTCGTAACATCCTGCGCGCTCAATCCATCCACATCCGCCGGCGTCGGAGCCGCGTATGCCATGTACGCCCCGTATGCCGAGGTGGCGCAAACGAGGCTCAACAAAACCAGGGTTCTCATCGGGAAAGCCGCACGCTACCCCCTCAACGCCTTCGCCGCAATGTCCCGCCGGTAATACGCGCCTTCGAAATGGATCTTTTCCACCCCCGCATACGCCTTGTCCCGGGCCGTGCGCACATCCGCGCCCAGCGCCGTCACGCCCAGCACGCGCCCTCCCGCGGTCACCAGCCGGCCATTGATGCGCTTCGTGCCCGCATGGAATACCATCGCATCGCTCTCTGCCGCCTCGATCCCGCTGATCTCCTTCCCTTTCTCGTAATCCCCAGGATACCCGCCCGACGCCATCACCACGCACACCGCCGCCTCGTCGCGCCATTCGAGCGGGCAATCCGCCAGCCGCCCGTCGATCACCGCTTCCATCACCTCGACCAGATCCGTCTTTAGCCTCGGCAGATAAGCCTGCGTCTCCGGATCGCCAAACCTGCAATTGAATTCCAGCACCTTCAGCCCCGTCGCCGTCACCATCAATCCCGGGAACAGCAACCCCTTGAACGCCAGCCCGTCCGCCTCCAGCCCGCGCACGAACGGCTCCAGCACCTGCTCGCGCGCCTGGCGCTCCAGCTCCGGCGTCAGCACCCGCGCGGGCGAGTACGCCCCCATGCCTCCCGTGTTCGGCCCCTGGTCGCCGTCCAGCGCCTGCTTGTGATCCTGCGACCCGGGAAACATCGCATAACTCCGCCCGTCGATCAGCGCGTGCAGCGAGCATTCCTCGCCCGCAAGGAATTCCTCGATCACCACCCGCCTGCCCGCGGCGCCAAATTGCCGCTGCTCCATCATCCGGTAAATCGTCTTCGCCGCTTGTTCGGCGTTCTCCGCAATGACTACGCCCTTCCCGAGCGCGAGGCCGTCTGCCTTGATTACGATCGGGTATTTCATCTTCTGGCAAAAAAGATGCGCCTCCGCGCTCTCCGTGAATTCCCCGAATCGCGCCGTCGGTATCCCGTGCCGCTCCATGAACCGCTTCGCGAACGCCTTCGACGATTCGAATCGCGCTCCCGCCTTCGTCGGCCCAAAAATCCGCAGCCCGCGGCTCTCGAACAAATCCACCACGCCTGCCGCCAGCGCATCGTCCTGGCCCACCACCGTCAGCCCGATTCCCTCCTCCTTCGCGAATCGCGCCAGCGCCTCGATGTCCGTAATCGGGATCGCCACGTTGCGCCCGAGCGCCTCCGTCCCGGCATTGCCCGGCGCGCAGATAATTTCCGTCACGCGCGGCGATTGCCGCAGCTTCCAGCAGAGCGCGTGTTCGCGTCCGCCTCCGCCGATGACGAGGATTTTCATGGATACATGTAATGGAGTCGTTCGCGAAATGGGAAGGGCGGTTTTGATGCCTTTGGGGCATTATGCGCAGCTCGTTCGGCAAGGATTCGGAAGGAGGCTAAACTTCATCACCCGATGCTCAATTCCAGCCAACCTGAGCACTCCGCGGTGTCTCCCGATTCCCCATCTGGAATCGCGATTTACTCTGTAGAATGGCGAAAATCGAACCGCGCTGAGGGCTTGGCACGGGGGGTGCTATGGCGTCACGAGTCCGTAACAAACGGACGCGGGAAAAGAACCAAAGGGGCAGCCCGGCTGGAGGGGACGTTGCAAGGTCCGGGGGGAACCTTGCAACATTAGGGCCAGCCGGGCTGTATGGTCTTCCGGGTGCTCCCGGAGACCTTGCAGCCTTGCCTAACCATAGCGCTGCCTCTACGCCAGAACGCGGTTCTCCGCGCGCACCAATTCGATCTCCCCAAACTCCTCGCTCTGCCGCGCGCGCACTTGCTTCAGCCGCACCAGCTCCAGCAGCGCCAGGAACGTCACCACCACTTCCGTCCGCGACGCCGCCGTCGCGAATAACTCCGAAAACTTCAGCG
>JBEKOV010000184.1:0-3075 GCA_049521415.1 Chthoniobacteraceae bacterium
CACATCGGCCCCAGGCAGCGTCTGCCACGAAACCATCTCCCCCGGATGCTCATTGACAATCTCCGCATCCCACTCCAGCCGCCGCCCTCCCGGACCCTTCACCACCCAACGCGAATGGATATCGTCCAAAATCCGCACGCTCTCGATATCTTCCATGAATTCCGGCAGATTCTCCAAATTCCGCCAGAATCGGTAAGCCACCTCCGGCGGGCACGCGATGAAGATTGTCCTATCCACCTTCACCCCCATTTGGTCCGGCACTCCGGGCCGCTCCGGACGCGCCGTCGAGACTCCGATCGACTCATAAAGCTTGCAATGCCCCGCCACCCCGCGCACCAGCAACGCCCCTCCCGCCGCCGCCAGCAGCAACCCCCGGACGTTCCGCCGCGACAACCCCGCCGCCATCAGCGCCGCACCCGCGATGATCGATCCGTATCGCTCCACCTCACCCACATTCACCGGCCCGATTGCGCCTTCCAGCGCGTTGCCGTGCAGACCGCTCTCGCCGCGGCAGCCGTTATTGTCAAAGGGGGTATAGGTCATCATGGCGCTCTCCTTCTAGACTACGTTCGGGCGTCATGTCGCGGCTGTATTGCACGGGGTTGACCTTGACCCGTCCGCCGGGGACTGAGATTTTCCCGCGATGGCTGCAATCACTGAAAGCCAGGCCCTCGAGGTCCTGAAATCGGTCCGTTATCCCGGGTTCAGCCGGGATATTGTTTCGTTCGGGCTCGTCAAGGGCGTGCGGATCGATGGGAATTCCATCACCGTCCAGATGAGCATCGCCACCAATGACCCGAAGGTCCCCCAGGCTATCAAGGACGAAAGCGAGCGCGCCCTCGGCGCCATCCCCGGCATCTCCGGCGTCCGCGTCCTCATCGATATCCAGGCCCCCGCGCAGGGCAGTGGCGCCTCCGCCTCCGCCACGCAAATCGATGGCGTCAGGCACGTCATCGCCATCGCCAGCGGCAAGGGCGGCGTCGGCAAGAGCACCGTCGCCGCAAATCTCGCCGTCGCCCTCGACCAAGCCGGCGCGCGTGTCGGCCTCTGCGATTGCGACCTCTACGGCCCCAGCATGGGTCTCATGTTCGATGTCCACGACCGCCCCATGGCCACCGAGCAAAACGTCATCCTCCCCATCACCCGCCACGGCGTGAAACTCATGTCCATGGGCTTCCTCCTCGATGACGACGCCCCCGCCATCCTCCGCGGCCCCATGGTCACCCGCTACACCCAGCAATTCCTCCGCCAGGTCGATTGGGGCGGCCTCGATTTCCTCGTCCTCGATCTCCCGCCCGGCACCGGCGATATCCAGCTCACCATTGTCCAGACCGTCGCCCTCGCCGGCGCCGTCATCGTCACGACGCCGCAGGAGGTCGCCCTCGTCGATGCCCGCAAGGCCGCCTCGATGTTCGCCCGCGTCAATGTCCCCGTCCTCGGTCTCATCGAAAACATGAGCTATTTCGTCTGCCCGAAGGACAACACCCGCTATGACATCTTTGGCCGCGGCGGCGGCGAAAAAGAGGCCCGGCGCCTCGGCGTCCCCCTCCTCGGACAGGTCCCCATCGATATCCCCACGCGCGAATGCGGCGACCGTGGCAAACCGATTGCTATATCAGACAAGAAGAACCCCGCCTCGCTCGTCTTTGCGCAAATCGCACGGACCCTGCGCGAGTTCTTGCCCCTTTGACCACCATCAGCCACAATCGAATGAAACCGCCGCACGCCCCGTCTCATTCAATGCGTCCCCATTTCAACAATATTGACGTGCCCATCCAAACCCTGAAAAGTGTCACCCGGAATGGATAAACCGCTCCCCGAAACCCCGGACCTGGTCAAGAATTCCGTCCTTTACAAAGAATTCCTCGCCGAGCGGGAGGAAATCCTCAAGCACAAGTGGCTCGAGAGCGAAAAAGCCGGCCACGACATCGGCTTCGAAAAAGCTTTGCTCGATTGGATCGTGAAACATCGCTCGGCATGGCGCGAAAAACGACAGCGCGTCACCAGCGTCGAATCCTCCTGATCCGTCCGCTACAGTTTCCTTTAACTCGGTCCAGAGAGGCCGCGAAGGAGCCAAGTGAACCCAACCGAACCTCAGCCACCCGCCCCGGACGCCACCCTCGTCCTGGACGCCCAGGCCATTGACCGCGCCCTTCGGCGCATCGCTCACGAGATCGTCGAGCGCAACCCCGACCCCGCCGGCATTTGCATCGTCGGCATCCCATCGCGCGGCATCGAAGTCTCCCGCCGCATCGCCTCCCACATCGAGGCAATCGAGAATGTCCGCCCCGAGCTGGGAATCATCGATGTCTCGATGCACCGCGACGATCTCCGAATCCGCCCCAAGCTCCCCATGGTCGTCGCCTCCCATCTCCCGCCGGATATCGCCGGCCTCACCCTCATCCTCACCGACGACGTTCTTTTCTCCGGGCGCACCGTCCGTTCCGCGATGGATTCCATCGCCTCCTTTGGCCGGCCCCGCCGCATCCAGCTCGCCGTCCTCATTGACCGCGGCCATCGCGAGCTTCCCATTCGCGCCGATTACGTCGGCAAAAATCTTCCCACCTCTCCCACTCAACGCGTGTACGTGAGGTTTCAATCCATCGACCAGGTCCCGGACTCCGTCTGGATGGACAAACAATGACCGCAAAAACAAAAACCAGCCCTCCCTCCACGTGGACGCGAAAGGATCTCATCTCCATCCGCGACCTCTCGCCCGCGGAGTTGACCCTCGTCCTCGACACCGCGGCCGCCTTCAAACAAGTGAGCGCCCGCGAGATCAAGAAAGTCCCCTCGCTCCGCGGCAAGACGCTCATCAATTTCTTCGTCGAGCCCAGCACCCGCACTCGCACTTCGTTCGAGCTCGCCGCGTTGCGCCTCAGCGCCGATGTCGTCAATATCTCCGCCAGCACCTCCAGCCTCTCGAAAGGCGAAACCCTCAAGGACACCGCCCGCAATCTCCAGGCCCTTCACGCCGATGTCATCGTCCTGCGCCACTCGAGCGCCGGCGCCCCTCTCTTCCTCGCCGAGCGCCTCGAGTCCAGCGTGATCAATGCCGGCGACGGCGCTCACGAA
>JBEKOV010000185.1:0-2752 GCA_049521415.1 Chthoniobacteraceae bacterium
AGAACCTTCGATGACCTCGTCAAGGCAATCGCCCACGCCCTCAACTGCTTCTCAGCCTCCGAATGCCTCCACTTCCTTCATCATGCCCAATATGCTTCAGATTAAATAGAAAATGCTCTAAGTCGCCCAAACTCGCCACCCACCCTCAATTATCAATTCCGAATTAGATATTATCATTTCCTTTCCTCACATTTTCCATTGCCCCCGATTATTCCGCGCGCTAAAACCCTCCCAGTTCTTTGCGAGATTAGTTAGTTGCGCATGGACGCGAGGAATTCCGTGAGAATCGGAAGCAGTCGCGCTGCTGTAACTGGATACAACTTCCCATAGGCCAATCGCCCTCCCAGGCGGTGAAGGCGGGAAGAAGGCAAGCCAGGAGCCAGAATATTCGCCCCATGTGCTCTCATCCGGGTCTCCGCGAGTGCGGATGCCCCGGTCCCTTCTTCGCAGAAAAGAAGCATGAGAGGCCGGCACTTCCGCGCTCCGGCGCGGGGGATTTCTGGTCTTCTCACAACATGGAGACCAGAAAAAATGAAAACGCAGTTCGGCATCATCGTCGCGGCGTGGCTGTTCACGTCCGCATTCCTTCGCGCAGACACATCGTTCCTCCTCGTTCAGGGCGATTTTGGAGACGGCGGCAGCCTAGAGGAGTCCTTCAAATGGCAGGTCAACTATCCCACCGGCGCGCTCACGACCGGCCAGGATCTGCTCAACACCGTCTTTGGCCAGCCGGTGCTCACCGGCTCGACCTATACGGATGCGTTTTCCGGCACTTATCCCGTGTATGTCGCGACCACCGGCTCGCTCTCGGTGACCTATATCTATTTTGCAGACGTCGGCGGCCTGTTCCCGATTTCGTTTACGCTTGGCGGCGAGACGATTCTGCAGGATCCAACCTACAATCCGAGCTGGATTTACGACGTGGCGGGTGGGGCCGGTGCTTACGGCTCCGATCTCAACGGCGCGCCTTACGCGGCCGGCTTGTGGCAACTCTCGAATGATGGCGCGGACACGCGAACAATTGCAAATCAAAGCTACGACGCGTGGCTCCTGGGCAATCCCAATACTCCCGACACGGTCGATGATTCCTCCGGTGACGACGCTCCCACCGCGGCAGAGTTTCCGAACACCAATTCCACCAATTTCTTTCAATCGATCACCGTCGTTCCCGAACCGTGCGCGCTGCTGCTGATGCTCCTCGCGTTGCCCGCGCTCGCACTTCGCAAACGGAAGGCCCGTGCATGAACCGCCCGTGCGTCAATGACCAGGCCGCGCCGGCGCCCATGCGCCGGTCGGACGCGCGCGGCTTCACGATGATCGAGCTGCTGGTCACAGTGACACTAATCGCCGTCCTGGCGGTGCTCACCTATCAGGGCACCGGCCAGATGCGAGCGATCGCGCAGGGCGCCTACTGCGCGAACAGCCTGCGCCAGCTCGGCATGGCCACTTCGCTTTACCTCGCCGATCATCATTACCGGATGTTTCCGTACGAGCAGTCGGCGCCCGGCGGCGCCCTTTGGTATTTCGGTTACGAGACCGCCGGCAGTCTCGCCTCATCGGAGGGCGACCGCACGGTCGATGTCACAAGGTCCCCTCTCTATCCCTATTTAATGCAGGTCGGCGGCGTCGAGATATGCCCCTCATTTCCCTATAATTGCCTGT
This sequence comes from Chthoniobacteraceae bacterium, assembly GCA_049521415.1. GTDB lineage: Bacteria > Verrucomicrobiota > Verrucomicrobiia > Chthoniobacterales > Chthoniobacteraceae > DATAXI01. Next base: position 1,663 of record JBEKOV010000185.1, read on the forward strand.
CGATTTGGGAACCGAAATATAATGGAGCAAGCTGGGGCTACGGATTCAACGCCACCGAATTCCCGGCCTTCTCGAATGTTGACGTCACAACCATTCGCGATCCGTCGCAGATTCTCCTCTTTGGCGATTGCGCGCAGGTCGATACCTTCCAACCCCCGGGTACTCCCACGCATCCCATGCTCGAGGAGTTTTACATGTTCGACCCCACCGACAAGACGACTCACTTCCGCCACGGCGGCCAGGCCAATATTCTCTTTCTGGACGGACACGTGGAAAAGTTTAGTATGTACCCGGGCACGCTCGATACCCGGCTGCCCAGCGCGAATGTCGGCCGCATCACCCCGGCCGGCAGCAAGCAGTACCTGCAATGACAATGAAAAACCGCACCGCACAGACCGCCGCCGCACTTATGCTCCTCGCGGCCGTCATCCTCTACCGGGTCTGCATCGTCTATCAATTGGTCCGCATCCCGTGGCTGGAAAACTTCGCGCCCGTTGCCGCCGTCGCCCTGTGCGGTGGCATTTATCTCCCGCGCCGCCTCGCCTTCATCGTGCCGCTCGGCGCGCTCTTCGTCTCCGATCTTTTCCTCAATTGGCATTACGGCGCCGCCCTCGTCAGTCCCGATATGTTCTCGCGCTACCTCGCCCTCGCCGCCGTCGTCTGCATTGGCTTCGCATTGCGCAACCGCGCCATCCTCCTCACCGTCCTGCCCGCCAGCATCCTCGGCTCCATCCTCTTCTACGTCGTCACCAACACCAGTTCATGGCTGACCCTCCCATACGCAAAAACTTTCCCCGGCTGGCTCCAATCCCTCACCACCGGCCTCCCCGGCTACGCCCCCACCTGGCTCTTCTTCCGCTCGTCGCTGCTCAGCGATCTCCTCTTCACCGCCCTCTTCGTCTTCTGCATGGCCGCGACCACCCTTCCTGCGTCTGCGCGCCACGGCCACATCGAGGGGCAAAGTCCCATCTAGAGCATTTTCTATTTAATCTGAAGCATATTGGGCATGATGAAGGAAGTGGAGGCATTCGGAGGCTGAGAAGCAGTTGAGGGCGTGGGCGATTGCCTTGACGAGGTCATCGAAGGTTCT
>JBEKOV010000186.1:0-2732 GCA_049521415.1 Chthoniobacteraceae bacterium
CACCGCGATGACCGCGGTGGATAACATCATCGCGGGAATCACTGACAAGGCGAACATCTGGGCGGTGAATACCGAACAGGATTACCACGAGGAAGCGGGAATGGACCCGGAGTCGATGTAATAAACCGGGCGGGTGTGGGAAATTGGGCGTCCAAAATTCGGTTGCATAAGAATCCCATCACGGATAAGCCCGTCCCATGATCGCCGGCAAAAAAGTCGTAGTCGTGATGCCCGCGTACAACTCGGAGAAGACCCTCGTGCGCACATACGAGGAAGTGATGGCCCAGCAGATCGTTGACCTGGTGATCGTTGTGGACGATGCCAGCCGGGATTCCACGGTGGAGGTCGCGCGGACCCTCCCGCATGCAAAGGTGATCCTCCACCCTCGAAACCGCGGCTATGGGGGCAATCAGAAAAGCTGTTATGCCGCCGCTCTCGCGGAAGGGGCCGATATCGTCATCATGGTCCACCCCGACTATCAGTATACGCCGAAGTTGATTCCCGCCATGGCGAGCATGATTTCGTGCGGATTGTACAGCACCGTCCTGGGGTCGCGCATCTTGGGCGGTTATGCCATCGAAGGCGGGATGCCGGCCTGGAAGTATATCGCGAACCGGGGCCTGACGCTCGCCTGCAATATGCTCTTCAAGGCGAAGCTCTCGGAGTACCATACCGGCTACCGGGCGTTTTCCCGGGAATTGCTCTTGAAGCTGCCCATCGACGAGAACTCGGACGACTTCGTCTTCGACAATCAGATGCTGGCCCAGATTCTCTGGCTGGGAGGGAAAATCGCCGAAATAACCTGCCCCACCCTCTATTTCCCCGACGCATCGTCGATCAACTTCCGGCGGAGCGTGAAGTATGGCTTCGGGTGTCTTTGGACCGGGGTCCAGTTCAGGCTCGCGCTGTGGCACTGGATCGCGCCCCCATTCCTGCCGAAGGCATCCCAGGCATCCGCCCATGCAGCCACAGCCTAGGACCGATCCAGTTCTTCAACCGGCCCGGCCATATCCCTTCCGGGCGGTCTGGGCGGCGTTTGCGGTTGCCCTCGTTTTCCATGTGGCCCTGGTCCTGGCGCTGAGGCATTTTGACCATCCCGTGACCTGGGAGAACGGCGACATCGCGGAGCATATGTTGCGTGGCGATGGCTATTGCATCGATTTTGCCGGCCCGAACGCGCCGACTGCGTGGCAGGCGCCGGGGTATCCCTTCGAATTGTACTTTTTCGAAAGGGCGTTCGGCGTTCGTCCGCTGACGTTTCTGCTGATCAGCCTGCTGCAATGCGTTGCGGTCAGCGCCATGGTCTTCCCCGTGGCGTGGCTCGCCCGACGCTGGTTTGGCACGCGGGCGGCCGTGGTGTCGGCGTGGGTGGTTGCATTCATGCCGCTCTACGCCTGGTACTGCACGCGCATTCATCAGCCGGCCAATGTGATGGCCATTTATCCGTGGGTGCTCGCGGGCTGGTTTCATACGGTCGAGTCGCGCAAGGGGTGGGTCGCCATCGGCGCCGGCTTGCTCACGGGGTTGGGAGCCATGTTTTCGCCGACCATGCTCGCCGTCTTTGGCATCGTCTCCCTTGTTCTACTCGTCCGCGCCGCTTTGCGGTCCGAATGGGCGGCGGCACGCACCGTTTTAATAGCTGGGGTCTGCACGCTGCTGGCCATCACCCCGTGGACTGTGCGCAACTATCGGGTATTTGGGCGCATCATCCCGATCAAGGACAGCTTCCCCAAGGAACTCTGGTACGGCAACAACCCGAATTCCACCGGAACCCCCTTCGTAGCGGGAGGCGAGGCAGCGATCGGGCTGCCGCCGGAAGTGGCGAAATATTACGGGAAATTGACGGAGACGCAAATGATGGACGTGATCGCAAAGAAGACGTTTGCATATATTGAGTCCGACAAGCCCGCTTTTGTGGCGCGCACCTTCAAGAAGATCGTCTGGCTCTGGACCGCGGTTCCGCGCAGCCTCCTGCGCACGACCGGCGACAGCGAGGCGGTCAAGTACTACTGGCTTCACACCGGCTACTGGTTCCTGTTCCTGATCGGATTTTTTGCGGCGCTGGCAATGGGGATGCTGCGGCAGTTTGAAGTCGCCCTCAGTTTCATCACGGTGATCCTTATCTATTCCGCGGTTTACGGCCTGACGATTGTCGGGAATGCCCGATTCCGTGCGGAGATCGAGTTCCTCTTCGTGCCGGTATTTGCGGCCGCGTGTGTCGCCGGCTTTGAGTTGCTCTCACGGAAACAGGGCAAACCGGGGAGCTGACGGCTTTGAGGGATGATGTCCGGCGGCGCATTCACAAGCCTGCTTCCTGAAACGAAATCCTGTGCGGGGCACGAAGGTGAATTCATATCTTGGCGGAGGGTCCGGGGCACGTTTACAGTGATCCACTGCTGATGCGCGAAATCAAGGCACATACCGGGTTGCGGGGAATCGCGGCATTTTCGGCCTTTTTGAGGCACGCGGAATTGAGCCGGATCGGCATCATCGAGCATGACGCGGTGCTCGACTCCACCGTCATCCGCGTGGAGAAAACTTACCCGGCCTACTTCGGCGCGTATGAGCAATTCGGGCGCGTGCGCGAATATCTCGATCCCATCGAGAACTTATTCCTCATTGGTCGCAACGGAATGCACCGTTACAACAACCAGGATCACTCCATGCTCACCGCGATGACCGCGGTGGATAACATCATCGCGGGAATCACTGACAAGGCGAACATCTGGGCG
>JBEKOV010000187.1:0-2641 GCA_049521415.1 Chthoniobacteraceae bacterium
CCCGGCATTTTCTTCCAAACGTAGAAATGAGGCAACAATCATGAGTTCTGGACGTTATGAATCTTCTGAAGGAAGCACCATAGGAACCGCTGTCACTTTCTTTCTGATAGGACTTGGGGCTGGAGCGCTGACGGCGCTGGCGCTGGCTCCGAAGACCGGCAAGCAATTTCGCCGCGACCTGAAGCGCGGCTATGAAGACGCTCGAGACACAGTGCAGGATTGGACGGAAGAGGCGAAAGACCGGGTGCGCGACGTGAAGGAACGCGTGCGGGATGTGGCCGAGCGCGGCGCGGAGATGGCGGACGATCTGCGCGAGAAGGTGGAACCACTGCGGCGGGTTATTAATCGCGGGTAGGACAGGGGCTAGGGATTAGGGTCAGAAGCCCCTTGGCCACGGATTTTCGCGGATCTTCACGGATAGAGCGGGCTGGAATGTTTTGGTTTACCCTGCTTTGGTTTATCCGTGAGAATCTGTGCAAATCCGTGGCTAATGATTTTCTATCGGAAGATAGCGGTGAAGAATCTTCCGATGCGGTGCAGCACGCTTTGGTGCTGGGGCTCGGGCGGTTTGGCTGGGGCCGCGACCGCCGGCGGTTGCACTTGCGTCTCGAGGCGGACTGGCTTTGTTTCTGATGTCATGACTGGCAGAGCCGTGGCCTCGTCTACCGGCGCCGTCGAATGCTTCTTGCCTTCGAAAATGAATGGCGCGTCGACCTGGACGTGAACTTCGCCCGGCTGCGGAGGCGGCAGGGCGCGGGTTTCGGGTCCGTTGGAGAGTTGGGCCAGGTTCGGATTTGCGGGCGGGCTCGGGTTCGACGACGCTGCGGCTGGAGCGGCGTCGGTTCGCATTACCGGAGCTGGCGGCGGACAACCGCACTCGAGCGGGACTGCGGTGTCGACCTTGTCGATCCTTCCTAAATGAAAGACCGCCTGCTCGGTCGGCTTCACCTGATAGACGCGGCTTCCCATTAGTTCTGCGACGATCGCCGAAGAATTGTTGCCTTGCAGTCCTCGCACGCAGGTATTGCCGTGAGAGTCGGTGCTGACGGCGAAGTGGAATTCTCCGGGGCCGGCGAAGAGGATGCGGAAGTCGGGAGTGAGCACGGTGTCGGCGGCGGCATCGAGCTTGTAGTGGGTCTCGAGCGCGCCGGTGCTCATGCCCAGCATTAAATCTTTCGAGCTTTTGGACGGCGTGACTGAGACGGTTGTGCCGGGGCAAACGCGAACCTCGCCGCCTCTGGACAATGCCAATACCATGGTGCCGGTGGATGCTGTCAGCGAAGATCCGGCCGCGAAGTGCGTATTGCCGGATACAACTTCGCCGATTCCTCCGGTGACGGGCACCACCGCGGCGGCGGGTGATAGCGACACTTCCTTCGGCGGCTGCGGCGACTTCTTGTTCGCTGCGTTGGGATCTTCAGGGGGCTTGAGCCGCACCATCAGGCGATTGCCTGCAGCGTCCCAGGAGTATCCGTAGGGAACTAGCAGGTCGAGCACGATCCTCATGATGGGAGGTTCGATCTGATATTGCTCGGCGCGGATGGTCAGAATATTTTCCTGGAGCACGTTAATCCGCTTGCGATTCAGTCCTGAGCGCGCGTTGGAAATATCGACGACCAGGCGCGGAGGGGAATCGAGCATGCGAATCGTAGGGACGACGGGGCGAGTCGAGACGATTTCTAGAGCTGGAACGCCACGATCCTGCACGATGCGCACGCTGTTGACGATGGCGACTTCCGATTTCGAGGAGCCGGCTTTTTGCGTGGCAGAATTTTGCGAGGGGGCATTCGTGGCCGCGATCGCTGCCAGCAGCAAAACGGCGACAAATTGGATGCCAGATCGCGGCAAACAAGAATCCCCTGCGAACGAAAAACGGTTGGCGTTTATCGAGCTATAAGAGGAACCTTATCACTTGGCGCGAAGGTAAAGAAGTGGCGGGATCGAGGCTGCCGGAGGCGCACTCGCGAGCAGATGGAAGCGCTTTAGCTGTTGGGCAGGAATTCGTACTCTTCAATGACGGCGGCTACAGCCATCTTGCCCTCGGGAGAATTCTCCTCGATGCGCACGACGCGCCCCTTGCATTGCACGCGGATACTTTCGGTCAGCGTAATCTCCGGCGGGAGCGTGAGGGTGAAGCCGAGGGGCGACCCCTGCGCGATGGGTGCGTCGAGATAAAGACAGATGCCGCGCGCGCTCACGTCGCGGATTTCGGCGGACTCGTCAAACTTTTCGCCGCGCGCGATGGATACCGGTATGCGGAGCGCGAAGCGTCGTGCAGCCCTTTTTTCCTGCTGGGCTTCGGCCATGTGTTTCTCCAAGCTAATGAAGTGGCGACGAACTATGTTCGAGTAACTATATTCATAGGATGACGTTGACGAGCGCTTCCGTCAATACCACCCTTGGGGATGGGGATGGCCCTTTCCGGCAGGTCGGGGATGGCCTTATGTAATTTTGGGCTTGGGATTTGGTTGGCGATGCGGTCGTCGCATCCGTGTAAACTGCAACGCAGGATGGTTCCGGTGGTCTTCGTTCTCGACAATTACGATTCTTTTACTTACAACCTGGTTCAGTATCTCGGGGAGCTGGGCGCGAAGGTTGAGGTGCGCCGCAATGATTTGGTTAGCCTGGCTGATGTGGAGGC
>JBEKOV010000188.1:0-2585 GCA_049521415.1 Chthoniobacteraceae bacterium
AGGCTGTCGAACCGGCGGCCGCATCATCGGCGCGAGCGGAGGAGGTTTCCATTCTCGACCTGCTCAAGCAGAAGCCCGTCTCGATCGTCGAACTCGATTCGCCGAAGGGCCTTTCCATGGACAAGTTTCTCGCCGGGGCGAAGGCGCTCAAGGAAGCGGGCGCGGCGGCGATCACGCTGGCCGACAATTCGCTCGCCATTTTGCGCGTGAGCAACTTCGCGGCGGCGATCCGCGTGCGCGAGGAAGTCGGCCTCACCGCACTGCTGCACCTGGCCTGTCGCGACCGCAACCTGCTCGGCCTGCAATCGGAGATCATGGGACTCGGTACGCTCGGTTTTCGTCATGTGCTGGCATTGACCGGCGACCCGGCGAAGGTGGGCGATCATCCGGGCGCGACTTCGGTTTATGATTTGAACTCGCTCGGTCTGATCAAGCTGATGGCCGGGATGAATCGCGGCGTGAACCATGTGGGCCGGCCCCTGAACGGGCAGACCAAATTCATCATCGGCTGCGCCTTCAACCCCAACGCGCTGAATTTCGAGTCGCAGGTAAAGAAGCTCGAAAGCAAGCTGGCCGCCGGGGCGCAATACGTGATGACCCAGCCGGTCTTCGATCTCGAACTGGCGCGTCGCACCGTGGCCCGGCTCAAGCCGCTGGGCGTGCCGATTTTCCTCGGCGTCATGCCGCTGCTGAGTTCGCGCAACGCCGAGTTCCTCCACAACGAAGTGCCCGGCATCAAGATCGCCGAGCCGTTGCGCGAGCGCCTCCGCCAATGCGCCGACGACCAGGCCGCGACCCGGATCGGCCTGGAAGTGGCGCGGGAAGTCCGCGATGTGGCGCTCGAGGCGTTCAACGGGGTTTATCTTATCACACCGTTTCTTCGTTACGACGTTAGCGTCGATTTGCTCGGATAGGCCACACTTGTAGCCGCCGCCGTAAGGACACGTCCCTCGGCGATGGATAGCCACGCTCTTACGAGCGCGGCTACTGTGATTTTTACTGCGGCTGCGGCTTCACGTGATCCATGGTCTGGGTTTCCGTCGCGCTTGCGGGTGCTGGAGGCGCGGAGTTGTCATCGGGCGATGGTTTGGCCCCGGCCCTATAACCGGCGCCGCGCCACTTGCCGTCTTCCCATTTGAGCACGATAGTTTCCGTAGCCGGGCTCAACCGTTGAAAGGAGGTGTCATAGGTAATGACCAGAAACTCGCCCTCGGCGCCCAGGTAACCGTTCGGTTTATAGACATGGCTGATTTGCTTGCGGCTTACCACCGGACCCCACGGGGTCCGAAGCGCCTTCAGCACCTCGTCCCACTGATCTTGCGGCACTTTATCGTGCATCGCGCCGCAGCCGAACGCATAGCTTTCATCGTACTGGCCCGCGTCGATCTGGGCCACCCACGCTTTGGACGCGGTGAGGGCGGCGTCGATCTGATCCTCCGCCGAGGCGAAGACTTTCGGCATCGCGGCAAAAAGAAGGCAAAAACCACCCGCAAGCATGAGAGCGTGTTTCATAAAGATAAACTTGAGCATAGCCATCGCGGGCCGTTTTGGGAATGTCATTTAGAAGGTGTCTGGAAAGTAGGCGTGACCTGCGCTTACTTTCCAGACAACCTCCGAGATGATTCTCACCAACCTGACCCGTGGCAATGAGATCGGCGCGAATTCGTACCTGCTCGATTTCGGCGCGGACGGCCGCGTCGTCCTCGATGCCGGGATGCATCCGCGCGGCGAAGGAATCGAGGGCCTGCCGCATCTGGAACGGCTCAAGTTCGATTCGGTCGACACGATCATGGTCAGCCACGCCCATCACGACCACACCGGGGCGCTGCCCCTGCTGATGCGGGACCATCCCTCCGCGCGGGTTTTCATGAGCGAGGCGACCTATTATCTCGCCGAACCGCTGCTTCACAATTCCGTGCAGGTGATGCTCAAGCAAAAGGCGGAGAAGGGCATCGCCGAATATCCTCTTTTCACCCATCGCGAGCTGGACCAGTTGGTGAAGGTCTGGCAGGCGTGCGGACTGGAGCGGCCCTGGTCGTTGAAAGGCTATCCCGACCCGGACAACGAGCCGCTCACCTTTGATTTTCACGATGCCGGGCACATTCTCGGTTCCACGGGCACGGCGCTGCGGCATCGCGGGCGGACGATTTTCTACACCGGCGACGTGAATTTCACCGACCAGACGATTCTGCGCGGGGCCGAGTTTCCGCGCCGGGACATCGACGTCCTCATCACCGAAACGACGCGGGGCGCCCAGCCCAGGCCGGAAGATTTTTCCCGCGAGGCGGTCGTGGAGCGCCTGACGCTGGCGCTGGAGGAGACTTTTGCGAAGGGCGGCGCGGCGCTCATGCCGGTCTTCGCGATGGGCAAAACGCAGGAACTGCTCGCGCAATTGCACTTTCTTCAAAAGAGCCGTCGTCTGCCCGAAACGCCGATTTATATCGGGGGCTTGGGGCGCTCGTTTTGCGAAATCTATGACCGGCTCGCGGCCCGCACGCGACGGAAATATCCGAAGCTCAACCTGCTCGACGACATCAAGCCCCAGGTGATGGATGGGCGCCGCGCGCGCGATTTCAGCCCCAAGA
>JBEKOV010000189.1:0-2524 GCA_049521415.1 Chthoniobacteraceae bacterium
CGCAGTCGTGTGCCCCTTTTCTCTCGCCGCTATGATCCGCTCCCGCAGATCAAGACTGTAGGTTCGCATCCACCTACCATACCACTCTTTGCCTCAGATTAAATAGAAAATGCTCTAATCTGAAATTGCCAGTTGAGGCCGCGGGTGGCGCCAATACGCAGCGGCCACCTCGATCGGCGGGGATATTGATGATCTGTGATTGCTGATTGCTGATTGAATTGCGGTCGGCGCGGGGCGACGGGTTGTCTTTCGGGGATGGACGGGATTGGGAAAGGGTTATATCCATTTTGGGCGTGAAATTTGAAAGCAACGGCACCGGGGCAAAAGAGGTGCGGCTGGGGATTATCGGGCTCGGAAATATGGGGACGGTTCATGCCCGCAGTGTCATGAGCGGGAAAGTGCCGCGGGTGTGGCTGGCGGCGGTGTGCGATCCGAGATTGCCCTCCGGCTATGGGGAGGCTAAGCCTTTTACCGATCCGAGCGCGTTGATCCGCTCCGGTGAGGTGGACGCGGTGCTGATCGCGACGCCGCATCCGTCACATATGCCCATTGGCATCGAGGCGCTGGGAAATGGGCTGCACGTGCTGGTTGAGAAGCCGATCGCGGTTCAGAAGAGCGATTGCGAGAAATTCATCGCGGCGCATCGGGGGCGGGAGCGGCAGGTGTTTGCGGCGATGTTCAATCAGCGGACGGATCCGTTCTTCCAGAAGATACGGGCGCTGATCAAAGGGGGGGAACTGGGGGAAATCCGGCGGGTGAGCTGGACGGTGACGGATTGGTTTCGCCCGGCGAAATATTACGCGAGCGGGAGCTGGCGGGCGACATGGGCAGGGGAGGGGGGAGGGCTGCTGCTGAATCAATGCCCGCATAACCTGGACCTGCTGCAATGGCTCTTCGGGATGCCGACGAGCGTGCGCGCGTATTGCGGTTTTGGGAGGTATCATGACATCGAGGTCGAGGACGACGTGACGGCTTACCTGCGATTCCAGAATGGGGCGACGGGGGTTTTCATCTCGAGCACGGGCGAGGCGCCGGGCACCAATCGCCTGGAGATCGCCGCGGAGCGGGGGAAGATTGTCCATGAAAACGACACGCTCCTTTTCACGCGCAACGAGGTGGAGATGTCGCAGTTCAGCAAGACGGCGGAGGGCGCGTTTTCCGCGCCGCCGACCTGGGATGTCCGGTTTCCGATGAGCGGGCATGGTGGGTATGGCGAGCAGCACGCGGGCATCATGAAGAACTTCGCCAATGCGATATTGGACGGCGAGCCTTTGATCGCGCCGGCTTCGGAAGGAATCCATTCGGTCGAACTTGCCAATGCAATGATCCAATCGGCCCTGACCGACAAGACCGTGGAACTGCCGATGAATGGAAAGGCTTACGAACGGCGGCTGAAAGAGTTGATCGCGGGCTCCAAGGGGAAACGAAGCATAAAGCCGGGACTCGTTCGGGCGAAGCGCGGGAAGTAGTATGGGAAGTCCCGACGGGATGAAATACGCGCCGCAGGGCAAGCCGGCGCCGGTGGTGAAGCCGGGGGAGTTTGTGTTTGCCTCGGCGCACCTGGATCACGGTCATATTTTCGGCCAGACGAATGGGCTGCGCGAGGCGGGCGGACAAGTGAAGTGGGTCTATGATCCCGACGAAAAGAAGGTCGCCGGATTTCTTGAAAAATATCCGGAGGCGAAGCGGGCGCGAGGGCTGGATGAGATTCTAAACGATGTGGAGGTGAAGCTGGTGGCGGCGGCGGCGGTCCCGTGCGAGCGCGGTCCGATCGGATGCAGGGTGATGGAGGCGGGGAAGGATTATTTTACCGACAAAACGCCGTTCACGACGCTGGAACAGCTTGCGGTGGCGCGCGAGGCGGTGGCGCGCACGGGGCGGAAATACATGGTGTATTACAGTGAGCGGCTGCACGTCGAATGCGCAGTGCGGGCCGGGGAGTTAATCCGCGAGGGAGTAATCGGGCGCGTGCTGCAAGTGCTGGGACTGGGACCGCACCGGCTGAATGCGCCGAGCCGCCCGGCGTGGTTTTATGAGAAGGAGAAGTATGGCGGGATTTTGTGCGATATCGGGAGCCACCAGATCGAGCAGTTCCTCTATTACAGCGGGGCGAAGGAGGCGCGGGTGACGCATGCACTCGTCGCGAACCGGGCGCATGCGGAACACCCGGAATTTGAGGATTACGGCGAGGCGACGCTTCTGGGGGACAATGGGGCGGCGAACTATTTCCGCGTGGATTGGTTTACGCCGGATGGGCTGGGGACGTGGGGAGATGGGCGAACGTTCATCCTGGGGACGGAGGGATATATTGAATTACGAAAGTATATCGACGTGGCGCGGCAGGCGTACGGGGATCATCTCTATTTGGTGAACGGGGAGGGAGAGCAGCACATGGACTTGCATGGGAAGGTGGGGTTTCCGTTTTTTGGAGAGCTTATCCTTGATTGCCTGAACCGCGCGGAAGAGGCGATGACGCAGGAGCATGCGTTTGCGGCGGCGCAGCTTTGCCTTGAGGCGCAGGGGG
>JBEKOV010000190.1:0-2726 GCA_049521415.1 Chthoniobacteraceae bacterium
GCCCGTCGAGGATCGCCTCGCGGATCGTCCGGTGAACGTGCTCGACGCCTTGGCGAGTCGATGTTCCGGTCACGACCGACGTCCGGCGAAGTGTGCGCAGTTCACGATATTGTCGAGAGTAACATGACCGCTTGCAGGCATATAGCGCAACTATGACGGCGCTCCCCGACACCGTCAGTGTCACCGGTGGTCCTGTAAGTGGCCGGCGCGGAGCGCTCGGTAGCGCATTTCTCGGTATTCCCTACGCGCAGGCGACACGCCTCGCGCCGCCGGCACCACCCGAGCCCTGGAGCGCGCTGAACGCCGACTCGTTCGGCCCCGCCGCACCGCAGCCGCGCCGACCAACCGGCGACAACGTGTTTGGCCCGCCGACCACGCTCGCCGAGCAATGCCTGAGCGTCAACGTCTGGAGGCCGGAAGGCGTTGACGCCGAGCCGCTACCCGTGTTCGTCTACATCCACGGCGGAGGCTTCATCGTCGGGCGAGCCGGCTGCGCTGCGCTCGATGGCGCGCGGCTCGCGAGTGCCGCCGGCGCCGTTGTCGTGACACTCAACTACAGGCTCGGATCCTCGGGCTGGCTCGCGCACCCCGGTCTAGCCGAAAGCGCTGCGGCGCCGTTTGCGAACTGGGGCCTGCTCGATCAGGTCGCAGCGCTTGAGTGGGTGCGTGAGAACATCGCCGGGTTTGGTGGCGACCCCGATGCCGTCACGCTCGCCGGTCAGTCGGCCGGTGCGCTGTCGGTGATCGACCTGCTGGCGACGCCTGCGGCGGCGGGTCTGTTCCATCGCGCGCTCATACAATCGCCACCGATCGCGGATGCCGTCGCCGATCCGGAGCTGACAGAACGCTGGGCGCTCGCGCTCTCGGCCCAGCTGACGGGCGGCCGGGACTTCGATCCGCCGGCTCTGCGGGCGCTGCCGGCAGAGGAGCTGAGCCTGTTGCACGAACAGCTGCTCGCGACCGACGAGTTCCGCGGGACGCGCGGCGGCGCCCTGCCACGGATCGACCCGGCGAGCCTCCAGCACGGCCCGGGGGAGAGCGCGCTCGCGAGTGCCGGGATCGATGTGCTGCTCGGCACGACCCTGAATGAGGGCACGTTCTTCGCCTACCTCGCGGCCCCTCCGGGTGAGTGGAGCAGTCAAGACCTGCTCGCTCGGGTCGCACATCTGCCTGGTCTCGACGAGCATCGGGCAGTCGAGCTAGTCGAGGCAGACCGCGGGCACGGCGATCCCCGCGAGCGTTTCGGGCGGATTGCAACAGAGGCGCTCGTCGCCGGGCCCGCCGCCGACTGGGGTCGGGCGCGGGCGAGCGGCGGCGGACGGGTTCACAGCTACCGCATCGATCACCCCAGCCCGCGCCCCGAGCTCGGCGCGACGCACTCGATCGACGTCGGGCTGATGTTCGCGACCTTCGCCAGCGATCCGACGACGACGGCGCTCTGCGGCGCCGGCCCGGAGGCTGCGGCTGCGTCCGACGCGCTGATCGAAATGCTGCGGGCGTTCGTCCACGGTGAGGAGCTCAGCTGGCCGGCGCTCCACCCCGGTGGCGGCGTCGATCAACTCGCAGTCATCGGCGGTAACGCGCCGTGGGCTGTTACCAGCGCCTGACCCAAACTGTATACGGTTCGGCGAACTAGACACACTCTCTGATAGCCTGCCGCCGGCCTATGGAACGCCTCGCCGGCAAGGTCGCATTCATCACCGGGACCGCCTCAGGGCAGGGACGAGCAGCTGCACTGCTGTTCACCGCCGAAGGCGCCCACGTCGTTGGCTGTGACGTCAACGTCGTCGGGGCGCAGGAGACCGTCGAGCTGGTTCGCGCCGCGGGCGGCACGATCGACTCGTTCGCGCCCGTCGACCTCGGCGATCCGCAGATCGCGGCGCAGTGGATCGCCGACGGCGTGAAGGCGACTGGCCGGATCGATGTCCTTTACAACAACGCCTCGGTGCCGTGGGTCGGCCCGTTCGCGGAGATGACGTGGGAGAACTGGCGCTTCACGATGCGCAATGAGCTCGACCTGATTTACACGGTCACCTCTGCTGCGTGGCCGCACCTGATCGCCGCCGGCGGTGCCGCGATCGTCAACACCGCATCGGTTTCCGCACAGCGCGGCGTCACGATCGTCGAGCAGGCCGCGCACGGCGCCGCGAAGGGCGGGGTCGTCGCGATCACACGCCACCTCGCCGCGTCCGGCGCCAGGCACCGCATCCGCTCAAACTCAGTCAGCCCCGGACCGACGCGGACCCCGCAGATCGACGAGTTCCTGCGCGATCCCGACCATCCGATGTCAGTCCAGGCGCGCAACCACCCGCTCGGGCGGATCGCCGAGCCGGAGGATGTCGCCCGGGTTGCGCTGTTTCTCGCCTCCGACGACGCGGCGTTCGTGAACGGCGTCGATATCGTCGTCGACGGCGGTCAGTCGGTCATCGTCTAGCCGGTTCGGAGAGAATCACGCTCGTGATCACGAGCACTGGCGAGCAGCCGGCCCTGCGCGGCGCACTTGGTAACGCGAACCGCATGAAGCTGGGGACGTTCTCGACGAACCTTGACGGCGGCGGCGCGATCACGACGATGGAGGGAATCCTCCATCCGGAGTGGGGCCGCGTCAGGGCGATCGCGCAGACAGCCGACAAGATGGGTCTCGAGCTGTTCGTGCCCGTGGCTCGCTGGAAGGGTTACGGCGGCGTGACGAATTACGCTGGCCCTTCGTTCGACACGTTCTGCTG
>JBEKOV010000191.1:0-22293 GCA_049521415.1 Chthoniobacteraceae bacterium
CCGAAAATTTCAACGTCCTCCCAAAGGTCAAACGCACCGTGCTCGACCGCCGCGCGCAGGCCTTCAAGGCCGGCGGACCGTTCGATTGGGCGTTCGCCGAGTCGCTCGCATTCGGCACGCTGCTGGCCGAGAAAACGCCCGTCCGCCTCAGCGGCCAGGATTCGCGCCGCGGCACTTTTTCACAGCGCCACTCGGTCCTTTACGACGCCATGACGCGCGACCGTTACATCCCGCTGATGCACATCTGCCGCGACCAGGCGCGTTTCTGCGTCTACAATTCATTGCTCAGCGAGTCCGGCGTCCTCGGCTTCGATTACGGCTACTCGCTCGATTTTCCCGAGATGCTCTGCCTCTGGGAGGCGCAATTCGGCGATTTCGCCAACGGCGCCCAGGTTATCATCGACCAGTTCATCGCCTCTGCCGAATCGAAGTGGCAGCGGCCCAGCGGCATCGTCCTGCTCCTGCCTCACGGCTACGAGGGCCAGGGGCCGGAGCACTCGAGCGCGCGGCTCGAGCGCTATCTCCAGCTTTGCGCCGAGGAGAACTTGCAGGTCTGCAACGCGACCACCCCCGCTCAGTATTTTCACGTCCTCCGCAGGCAGGTCCGCCGCACCTTCCGCAAGCCGCTCATCCTCATGACTCCCAAGAGCCTGCTCCGCTCCGAGCAATGCGTCTCTTACATCGACGATTTCACCGCCGGACATTTCCGCGAGATCATTGCCACGCCGCCGCTTTCCGGCAAGCCAGCCTCCGTGGATCGCGTGATCCTTTGCTGCGGCAAGGTTTACTACGACCTCCTCAATTATCGCGACGCGAATAAAATCGCCAATACGGCGATCATCCGCATCGAGCAGTTGTATCCGCTCGATGAAAATCGCCTCATGGGTCTGCTCGGGGAGTTTCCTGCTTCCGCGAAATTGATGTGGTGCCAGGAAGAGCCGCAGAACATGGGCGCCTGGACTTACATCTACATGTGCCTCGACCGCGTCTACGCGCACGGGCGGCAAATCTGGTACGCCGGACGCGGCGCCGGCGCCAGCCCCGCCGTCGGCTCGCTGGCCGCCCACAAGCGCGAGCAAAAAGCCTTGGTCCAGGACGCCTTTACCCTGTAAAGGTCATCCTCCATGGATGTCAAAATTCCCACGGTCGGCGAATCCATCACGAGCGGCGTCATTTCCACCTGGCACAAGAAGGACGGCGAACCTGTCCAGGCCGGCGATATCCTCCTGACCCTCGAAACCGATAAGGTCGCGACGGAAATCCCCGCGGAAAAGCCCGGCATCCTCCACATCAAGGCGAGAGAAGGCCAGGAGGTGAAAATCGGCGAGGTCGTCGCCACCATCGACGAAGCAGGCGCCGCCGCGCCGCCCGCTCCTGTGCTTGCACCCTCTGCACCGCCAGCGCCGGTCGAGCCGCCACCTCCCGCACCCGCGGCTAAAAAGAAACCAGCGAAACCAGCTCCGCCCCCAGTGGAAACGCCGACGCCCGCTCCCACCACACCCCCCGAGCCAATCCAGGCCGCTCCGGAGCCCGCTCCATCCGCCGAGCCCGTCTCCACGGATTCCCGCTCGACCCGCAAACCCCTTTCCCCGCTCCGCCGCAAGATCGCCACGCAGCTCGTGATGGCCCAGCACAACGCCGCCATCCTCACCACAGTCAACGAGTGCGACATGACCGCCGTCATGACCTTGCGCAAGCAGATGCAGGACTCCTTTCAAAAGCAGCACGGCGTGAAGCTCGGGTTCATGTCCTTCTTCGTCAAAGCCGTCATCGCCGCCCTCAAGGCCGTGCCCCAGGTCAATTCCCGCCTCGAAGGCGACGACCTCATCACAAATCACTATTACGATATCGGCGTCGCCGTCGGCACCGAGCGCGGCCTCGTCGTCCCGGTCATTCGCGATGCCGATCACAAAAGCTTCGCGGAAATCGAGCAATCGATCCTCGACTACGCCGGCAGGGCTCGCGAAGGCAAAATCAAGATCGACGACCTCCAGGGCGGCGTCTTCACAATTTCCAATGGCGGCGTCTACGGTTCCCTTCTTTCGACCCCCATCCTTAATCCTCCCCAGAGCGGCATCCTTGGTCTCCACAAGATCCAGGACCGCCCCATGGCCATCGACGGCCAGGTCGTCATCCGCCCGATGATGTATCTCGCGCTCAGTTACGATCACCGCGTCGTCGATGGAAAGGAAGCCGTCACCTTCCTCATCCAGGTCAAGGAATCGATCGAGAATCCCGTGCGCCTTCTTCTCGAGGTGTAACGCCCCGAGCCCGCCCGCAAGCGCTCCATCCAAACTGAAATAAGAAATCCTCTTATTTCAGTTTAAACGCCACACTGAAATAACTCCGTTTCTTGTTTCAGTTTGCTCGCACCCGCAAAAAATCGCCTCAATCCTGGAATCAACAAACTCCCCGCGCATCAGCAAACACCCCTGAAACAAGAAACGCCATTATTTCATTTTAAACTTTAAAATGAAATAACCACGTGCTCTATTTCAGTCATGCCGCGCGGCTCATCCCATCGCAAATCCCCCTCCCTTCCCGGTCGCTGGATCAGGACCCTCACGGGCTATCGCGCCTTTCATCCAAACCCGCTCCCGCCCCCCATCCAATGGACCCAGTCGTTGGCCCTCGCCCTCGCCAACGCCTCCAATCTTGTCGGCAAACTCGCCGCCGAAGGCAGGCGCCTGCCCAATCCCCATGTCCTCATCCGCCCCTTCGTGCGCCGCGAGGCCGTCTTTTCCAGCCGCATCGAAGGCACCCGCTCCACCCTCGGCGAATTGCTCGCCACCGAGGCCGGCGCCGCTGTGGAACGCAGCCCGGACGATTTGCGCGAGGTCGCCAATTACGTCACGGCGCTCGAGCACGGCATCAAGCGCCTCAAGACGCTCCCGCTCTGCCTCCGCCTCGTCCTCGAACTCCACAAAAAACTCATGTCCGGCGTCCGCGGCCAGCACGCCGCCCCGGGTGAATTCCGCCGTTCCCAGAACTGGATCGGGCGCGCCGGCGACACCCTTGCGCAAGCCGCCTACGTCCCCCCTCCGCCCGATGCCCTCGGCGATTGCCTCGCCTCGTGGGAGAAGTTTCTCCACGACCGGATGCTGCCGCCGCTGGTTCACGCCGCCCTGGCCCATTACCAATTCGAGGCCATTCACCCATTCCTGGACGGCAATGGCCGCGTGGGGCGCCTCATGATCGTACTGGAATTGTGCGAACGCACCATCCTGCCCGCGCCGCTTCTCTACCTGTCCGCATTCTTCGAGGCCACCCGCGCCGACTATTACAGCGGCCTTCGCGCCGTTTCCGAGCACGGCGACTGGTCCGGCTGGCTTCATTATTTCCTCAATGGCGTCGCCCGCCAGTCCGAAGACGCGATCAGCCGCGCCGAGCGCATCAACGCGCTCCTGACCCGCTGGCGGGGCAAACTCTCCACCCTCGCGGACTCCAGGACGGCGTTGCGGCTTCTCGACATGCTCGCCGGCAATCCCTTCGTCACCCCGCGCGGCGCCCAGAAGCGCCTCGGCCGCGCCTACAACACCGTCATGCGCGCCATCAGCCAGCTCGAGAAGCGCGGCATCGTCAGGGAAATCACCGGCGCAAAGCGTGACCGCGCCTACTGCGCGCAAAAGCTATTGACCATCCTTGAAGAACCCGCGCGCCTCCTTCCCGCGGGGGAATTCTAGCCCGCCCGCCCATCGCGCCCCCTCCGCGCCAGATCAATGACCAGGAACGGCACATACAAAATCAGGTAAAACACCACCTCCAGCAGGTGCATTTCGACCAGATACATCACATGATTCGACGAAAGATAGCTCAGCAATGACTTCGCCTCCGGGGGCTGGCTGATGAACCCATAATCCGCCCCGGTCACGGCATTCACAATCAGCGCGACAACAAAATAGACCTCGGTCCAAAGGATTGCGCGCATGATCGAGGCCGGCCGCGGACGCAGCCCTTCCACCAGCGTCAGAATCAAAACCCCGATCACGATCCCGCAGTGATCGATGAAAAAATCGAAAAATCGTGCGCTTGGAAACCCCTCGTCCAGATTCGGCGTAATGACCGCCTGGAGCGTCCCGGCCATTGCCCAAAAGTAAGCCACCTCATACACCCCGCGCCGGCGGGTCACCAGGGCTGCCATCACCGCGATCATCGCCCAATCGCACAATTGCATCGGCAGGACATTGATCAGCGTAAACTGCCCCGCCGCCGCTTGGATCATCTCGAATCCGATCCAATTCAACAGCAGCAGCCCCGCCAGACCGAATCGAACCGCCTTCCGATACCCCTCCCTGCCCGGCTGCCGCGCCGTGGCCCAGAAAAGCACCGGCAGCGCGACCGTCAGCCCCATCACCGTCCAGTGCGACGGCCCGAACGGGTGAAATGGCGGCGGTGACATGCCGGGAAATAGAAGAGGCCGGCGCCCAAAAGGCCAGCCGGGAATGGAACCCGGCTGTCTCCCAGGGCATTCCCCTAATCCTCTGGCTGGAAATTTGCTCCCTCCCGCGCTATGAAAGGGGCGCATCTGTGCCGCCCATGACTGCTTCTGGATGACTCAGGCTCAAAATACGACCGGGGATATGCCTCCTGCCTCATGGCTCGGGGGTACTGCAAAATACGCCCGCGATACCCCTGTCCACCGGCTTTTCGAGGAACAGCCCCCCGATTGCCTTGCCATTGTTAATAACTCTGGATCAGTCACTTATGGCGTACTAAACGCCGACGCGAACCGCCTGGCCCATCTCCTGGCCCGCCGCGCGCGTCCAGGCGCCCCGGTCGGCGTCTGCCTGGATCGCTCCCCGGATTTGATCGTCGCCCTCCTCGCCATCCTCAAAGCCGGCGCCTGCTACGTCCCTCTCGACCCCGCCTATCCCGCCGGGCGCCTCGGCATCATGGCCCGCGAATCCGGCGCCTCGCCCATTCTCACCACGCGCGCCCTCGCCGCTTCCCTCCCCTCGTTTTCCGACCCCATCTTCCTGGACGAGTCCCCCGCGGCAGGCGAATCCTCCGAGAACCTCCCGCTGGACGTTCCCGTCACCAGTCCCGCCTACGTGATGTTCACCTCCGGCTCGACAGGCCGGCCCAAGGGCGTTGCGATCCCGCACCGGGCCATCGTGCGGCTCGTGCGCGGCCAGGATTACGTCAGCCTCGGCCCGGACGAAACATTCCTGCAATTCGCCCCCGTCTCCTTCGACGCCTCGACCCTCGAAATCTGGGGACCCCTCCTCAACGGCGGACGCCTCGCTCTCGCCCCGCCGGGCGCCCTTTCTCTCGATCAAATCGCGGAGGCCATCCGCTCCCTCGGCGTCACCTCTATATGGCTCACCTCCGGCCTTTTCAACCTGATGGCCGATGAACGTCCGGACGCCTTCGCCCCATTGCGGCAGCTTCTGGCCGGTGGCGACGTCCTTTCCATCCCCCACGTCCGCAAAGTCATGGCCGCTCATCCCCATCTGCGCCTCATCAACGGCTACGGCCCGACCGAGAGCACCACGTTCGCCTGCTGCCACACCATCATCCCCGCCGACCTCGATCTCCCATCCATCCCCATTGGCAAACCCATCGCCAATACCACCGTTCGCATCCTCGACGAGCAGAACGCCCCGGTTCCCATCGGCGTTCCCGGCGAGCTATTCATCGGCGGCGATGGCCTCGCCCTCGGCTATTGGAACCAGCCGGCGCTGACGGCTGAAAAGTTCCTCCTCGTCGATGGCCGCCGCTTCTACCGCACCGGCGACCGCGTCCGCTGGCTCCCATCGGGAGTCATCCAATTCCTGGGACGCCGCGACCACCAGGTCAAGGTCCGCGGCTATCGCATCGAGCTGGGCGAAATCGAAGCCGCGCTGGCCAATCAGCCCGGCGTCCTCCGCTGCACCGTCGTTGCCCTCGGCGACGGCGCGGACAAGCAACTGGCCGCTTACCACACCGGCCCCGCCGAGCCCGCCGCCCTCCGCGAAGCCTTGCGCCGGCAGCTCCCCGATCACATGGTGCCCGCCTTTTTCGTCCGCCTCGATTCCCTCCCCCTCACCGGCAATGGCAAGGTGGACCGCTCCCTCCTCCCCGCGCCCGTCGCCTCGGAGCCACTCCCTGCCGACCTCCCCGGCACCGATATCGAGAAGACCCTCGCCGGCCTCTGGTCGGAGGTCCTCGCCATCCCCGCGCCCGGCCTGCGCGCCAATTTCTTCGACGTCGGCGGCACCTCCCTCAGACTGGTCGAGGTTCACTCCCGGCTCGTCCGCGTTTTGCGGCGGCAGATCCCCGTCACGGCCCTCTTTCAATACCCCACAATCGCCTCGCTCGCCGCCCACCTCGGCGAGGATGCCCCGGCGGGCAATTCGCGCCTCGCGGCGGCGGCGGAAAGAGCCCGCGCGCAGCGGGAGGTTTTGGCCCGAAAACTGCACTCTCAAAAGGTTCCATGAGCCTCGGCGCCGAATCACAACCGGAGGGCATCGCAATCGTCGGTCTGGCCGGTCGTTTTCCAGGCGCGCGAAACGTCGCGCAATTCTGGCAAAACCTCGCCGGCGGCGTCGAATCGATCCGCTTCTTTTCCGACGACGATTTCCGCCGCGCCGGACTCGATCCCGCCGCCTTCTCAAAGGACCCCGATTTCGTCCCCGCCCGCTCGGTCCTCGACGATGTCGATCTCTTCGACGCCCCCTTCTTCGGCATCGACGCGCGCGAGGCCGAGCTGATGGACCCGCAACACCGCGTCTTTCTCGAGGTCGCTTCGGAGGCGCTCGAAGATGCCGCCTGCGACCCGGACCGTTATCCCGGCGCCATCGGCCTCTTCGCCGGCCTCAGCCTCAACACCTACCTGCTCGCCAATCTCTGCTCCGACCGCCAGTACGTCGAGAACCTCGCCGCCTCCTACCAGCTTGGCGAATTCCAGACCATCCTCGGCAACGACAAGGATTTCCTCACCACCCGCGTCGCTTACAAACTGAACCTGCGCGGCCCGGTGATGACCGTGCAGACCGCGTGCTCCACCTCGCTCGTCGCCGTCGCGCAGGCATGCCAGAGCCTCCAGAATTTCCAGTGCGACACCGCGCTGGCCGGCGCGGTATCGATCACTTTCCCGCAAATCCGCGGCTACCGCTACCAGGAGGGCGCGATGGGCTCGGCGGATGGTCATTGCCGAACCTTCGACGCGGCTGCCCGCGGCACGGTCTTCGGCGACGGCTGCGGCATCGTTGTGCTCAAACGCCTGGCCGATGCCATCGCGGATGGCGATTGCATCCGCGCCGTCATCAAAGGCGCGGCCATCAATAACGACGGCTCGGGCAAGGTCAGCTACACCGCGCCGAGCGTCGAGGGTCAGGCGGAAGTCATCGCCGCCGCCCAGGCGCTGGCCAATGTCCAACCGGAGAGCATCAGCTACATCGAGGCGCACGGCACGGCCACGCCGCTCGGCGATCCCATCGAGGTCGCCGCGCTGACTCAGGCTTTCCGCATCGGCACGGACAAAAAACAATTCTGCGCCATCGGTTCCGCGAAGACCAATTTCGGCCACCTCGACGTCGCTTCCGGCGTCACCGGCCTCATCAAGACCACGCTCGCTCTCGAGCATCGCCTCATTCCGCCCTCGCTCCATTTCTCGCGGCCCAATCCCCAAATCGATTTCGAAAACAGCCCGTTCTTCGTCAATACCGAAGCCCGTCCATGGCGGCGCAACGGCGGCCCGCTGCGCGCCGGCGTCAGCTCGTTCGGAGTCGGCGGGACCAACGCCCACGTCATCCTCGAGGAAGCGCCCACTCTGCCGGAGCGCCCTCCCAAAGCCGGTCCGCAAATCCTCATTCTCTCCACTCGCACCCGCGCCGCGCTCGATGCCGCGACGGAAAATCTCGCCGCTCATCTCGATGCAAATCCCGGCCTCGACCTCCGCGACGTCGCTTTCACGCTTCAAACTGGCCGCCGCGCATACGACTTCCGCCGCTTCATCCTTTGCGACAGCGTCGCCGAAGCCATCCTCCTCCTGCGCTCGCCCGATCCCGCCTGCGTCTTCACCCGTGGCGGGCGCCTCCCTGCCGGGGAATCGCCGCTCCAAGTCGCCGGGCGCCATTGGCTCATGGGCCAGCCGGTCGATTGGCCCGCATTGCACGGCGACACCCGGCCGCGCCGCATTCCCCTGCCGCCTCATCCCTTCGAGCGCCAGCGCTACTGGATCGAGCTGCCTCACAGGAAGCTCATCGCCTCGCCCGTTGAATCCGCCGTGCCACTTGCCGCGCCGCTCCCATCCGCCGCCCCCACCCGCGACACCGTTCTCGCCGAGGTAAAATCGGTCTTCACCGAGTTAAGCGGCGAAAACCTCGCCGCCGCCGATCCCGCCACCAGCTTCTTCGACCTCGGCCTCGATTCACTTTTCCTTACGCAAGCCGCGCAGGCGCTTCGCAAAAAATTCAACGTCAAGATCACCTTCCGTCAATTGCTGGACAATCTCTCCGCCTTTGACGCCCTGGTCGATTACATCCTCCCTCTCCTTCCGGCCGCGCATTCCGTGCCTGCTCCCTCCGCTGTTGGGTCAACCGCCGGGCCGTCCGGCCCGCTGGACCGCATGACGCAACAATTGTCCGAAATCTCGAAGCAGATCGAAGCCCTCCGCTCCGGCTCGCCTGCCCCCTCCCTCCCGTCCGCTCCCGAGCCCAGGCGCTTCGGCCCCTACAAGCCCATCGACCGCTCGGTCCCCGCCGGCTTCACCCCCGCGCAGCAGGCTCATCTCGATGCGCTCATCGCCCGCTACACGGCGCGCACTCCCAAATCCAAAGACTTCGCCCAGCGTCATCGCGCCCATTTCGCCGATCCGCGCGCCGTCGCCGGCTTCCGTCCATTTTGGAAGGAGATGGTCTACCCCATCGTCGCGCAGCGTTCGAAGGGCGCGCGCATCTGGGACATCGACGGCAATGAATATGTCGATGTCACGATGGGTTTCGGCACCAATCTCTTCGGCCATTCGCCCGATTTCGTCACCGACGCCGTCCGCCGCCAGCTCGATGCCGGCGTCGAGGTCGGCCCCAGTTCCACCCTCGCCGGCGAAGCCGCGGAACTCTTCTGCGAACTGACCGGCAATGAGCGCGTGACCTTCTGCAGCACCGGCTCGGAAGCCATCCTCGGCGCCATCCGCCTTGCGCGCACCGTCACCGGACGCACAAAAATAGCCACCACCTCGGAGGCATATCACGGCATTTGCGACGAGGTGCTCGTCCGCTCCGCCGGCGGCAAATCGCAGCCCATCGCCCCCGGCATTCCCGCCCATGCGGTCAGCGAGGTCATCGTCATCGAGTGGGGCAACCCCGCGTCGCTCGATCTGCTCCGCGCGCACGCCCACGAACTGGCCGCCGTGCTCGTCGAATCGGTCCAGAGCCGCCGCCCCGAGATTCAGCCCGTCGAGTTCATCCGCGAAATCCGCCGCATTACCCAGGAATCCGGCGCCGCGCTCATCCTTGACGAAGTCATCACCGGTTTCCGCGCCCATCCCGGCGGCGTCCAGGCGCTCTGGAATATCCGCGCCGACCTGGTCACTTACGGCAAGGTCATCGGCGGCGGCATGCCCATTGGCGCCATCGGCGGCCGCGCCGAATACATGGACGCGCTCGATGGCGGCGCCTGGCAATACGGCGACGCCTCGTTCCCGGAGGTCGGCGTGACCTTCTTCGCCGGCACTTATGTCCGCCATCCGCTCGCCATGGCCGCCACCAAAGCCGTGCTCGAACACATTCGCGACGCCGGCCCGGAACTCCAGCGCGACCTCGCCGCGCGCACGGATCGCTTCACCGCGGAGTTGAACGCCTTCTTTGAATCCGAATCCGCCCCTATTCGCGCGACGCATTTCACATCGATGATGTATTTCCAATTCGGAGATACATTCCGCTATCCCGGCCTGCTCTTCTTCCACCTGCGCGAAAAAGGCCTCCACATCTGGGAAGGCCGCCCATGGTTCCTTTCGACCGCGCACACGGAGGCCGACGTTCAATTCATCCTGCGCGCCTTCCGCGAAACAATCCTCGAACTGAAACAGGGAGGATTCATCGCCGACGGAACAGGAGAAATTGAACAGAAGGAAGCAAAGGTAACAAAGGAGGAGAAAAAGTTGGCGGAGCCCGCGGCGCCGGTTCTTCATCCCGTCCATCCCGTTCATCCTGTCAAAATCCCCGCTCCCCTCCCCGCCATCGCCGCGCAGCGCGCTCCGCTCTTCTCCGTCTATTTCTTCGGCAATTATCCGGCGGAATATTCCTCGTCAAAATACCGCCTCATCATCGAAGCCACGCGCCTCGCCGATACGCGCGGCTTCCACGCTGTCTGGCTGCCGGAGCGCCATTTCCATCCGCTCGGCGGCTTCTCTCCAAATCCCTCCCTGCTCGCCGCCGCCCTCGCCCGCGAGACCAGCCGGATCCGCCTCCACGGCGGCAGCGTCGTCGTCCCGTTGCATCATCCCGTCCGCATCGCCGAGGAGTGGTCGGTCGTGGACAATCTCTCCAATGGCCGCGCCGGCATCTCCTTCGCCTCCGGCTGGCATCCCAACGATTTCATCTTCGCCCCCGGCAATTTCGAAAACCGCCGCGAGCTCTATTATGAAGGCATCGATCTCGTCCGCCGCCTCTGGCGCGGCGAGTCGGCCAATTTCCAGACCGGCGGCGCAACCCGCCTCGACGTCCAGATTCTCCCGCGCCCGAAACAGCCCGAGCTTCCCACCTGGTTCACCTGCATCCATCGCGATGCCTTCGTCAAAGCCGGCGAACTCGGCGCGAACGTCCTCTGCCACACGGTCAATCAATCGCTCGACGAAATCGCCGGCAAGGTCGCCGCGTACCGCGAAGCGCGCGCCCGCGCCGGATTCGACCCCGGCCACGTCACACTCCTTGTCCACACCTTCATCGGCGAGAATGCGGCCCAGGCGGTCGAGCAGGCGCGCCGGCCATTTTACGATTACCTCGCGTCGTTCCTCGACAATGGCAAAAAGAAAGCCGAGAGCCATGGCCGCCAGGTCGAGCTCGCGCGGGAGGACATGGACGAAATCCTCGCGCTCTCCTACGACGATTATGTCGCAAACAAAGCGTTGATCGGCTCCGTGGAAAGCTGCGCCGCCGTCATCGACAAGCTGACCGCCATCGGCATTGACGAGCTCGGCTGCTTCATCGATTTCGGCGTCGATACCGAAGCTGCCCTCTCAAGCCTCGAGCGTGTTGCCGAGCTGAAGCGCATGGTCGAAGAGCGCCGCGAAGCGCCGTCGGTGCTGACCCTGCCGCATGCCCAGCGCGGCCTCTGGACCCTCATCAATACAGGCGATAACGCATCGCGCGTCTATAACGAATCGATCACGCTCGCCCTGCGCGGTCCCGCGAATATCGACGCGCTGCGCCAGTCGCTGCAATTCCTCGTGGACCGCCACGAGGCATTGCGCGCCATCGTTTCCCCGGATGGCGATTCGCAGGAAATCGTTCGCGATTGCCCCATCGATCTCGACGTCCGCGACTTCAGCCCGCTCAATGGCGCCCGCGACGCCGGAGTCCGCGAGTTCTTCTCCGAGCGCGAGGCCGCCCTCTTCGATTTCTCCCGTCCTCCAGTCATGCGCGCCTCGCTCGCCGCGCTCTCGGCCGGCGAGCATTTGCTGCTCCTCACCTTCCATCATCTCACCGGCAATGGCCCGTCTTACACCATGTTCCTGGACGAGTTCGCCGCCGCGTACGACGCCTTCGCTCGCGGCGAACTGCCGCGCCTCGAGCCCGCCCTCCAGCTTCACGATTTCGTCGCGTGGCGCGCCGCGCAAGAGAGCCGCCAGCAGGATTCGGAGCAATTCTGGCTCAACCAATTCCAGGGCGCTCTCCCCGTCCTCGATTTGCCCGCCGACCATCCGCGTCCCGCCATCCAAACCTTCCGCGGCGGTCGCCAAATCCTCACCCTCGACGAGCCGCTCGTAAAATCCCTCAAAGCCGCCGCCGCCGGCCAGCGCTGCTCCCTCTTCATGCTCCTCTTCACCGCGTACGGAGTATTGCTCCACAGGCTCTCGGGACAGGACGACGTCGTGATCGGCGTCGCCGCCGACGCGGAAATCCGCGCCGAGGAGGGCGGCCGCTCGCTCTTCGCAAACACGACGCACATGATGCCGCTGCGCTGCCGCATCGCCGGCGAGGCGCCTTTCGCCGAGCGCATTCGCGCCAGCAAGCAGCTCATCCTCGACGCCTCCGAGCACCAGCAGTATTTCTTTGGCGACCTGCTCAAGCGCCTTGGCCTTCCGCGCGATCTCAGCCGCTCCCCGCTCTTCTCCGTTACGTTCAATCTCGAGACCGGCGAATTCCGCAAGCAGGCCGGCGGCGTCGATTTCGAATGGGCCACCGATCCGCTCCCATACCGCAGCCCCGCCGGCGCCGCGATGTTCGACCTCTACATGAATGTCGCCGAGCGAAACGGCGGCCTCCTCTGCGAACTCGATCATTCGGAAATCTTCGAGCCGGAGACCGCCCGCCGCTGGCTGGGCCATTTCCGCGCATTGCTCGAGCAGATCGCCCAGGACCCCGCCGCGCCCATCTCAAAGCTCACCCTCCTCACCGAGCCGGAGAAGCTCGAGATCACCGCCGGGTGGAACGACACCGCGCGCTCGTATCCCGGGGACGCGCTCCTTCACCGCCTCGTCGAGGAACAGGCCGCGCGCACCCCGGACGCCGTCGCCGTCAGCTTCGGCGCGGAAACGCTCACTTACGCGGAGATGAACGCCCGCGCCGGACGCATCGCGCATTACCTCCGCACCATCGGCGTCAGGCGCGATGTGCCGGTCGCAGTCTGCCTCGAGCGTTCCCTCGATTTGCCCGTCGCTCTCCTCGCCGTGCTCAAGGCCGGCGGCGCCTACGTCCCCATCGATCCGGGTTACCCGGCCGAGCGCGTTCAATATATGCTCCGCGATTGCGCCGCCCCCGTTGTCCTCGCTGCGGATGAGACCGCTCCCCGGCTGCGCCTCTCCGGCGGGCCGCGCTTCGTTTCGCCCGCCGCGGCGGCCGGCGCCACCGGCGGCACGCACGCCCCGCTTTCAGCCAACGAAGGCCCGGACGATCTCGCCTACATCATGTACACCTCCGGCAGCACGGGCATGCCCAAGGGCGCCATGATTTCGCACCGTGCCATCTGCAACCACATGTTCTGGATGCTTGAGGAATTTCCGCTCGGCGACTCCGATCGCGTCCTCCAAAAAACGCCGGCGCCCTTCGACGCTTCCGTCTGGGAATTCTGGGCGCCGCTCATTTCACGCGCGCGCCTCGTGATGGCGCCGCCCGGCGCCCATCGCGACAGCCGTGAGATTGCGAATCTCGTTCACCGCGAGCAGATCACCATCCTCCAGCTCGTCCCCTCCATGGCCGCGCTCGTCGCGGATGAGCCCGGCCTCTCCAATTGCACCACACTGCGCCGCCTTTTCTGCGGCGGCGAGCCGCTCTCGCCGGAGCTGTGCGAAAAATTCTTCGCCCGCCTTCCCGATTGCGAATTGATCAACCTCTACGGCCCCACCGAGTGCGCCATCGACACGGTGTTCCACCGGTGCGTCGCCGGAGCGCGCACGGTTCCCATCGGGCGCCCCGTTGCCAACACGCGGCTTTACGTCCTCGACGCCGACGGCGCCTCAGTCCCGCCCGGCGCGCGCGGCGAATTGCACATCGCCGGCGCGCAGGTCGGCCGCGGCTATTGGGGCAACCCGGCCCTCACCGCCAACAAATTCATCCATCTCCACGACGAGCGCCTTTACAAGACGGGCGACCTCGTCCGCTGGAATGAAGCGGGCGATCTCGAATACATTGGGCGCTCCGACGACCAGCTCAAGATTCGCGGCCAGCGCATCGAGCCCGCCGAAATCGAGGCCGTCCTCAAGCGCCAGCCCGGCGTGCGCGATTGCGCCGTCATCGCCCGCGAGGATGGCCCGGGCGGCAAACGCCTCGTCGCCTACGTCACACCCGAGCAACGATCGAGCGAGATCGAGCTCTGGCCCTCCACGCCCGGCGCCGGCGGCGAACAATTCTTCGACGAGGCGCTCTACCGCGCCATGACCAACGACCACGCGCGCAACGACCGCTTTCGCGAGGCCTTCAACCGCACCGTGCGCGACAAGGTCGTCGTCGATATCGGCTGTGGCAAGGACGCCATCCTCGCTCGCCTCTGCGCGGAGGCCGGCGCGCGGAAGGTTTACGCCATCGAGTTGCTCGCCGGCGCCGCCGGCCAGGCCCGCGCTCTTGTCGAAAAAATGCGCCTCGGCGATCGCATTACCGTCATCCAGGGCGACGTGCGCACCCTCGAGCTGCCGGAGATGGCCGATGTCTGCGTCTCGGAAAACATCGGACATATCGGCGGCGCGGAAGGCTGGGACCTCATTCTCGCGAAGGCCTCGCACCTCCTCAAGCCCGGCGCGCCGATGATTCCAGGCCTTTGCGAGACGATGGCCGCCGCCGTTTCCCTGCCGGAGGATTTCATGCGCCAGCCAAAGTTCTCGGAACTGGCCGCCTATTATGCGGGCAATCTCTTCGCGCAGGCCGGTTACCAGTTCGACCTGCGCCTCTCGATCACCGGCACGAATCGCTCCCATCTCCGCTCGAACATCGGCGTCTTCGAGGAACTCGATTTCCAGTCGCCGCGCCCGTGGTACACCAGCCCGCTCCATCTCACGATCGACAAGACTTCGCGCATCCACGGTTTCCTCCTTTGGGTCCGCATTCACATGGCCCCGGGAATCGTCTTCGATACAATCGACCACCAGGCATCGTGGCTGCCGGTCTTCCTGCCGGTATTCCCCGCGGGCCTTGCGGTCCGTGAGGGCGATGTGATCGACGCGGACGTCACCGGCGCGCTCGCCGAGAACGGCCTCAATCGCGATTACGCCATCCACGGCTCCGTGCTCCGCGACGGGCGCCCCCTCCATTCGTTCGACTTCACCTCCTGGCATTACAAGAAGGTCTTCAAGGCCACGCCGTTCTACGAAACGCTCTTCGCCTCCGGCAAATTGCCGGTCGCTCCCGCGTCGCCGGCCCTCGCCCCCGCCGCGCTCTCACACGCTCTCTCCGCCGCGCTCCCGCCGGCCATGGTACCGTCCGCCTTCGTCATCCTGCCGCAACTGCCGCTCCTTCCAAACGGCAAGCTCGACCGCAAATCGCTGCCCGCCCCGGAGCCCGGTTCCCCCTCGACTCCGTTCCAGGCCGCGCCCGCGCCGTCGACGCCGTTAACGCCGCTGCGGCGGAAGGTGGCCGACATCTGGCGGCAGGTGCTCGGCGCCCAGCGCATCGGTCTCCACGACAATTTCTTCGAAATCGGCGGCGATTCACTCACCGGCCTGCGCGTCGTCAACCGGCTGCGCGAGGCCCTGGATGAGCATGTGTCGCTCGTCGTGATCTTCGAGGCGCCCACCGTCGAGCGCCTCTGCGCGCTACTAGAGCGGAATTACGCCGATTCCGTCCAACGCTGGCTCGGCGTCCAGCCGCAAAACACCGCGCCGGAAGCCGCCCCGCGCATCGGCGAGGCCGATGTCGCCGCCTTGCAAGCGCTCGTCACGCCGATGCGCAAATACACCGGCTCCGGCCCCAAAAATCCGCCCGCCATTTTCATCCTCAGCCCCATGCGCTCCGGCTCGACGCTCCTGCGCATCATGCTCGCAGGCAATCCGCGCCTCTTCGCTCCGCCGGAGTTGCAATTGCTCTGCTTCGAGACTCTTGCCGACCGCAAGGCCGCCTTCACTGGCTACGACAAGTATCTCCACGAAGGCCTCATCCGCGCGGTCATGGAGTTCCGCCGCTGCGACACCGCCGCGGCAGAGGCGCACATCGCCGCCATCGAGCGCGAGGGAGGCGGCGTCGCCCGCCTTTACGGCGAGATGCAGGCATCCATCGCCCCGCGCCTCCTCGTGGACAAGACCCCCGATTACGCGATGGACATCGAGGTGCTGCGCCGCGCCGAGGATATCTTCGAGGAGCCCCTCTACATCCATCTCGCGCGTCATCCCCTCGGCATGATTCGCTCTTACGAAAAAGGACGCTTCATCCTCGAGTCGCTCTTCCGCGGGCGTCACGAATTCACTGGCCGCCAGATGGCCGAGCTAACCTGGCTCATTTCCCACCGCAACATCGTCGAGTTCCTCCGCGGTATCCCCGCGCATCGGCAACATCGCGTCCGCTTCGAGGACATTGTCACCACACCGGAGCCGGTCCTCACCGCCATCTGCCAATGGCTCGAAATTCCTTTCGCCCCGGAAATGACCGATCCCTACCATGGCGGCTCCAAGCGCATGACCGACGGCATCCATCCGATGTCTCCGCAGGTCGGTGACGCGAACTTCTATCGTCATGGCCGGCTCAATGCCGCCGTCGCCGAGAGCTGGAAGGAGACCTTCTCGGAAGACTTCCTTAGTCCTCTCACCTGGGACCTGGCCGCAATGTTCGGCTACACAAATCCCTTCGCTCCCGTCCCGCCAAGACCGGCCGGCCTCAACCAACCCATCACCCGCCTTTCGCGCGATCAGCGCCGCGTCGTAAGGAGCCGTTAATGGAGATGAGTGTTGCCAATCCAAAAGAAGAAGCCGCGGCGGGCGGCAATCACCTCTCTCAAGCCGCTCCCGTCGTCCCCGCCGGGAATGGCCCGGAATCCTGGATCTTCCCAACCTCTTTCGCTCAACGCCGCCTCTGGTTCATCGACCAATTGGAGCCCGGCAACACGCTTTACAACGTCCCCGCCGCATATCGCGTGCGCGGACGGCTCGATCCCCGGACTCTCGAGCGCGCCTTCTCCCAGGTCATCGCGCGCCACGAAATCCTCCGCACCACCTTCCGCCCCGTCGATGGCGAACCCATGCAAATGGTCGCCTCGAACCTCGAATTTCATCTCCCGGTCGTCGATCTCCGCGCCCAATCCGCCGCCATGCGCGAGGCTGAGGTCACCCGGCTGGTTCGCGAGGAATCCGAACACCCGTTCAATCTTGCCAATGGCCCGCTCATGCGCGCCGCGCTGCTCGAGATGGCTCCGGCGGAGCAAGTGCTCATTCTCGGACTCCATCACATCATCACCGATTCATGGTCCCAGGAAGTCCTCTTGCGGGAGCTGACCACTGCCTATTCGGCGCTCGCCAAGGATGTCCCCTCGCCTCTGCCCGAGCTGCCGATCCAGTACGCCGACTTCGCCGCATGGCAGCGCGAGGCCATGCAGGGCGAGGTTCTCAACCGGGAACTCGCCTATTGGCGCAAGCGCCTCGCCGGCCTCACCCCGCTCGATCTGCCGCATCTTCCACGCCGCGCGCCCTCCCATCCTCCCGAGGGCGCCACTTTCTCGTTCGAGTTGCCAGAGCGCCTCACCGCCGCCGTCCGCCTGCTGGCCCAGCGCGAAAATGTGACCCTCTTCATGGCGCTCCTGGCCGGCTGGAAAGCCTTCCTCGCTCGCTACACCGGCCAGGAGGATATCGCCGTCGGCTCCCCGATTTCCGACCGTGGCCGCACCGAAACGGAAGGGCTCATCGGCTTCTTCCTCAATACGCTCGTGCTCCGCACCGACCTCTCAGGCAATCCCACCGCCCGAGAGGCGCTCCGCCGCGTCCGCGACAGCTCCCTCGACGCCTTCGCTCATCAAAACCTCCCGTTCGACATGATGATCGAGGAGCTTCAGCCCACTCGCGAGCCGGGCAGGAACCCGCTCCTGCGGGTGATGTTCGTGCTGGTCAGCGGCGAGGAAAAAACTTGGCGCACCCCGGATGGCGGCGTCGAGCCGATCCCGGTCGAGGAATCGAAGGCCAAGTTCGAACTGATGCTTCACCTCCGCGACGTCGGCGGTGCCGTCAAGGCGGCGCTTGTTTACGATAAAGCGTTGTTCAATCCCGTGATGGTCCGCCGCATTGCCGGCCATTACGAGACCCTCCTCGCGGGCATGGCCGCCCAACCCGATACCCGCATCAATTCACTGCCCCTCGTGCTCCCGCGCGAACGTGACCGCATCCTCCGCAACTGGAGCGGCGCCGCGGCCCCTTACCCCGCCGACCGCACCGTCCACACCCTCTTCCGCGAGCAGGCGCGGCTCAATCCCGCCGCCGTCGCAATCGAGGAGGGGACACACCGGATGACCTACGGCGACCTGGACCGGCTCTCCGATGGCGTCGCCGCGCAATTGATCCGCAATGGCGTGAAACCGGGCGATCCGGTCGCCATCGGCCTGCCCCGCTCTGCCCGGCTCATCGTCGGCATCCTCGGCATCTTGAAAGCCGGCGCTTCGTATGTCCCGCTCGACCCCTCTTATCCGAAGCCGCGCATCGATGTGATGCTGCGCGAATCCGGCGCAAAAGTCCTGATCGGTGAAGGCGCCCCGCCCGCGATCGGCGGCGGCGTCTCGTGGTTCTCCATCGACTTCGCTTCCCCCTCCGAGCCGCCTCCGCCCAATCTCGGCATGCCCGGTGACGTCGCCTACGTGATGTTCACCTCCGGCTCGACCGGTGTGCCAAAGGGCGTGCGCGTTGTGCATCGCGGCATCAGCCGCCTCGTTATCAATACCAATTACATCGAGTTCACCCCCGGCGATGCCGTCGCCCACGCCTCGAATACCTCGTTCGACGCCTCCACTTTCGAAATCTGGGGCGCCCTGCTGCACGGCGCGCGCCTGGTTATCGTCCCCAGGGAGACGCTCCTTTCCCCGCGGGAGCTGGCCGCCTTTCTCCGCGAGCGGCAAATCTCGATTCTCTTCCTCACGACTCCGCTCTTCCATCATCTCGCGCGAGAGATTCCAGGCGCGTTCGGCTCGCTCCGCTACCTCGTGGCCGGCGGCGACTCCTTGCATCCCGAGGCCGCCCGCGCCGTCCTCCACGCGGCGCGCCCCTTGCATCTCGTCAACGGCTACGGCCCCACCGAGGCCACGACCTTCGCCGTGTGCCATGAGGTCAACGACGTGCCACCCGATTCCACCGCCATTCCAATCGGACGCCCCATCTCGAACACGCGCGCTTACATCCTCGACCGCGCCCTCGAGCCGGTGCCCGCCGGCATCGCCGGCGAGCTTTACCTCGGCGGCCCCGGCATCGCCGCCGGTTATCTCAATGATCAAGAAGCAACGGCCGCCAGCTTTATCGCCGATCCCTTCGATTCAACTGGCCGCCTCTACAAGACCGGCGATCTCGCACGGTGGCTCGACGATGGCGTGATCGAATTCCTCGGACGCGCGGACAACCAGGTCAAGATTCGCGGCTTCCGCGTCGAGCCGGGAGAAATCGAAACCGCCCTCGCCCGCCATCCCCGCGTGCGACAGGCCGTCGTGATCGCGCGCCCGGATTCCACCGGCCAGAAACAGCTCGCCGCCTATGTCGTGCCTCAGCCGGGCCCGCCGCCCGCTTCGTCGGAGTTGCGCGAGCATCTCCTCTCATCCCTGCCCGAGTACATGGTGCCCGCGGCATTTGCATTCCTCGATACCCTGCCGCTCAATGCCAACGGAAAAGTGGACCACGCCGCCCTCGCCGCCGCCCCGCTCGTCGAGCCAGACCGCGAGCCCGAGACGCCCGGCACATGGATGGAAGCCTCACTCATTGAGATTTGGGAGGAACTTCTCAGCCGTCGGCCCATTGGCGTCACCGACGATTTCTTCGACCTCGGCGGCCACTCGCTGCTCGCCATCCGGATGCTCTCGCAAGTCGAAAAGGTCACCGGCATCAAAATCCCGCCGCGCGTTCTCTTCGAGGACGCCACGATCCGCCATCTTGCCGCCGCCGCCCGCCGTCCGGAGGCCATCACCTCCTCGGCCATGGTGCCGGTCCAATCGGAGGGCGCGCTCCCGCCGCTCTTTTTCCTGCATGGCGAT
This sequence comes from Chthoniobacteraceae bacterium, assembly GCA_049521415.1. Taxonomy (GTDB): domain Bacteria; phylum Verrucomicrobiota; class Verrucomicrobiia; order Chthoniobacterales; family Chthoniobacteraceae; genus DATAXI01. The sequence continues at coordinate 19,780 of JBEKOV010000191.1, forward strand.
TTCGTCGAGGGCGGCCTCTACTGCGTGAAAATGGCGCGCTCCATCGGCGTGGATAGGCCTTTCTTCGCCATCGATCCGCACGGCGTTCACGACAAGCCGCCGCACTCGATCGAGGAGATGGCGGCCGCGCGCGTCGAACTCGTGCGGCAGGTCCGCCCGCACGGGCCTTATCTCCTCGGCGGCTTCTGCAATGGCGGGCTGGTCGCCTTTGAAATGGCCCGCCAGCTCGAGGCCGCGGGCGAATCGGTATCGAGCCTCGTCCTCCTCTCGGTCGATGGCTCGAATACTGAATTCTCCTGGCTCAAGCGCCTCATCGGTTTGCTGCCCGGCGACGATCCGCGCAGGACCCGCTCATTCCTGAAATGGCGCGAGCGCATCCTCTTCGCTCGCGCCGCATGGAGCCGCCAGCTCGATGCGGCCGCCACCCCCGCCTCGGCCTCCGAGCAGCCGCGGCGCATCGTACGCAAGGCGGCCCGCATCGTGCGCAAGGCATTCGGCCTCATGCTGCCGCGCCCCGCCCCCGCCGCTTCAGACATGGACACGCTCCAGCCCGAGGCCGCCGGTGTCGATATCGGACAGATCTATCACGAGGCCTGCGCCGCCTATGTTCCCCGCCCGTATCGCGGTCCCGCGCACCTCCTCTGGCCTGGCGAAATGCCGATGCTCGATCCTTCGGCGGGCTGGTCTTCCGTGATGCCTCAGCTTAAAATCATCCAGGTGCCCGGCGGCCATTTCTCCTCCCTCCAGGGCGGGAACCTGCCCGTCGTCTCGGAAAGAATCCGCGAGTGCCTCCTGGAAGATCATGCCTGAAAAATTTCCGTCCGCTCCCCAAAGTTACGCGATGCGCGCCGGCGAAGTGCACGTTTGGAAGATCGCTCTCGCCTCCACCAACGCCGCCATCGAGCCGCTGCGCACGATCCTCTCCGCGGCGGAGCGCGAGCGCGCGGGCCGATTCACCTTCGAGACGGAGCAGGCCCGGTTCACCTCGTGCCGCGCCGGTCTGCGCATCCTGCTCGGCCGCTATACCGGCGTACCGCCGGACAAGCTCGTTTTCCGTTACGAGCCGCAGGGGAAACCCGCGCTCACCGGCGTTTCCGGCTGGCAGTTCAATCTCTCCCATTCGCGCGGCCTCGCCGCGATCGCCATCTCGCGCTATGACCCGCTCGGCATCGACATCGAGTTGATCGATCCCGATTTCCCCCGCGCCGAAATCGCCCCGGACATCCTGGCCAGCGACGAAATCAGCGACCTCGCGGCCCTCCCACCCGCCGACCAGCCCGGTTATTTCTTTCAGCTATGGACGTTGAAGGAAGCGATGCTCAAAGCGGCGGGCAGCGGTCTGTCGCTCGATCCGCGCGAAATTCGCATCCGCCTCGATGCGGACCTTCATCCGGAAATTATTTCCGCGCCCGATTTCGTCCACGCAAGCCTCCACCGCTTCACCCTCGAGCCCGGCTACGCCGCCGCGCTCGCCGTCCTGGCAACCGTCTCGATCCTCTCCTTCTATCAACTTTGATTCGTCGGCTTCACGCCGGCTCAACTCTTTGGTGCAGCCCCCCCACCCGCAACGCTTCCCGTCCCGCCGGCGCGGGGTATCCGTCTGAGCGTATCCGGCTGGTGAACCACACCCAACTCAGCGCCAGATGTGATGGGATGAAATTGCAAATCTACCGGAGTGCGGCAAAATGGCTCCGGCTTGGAAGGGTTGATTTTGTGTCCCTATCGAGTGGCAGGGCAAAACTCCCATACCAAGCCTTTTCTTGACCATTTTCCTCACACGACATGGACTGTTTGTGTGGTATAATATTATTACAAATTGACATAAGATGGGGTGCCTTAATAGATAGACGCAGATCGCGTCCCTGAGGCATTTGGGCTTTATGCAGCCATTGGACTCGCGGTGCCCGAACGAAAACCGCAAGACGTATGGAACAACCGATTTGTGGTCCTCAACGCGCGGACGGCTGGCTCCTGCCCGCTTCGGGATACCTTGCCCGGGCACTGCTGGCTGGCGCTTTTCTTCTATCGGCTTCCTTTGACGCTCGCTCCGCGACCGAAACCTGGAATCCGGCCGGCGGGGGCGGAAACGGAACGTGGGACACGGTTACCGACAACTGGAATCCCGGCCAGACTACGTGGACAGACAGCAACGATGCCGTATTCAGCGGCACAGGAGGAACGGTCACGGTGGTCAATCCGGACGCCGACTCGCTGACTTTTTCTGCCTCTGGACCTTACCTTCTCCAAAGCGGAACGGTGACTTTGACGGGAAGCAACGTGACGATGAACAGCGATGCGACCATCGCCGGTGAGATAACTTCCACGGTGGGTCTGTACTTGACGGGACCCGCCGCGCTGACGTTAACCGGCAGTACGGCCCTGAGTGCCGGCAATCTAGAGCATTTTCTATTTAATCTGAGGCAAAGAGTGGTATGGTAGGTGGATGCGAACCTACAGTCTTGATCTGCGGGAGCGGATCATAGCGGCGAGAGAAAAGGGGCACACGACTGCGGA